>JBFGIM010000006.1:0-40638 GCA_041577695.1 Myxococcota bacterium | reverse complement strand
CCACACCGCCCACACCACCAACCCGGTGCCGATCTACTGGGTGACCGCGGACGCCGGCGGCCGCCACCTGCGCGACGGCGGCCTGGCCGACCTGGCCCCGACCGTCCTCGAGCTGCTGGGCCTCCCGGTGCCCGAAGAGATGACCGGGCACACGCTGATCGTCCCGGACTGACGCGCTCGCCCCGCGGTCCCGCGGAGGCCCCCGCTGACCGAGCTCTGGCGCGCTCTGGTCGACCTGTTGCTGCCGCCCGCCTGTGCGGGCTGCGGCCGCGCGTTGGTCGAAGGTGTGCTTTGTGGGTCCTGCGACGCCGCTCTGCCGCGGCTGCCGGCGGGTGGCTGCGCTCGCTGCCAGGCGCGGATCGGCGGCGCGGAGGCCCTGTGTCCGGGCTGTGCGACCAGGCGCTCGCCGCTGGCAGCGCTGATGGCCGAGGTGGTCTACGCCGACGCGGCGGCCGGCTGGGTGCACCGCTTCAAGTACCCGCCGAAGGGACTGGCCGGGCTCGATCCCGGGCCGGCGGCGGTGGTGGCGGCGCTGCTGCTCGACGCGGCGCGGCGGCTTCCGGACCCGACGCCGGACCTGTGGGTGCCGGTACCGGTCCACGTCGGGCGCCTGCGCGAGCGGGGCTTCCATCCAGCGGCGCTGCTGGCTCGACGTCTTTCGAGTGCGACTGGTGTGCGTGCGGAGCAGCGCGCGCTCGAGCAGGTGCGCGCCACGGCGAGCCAGACCGGTCTCGACCGGCGCGCGCGGCGGCGCAACGTGTCCGGCGCCTTCCGCGCCTGCCGGCGCTTCACCGCCGTGGGCTGTGTGGCGCTCGTAGACGACGTGGTCACGACCGGCAGCACGCTCGAGGAGGCAGCGCGGGCGCTGCGCGCGGCGGGCGCTCGCCGCGTGGTGGCGGTGTGTGCGGCGCGGACGCCCGCGGCCGATGCGCCGTGAACGCGCTCAGACGCTGCGCGCGCCGAGCACCTCGATCAGCACCGAGCGAAGACGCTCGGGATCCACCGGCTTCTTGAAGAGCACGCCCTCGAGCCCCTCGAGGCGACTGCGCTTGATGACGTGATCGCGGTCGTAGTGGAAGGCGGTCATCATCAGCACGGGCAGCTCGGGGTAGCGCTCGCGCACGGCGCAGAACAGCTCGTAGCCGTCCATCTTCGGCATCACCACGTCCGAGAGCACCACGTCGAAGGGCTTCGACTCGAGGTGGCTCAGTGCTTCGCTGCCGTCGGCGGCGGTCTCGACCTCGCAGCCCTCGCCGCGCAGGATCTCCGCCAGGCTCTGGCGGATGCCCAGGTCGTCGTCCACGACCAGGATGCGGGCGCCCACGAGCTGCGCCTCCTGGGGACGGTCGCCGATGCGCCGGCCGCGCAGGTCGATCATGCGGGCCGGTCCGATGTAGTCGACGGTCTCGTAGCGGTCGCCCTGGGCCATCTGTCCCAGCCGCTCCAGGATCTCGCTGATGCGGGCAGTCTCGCGGCGCAGGGCATCGATGCGCTCCATCTCGACCGAGGCGTCCTTCTCGCCCGCCAGCCGCAGCACGTCGCGCTCCAGCAGCTCCGCCTGGTTCAGGATCACCGCCAGCGGGTTGTTGATCTCGTGGGAGAGGCCGATCGCCACCTCGCCCAGGGTGGCGAGCTGGTCCTTGCGCAGGATCTCGCGCAGGTCCTTGGCGAAGCCGATGGTCCCGTCCTCGTCGCCGCGTTCGTCGTAGAGGATCGTGCCCGAGATGGCGACGGGGATGCGCTCGCCGTCCTTGGAGAGGAACTCGGTCTGGAAGGTCTCCACCACGCCCACGCCGCCGTGCTCGGCGCCTCGCATGGCCGTCATCACCCGCTTGGCTTCGTCGACGTCGGGATAGAGCTCGCCGACGAAGACGCCGAGCACTTCCTTCTGCTCGTAGCCGAGGATGCGGCTGGCGCCGTCGTTGCAGTAGACCACCGTGCCATGCCGGTCCGTTGCCACCACCACGTCGGGCGAGTGAGCGATCAGCCGCTCGAGACGGTCCTGTGTCAGCGCCATGGCGAGTGCCCGTCTGCTTCCGCGCGCCTATTCGACGCCCTGGGCCGCAAGCCAGCGCTCGACATCGATCGCCGCCATGCAGCCGGTTCCAGCCGCCGTCACCGCCTGGCGGTACACCGGGTCCGTCGCATCGCCACAGGCGAAGACGCCCTCCACCGAAGTGCGCGTGCTCCCGGACTCGACCTTGATGTACCCCACCGGATCGAGCTCGAGCTGCCCGCGCACCAGCGCGGTGTTGGGCTCGTGGCCGATGGCGACGAAGAGCGCCTCCACGGCCAGCTCACGGGTTTCGCCGCTTCGGGTGTCGCGCAGGCGCAGGCCGGTGACGAAGTCGTCGCCCAGCACCTCCTCCACCTCCGAGTTCCAGGCGAACTCGATCTTGTCGTGGGCGAGCGCGCGCTCTTGCATGAGCTTGGAGGCGCGCAGCTCGTCGCGGCGATGGACGACGGTCACGCGGGTGGCATAGCGCGCCAGGAAGAGCGCCTCCTCCATCGCCGTGTCGCCGCCCCCGACCACCGCCATCGGCTTGCCCTTGTAGAGCGCGCCGTCGCAGGTGGCGCAGGCGGAGACGCCGCGGTTCTGCAGCCGCGTCTCGGATTCGAGGCCGATCCACTTGGCCGAGGCGCCGGTCGCTAGGATCACCGCGTCCGCTTCGAAGGCGTGGCTCTCGGTCTCGACCCGGAACGGGCGCTTCGAAAGATCGATGCGCGTGGCGTCTTCCATCAGGACCCGACTGCCGAAGCGCTCGGCCTGCTTCTGGAAGCGCTCCATCATGTCGGGACCGGTGACACCTTCGGGAAAGCCCGGATAGTTCTCGACGTCGGTCGTGAGCATGAGCTGACCACCCGCCATCAGGCCACCGACCACCACCGGCGCCAGCTCGGCGCGGGCCGCGTAGAGCGCGGCCGTGTAGCCGGCGGGGCCGCTGCCGACGATCACCACCTTGACGCGTTCGGCCGGCGCGCCGGCCTCCGCGGCCTTCGTACCCAGCAGCGCGTCCAGCTCGCCGCTGCGCTCGAGCTCGGCCAGGTCGTCGAAGCCGCCCACGTGGCGCTCTCCGATCCAGATCTGGGGCACCGTGCGCTGACGGCTGCGCTCGACCATCTCGTCGCGACGCGCCGGCTCCGCCTCGACGTCGATCTCGGTCCACCGCTGGCCCTTGGCCTCGAGCAGGCGCTTGGCCATGTCGCAGTACGGGCAGTCCGGCTTGGTGTACATGAGGATCGAAGCCATCGGGTCCTCCGGCGCGCAGGGTAGCGAGTGGGATGCCGGAGGGGCTACCCGGGTGACCCGCCGCTTCAGAGCGGCTCGGTGATCGCGATCTCTTCCCAGAGCAGTTGCAGGAAGGTGCCGATGAAGAAGGACAGGAAGGTCATCAGCAGGATCGCGGTGGGGAAGACGTAGATCGGCGCCACACCCACGATGCGGGGCAGCTGGTCGGCGAAGGTCGGTATGGCGGCGCGCAAGGCCTCCATGCCCAGCTCGCCGTCACGGCTCCAGGTGCGCGTCACCATGAAGCTTCCCAGCAGGGTGGTCATGGTCAGACCGAGCGCCAGGGCCTGGAGTACGCCGAGCACGAAGATCCGGCGGGCGCGCGCGAAGGCCAGCTCCGGTTGGGCGATGCGACGGCTCACCTCCACGTGGAGGTAGAGCAGCGTCGCGAAGCCCAGCAGCGCCACGATCACCCCTAGGGGAAGCCAGGGCTGACGCGCCAGGTCCCAGACTTCGTCGATCAGGAACACGGGCAGGTAGCCGACGATGATGCCGGCCCCGATGCGCGGCACCGAGGAGTGGAAGAACGCCAGGTCCTTGCGCCACACGAACTGGTAGAGCAGGTACCAGAGCATCGTCGCGATCACGAGCAGGGCGTCGAGGGAACAGAGTACGTCGAAGAAGAGCGGTGCCCGCTCGTAGGCCACCGCGGCGCCCAGGAACGGCGACACCAGCAGGCCGATGGCGACCAGGTAGTTGCGGGTGGAGTGACGCGTCAGCACGCCGTCGCTCTCGATGCCGTGCTTCAGGTTTCCGGCGTGGCGGATCACGGCGGCGGCGCGCGGCACGTCGTACTGGCGCAGGAACCACACCTCGAGCTTGCGCAGCAATCGCATGCAATCCCGGTTGCCCTTGCGGCGCAGGAACGGGGACAGGCCGCTGGCGCGCCGCAGCTCGAGATCGTCGCCCACGACCACCGCGTCGAGGATCTCCTGCTCCAGGGTCTCGAAGGGCGCCCGTTCGGTGTCGAAGGGAACCCGTCCTTCGTCGAGACAGACGTCCTCCAGCCAGGCGTGGTAGGCAACCTCGGCCAGCGGTAGCAGCCGTGCCCCGTTCCCGTCGCCGGCGGCGGCGCGCAGCAATCCCCGGTCCGAAAGGGGTGTCGCGTCGCGCGGTTCGGAGAGCCAGCTCTCGAGCTCCGCGTCGGAGACGCGGGCCCCCACCAGCTCCCGCGCCGAGAGCCAGGCCAGCTTGCGCAGGTGGGCGGCGGTGAAGCGGTTCTCGCCCGGCCCGCCGAGCTCCTTCTCGAGCACCAGGCGGTGGAGAGCGCGGATCAGCACCAGGGCGTCGCCGTGGAGGCGCGCGAGCCCTTCGTCACTGAACCGCTCGTCCGCCGCCAGCGAGCGCAGCACCCCCTCCAGATAGGCGGGCGCCAGGGCCAGCAGCCGGCGCACCAGGTCCTGGGCGTCGCGCCGGGTGGCCGCCTCGCCGAGCCGGTGCGGATCGGACCAAAGATCCTCGAGCTGGAGGTAGAGCTCGAAGGGCTCGTGGCGGTCGAGATGGAACGAGTACACCTCGGGGAAGAGCGACACCCAGCCCGTATCGGTGGCGCGCTCGAAGCGCACCTCGCGCGCGTGGAAGGCCCAGGTGAAGCGCAGCCGCTGCGACAGGCGCTCGGCGCTGACTTCGAGACGGGCTACGCCGGTGGGACGCGGGGTTTCAGAGGGCAGATTTTCCAGGGCTCTCCCCGGTTTCGTAGTAGCGCTCGACGGTCCGGTGGAGCGCGCGCACCCGTTCCGGCACCTGCTCGGGCAGCGGCCAGCGCGACTGGGCCACCCGCATCCGCTCGACCAGGCGCCGCGCGTCCGGATAGCTCTCGCGGGCGAAGGCGTCGTCCACGGCCAGCCAGTTCTCGAGCGCCGTGCGCGTGCGCGATACGCGCTCGCTGAGCTCCGCCATGCCGGGCGACTCGATGCCGCTCTGGTCGAGCTTGCCCGCGAAGCTCGCCAGCTCCTTCTGGGCGCGCTCCAGCGGCTCGCGCAGCGAATCGGGCGCCGATTGGATCTCGTGGAGGATCTCCTCGAAGCGGCGGCGCAGCGGTTCGTGGGAGATCTCACGCAGCAGGATCACGCGACCGATCGGCGCGCCGGACGCGTCCGAGAGCGCGCGCGCCGACACCCGGAGCCGCAACGCGATGGCGCCGACGTCGAGCTCGAGCTCCTCGTAGGGACCGCTGTGATCGCCGCCCATGCGGTCCGCGGCGGCCCGGATCTCCTCCAGGGCGCCTTCCGAGAGCACGTCGCGCAGGCCGAGCCCGACCGGGTCGCGCTTCAGGCCCAGATACTCGCGCGCCGGCCGGTTGGCGGCGCGCAGCACATGGTGGGCGTCCACCACCAGCGCACCCATCGGCAGCTCGTCGATGGCCGCCTCGAGGAATACGTTGGCCTGTTGGAGATCGACCAGGAGCTGGTCGTTGCGCATGCGCAGGTCGTGCAGCTCGACCGCGCGTTGGACGAGCTGCTTCAGCTCGTCCGGCTCCCAGGGCTTCGAGACGTAGGCGTAGACGTGGCCCTCGTTGATCGCCTGCACCATGGCATCGCCGTCGGCGTAGCCCGTCAGGATGATCCGGGTGGTGTTGGGGTGGCTCTCGTAGACCGTCTTCAGGAACTCGACGCCCGTCATCTCCGGCATGCGCTGGTCGGTGATCACCGCCGCCACCGGGGCATGCTCGTCGAGCAGCTCGAGCGCGCGATGCGCGCTCCCGGCGGTGAGGACCTCGTAGTCCTCTTCGAAGGTGAACGTCATCGTCTCGAGGATGGCCTCCTCGTCGTCGACGATGAGAATGCGAGAGCGCGGGGGCGTCATGGGCGACACGGCAGGCGGTGATCACCTCGAGGAGCGGCCTACCTCAAGGAGAAGATTCGTCCCTTGTTCTTCTTCTCGACCTCGGCGCGCACCTTCTTCCCGTAGTCGATCAGCGTCTTCTCGTCGATCTCGGCGCGCACCCGGGTGCGGTATTCACTCAGCCGCTGGCTGCGGCGGCCCTTCGCCACCGAGGTCCAGGGGCGCTGCTCGGAGCCGGTCCGGAACTTGCGGAACTTGCGGTAGCCCTTCAGCTCGTGGGTGAACTCCGCCTCGAGGATCTTGATCATGATGGCGTCGTCGAGGAAGCCGAGACCGGGGATCTGGTCGGGAATCAGGTCCTCGGGATTGACGAAGTAGCTGAGGGCGGCGCCCACCTCGGTGCGCTGCTTCTTCGGGAGGGCGTACTCCTCGTCCCGCAGCATCTCGATCATGTCCTCGAGGACGACGACCGCCTCGCTGATGAAGCCAGGCACCCGCTTCGAGTCGCGCACCTCCCGGATCAGCTTCTCCACGGCCTTGACGATGGCCTTCTCGTCCTGCTGGGCGGCCTGCTTGCGCGCGCTGCGGAACAGCTTGCGGAAGTAGGCCAGGTCCTCGTCGTCGAGCGTGAAGGAGATCTTGATCTTGTCGGACGTGGCCATGGTGGGGCCTCCTCGGGTGCGGGCGGAGTCGGGCGGGACTCTATCAGTAACGCGCGTAGTCGATCAAGCGATCCAGTTCGCCGTTCCACTCTCCGGCCCAGCGCTCCAGCACGATCTCCCCGGGGCTCTTTCCCCGCTCGAGCAGCTCGTCGAGCGGATCGAGGAAGCCCTCTTCGCCGGGATCGCCCAGATCCGGGTGCTCCCGGGCCAGACGCCGCAGCCCGCTCCGAGCGAGGGCGGCCAGCTCGCGGGCGCGTGGCAGCAGCGGTCCGTCGGGCGTGCGCGCCGCCAGGCCGCTCCGGGCCACGTCGCTCCACAGCGCCGCGCGCTGCTCGGGGCTCCAGCGGGCGACCAGGGCCCGCGCGGCGCCGCGGGCCTCGTCGTCGTAGAGCAGGCCCTTCCACAGCGCGGGGATCGTGCACAGCAGGTCCGGCGGTACCGCGTCGGCGCAGCGCATCTCGAGGATGCGCTTGAGCCGCACCTCGGGAAAGAGCGTGGTCAGATGGCGATCGAAGTCGGCAAGCGTGGCGCGCTCACCGTCGAGGCCGCTCTCGAGGAAGCGGCGGAAGGTCATCCCGTCCATCGCCCGGTAGCCGCTCTCGCGCAAAATGAAGAACATCGGCACGTCGAGCGCCCACTCGAGATAGCGCTCGTAGCCGAAGCCCTCGTCGAAGACGAACGGGATCAGACCGGTGCGATCGGGATCGGTGTGACGCCAGACCTCGAGACGTCGGGACACGAAGCCACTCGGCCGGCCCTCGCTGATGCTCGAATTGGCGAAGATCGCGCCCACCAACGGCGTCACCCCCAGTCCGGTGCGCATCTTGTCGACCATGTCGGCCTCGTCGGCGAAGTCGAAGCTCACCTGCACCGAGGCGCTGGCGTGCATCATGTCGAGCGCCAGCTCGCCGCGGGTGGGTAGATACTCGCGCATGATCCGGTAGCGCTCGCGGGGTACGCGGGGCAGGTCCTTCACCGGATGAAGCGGGTGGACGCCCAGCCCCACCCACACGATGCCCAGGGGCTCCGACATCTTGCGCAGCTCGGCCAGGTGGCGGTGGAACTGCGCGCAGATCTCCCGGATCGCCGTGACCGGCGGGCCGTTCAGCTCGACCTGGGCGCCGGGTTCGAGCGTGATGCCGCCCTGGCCGTCGAGACCGATCACGTGTCCGTCCTCGAGGATCGCCTCCCAGCCCGGGTTGCCGGCGATGCGTCGCAGCAGCGCTTCGATGCCGCGCTCGCCGCCGTAGGGCACCGGTGCCCAGGTGCCCTGCTGCATCCCGAACTTCTCGTGCTCGATGCCGACGCGCCACTGCGCGCGCGGCTTCTCGCCGGAGCGGAAGTAGTCGATCATGTCGGATCGACTCTGGATGGGGCGCTCCATCTCGCGCGAAGCGCGGCGGTCGAGACTCACGGTGTGGCGGCCTCTTCGAGGAAGCTCGCCAGGAAGTCGCCGAGGGCAGCGTGGATCTCCGTCGTGGCGTCGGCCGGGAAGGTGCGACAGGGGCCCTCGGTCCTGCCGTAACGGAAGGGCCCGACCAGGGTGACGTCGCCGCGGCTCTTCACGGTGACGATGCCGACGTGGCGCCCGCGGCGCAGCTCGAACTCGAGGGCGCGCACGTGTTTGTCGTCGAGTCGGACGTCGGAGAGCGCGATGCGCAGGTGCGGCGCCCCCGCGCGCTCGGCCGCGGCGTGGAAGCTCTCGAGCCCGTCGGCGACCAGCTGCCGAAGGGCGTCGATGCATTTGCGGGCCTGCTCGAGAGCTGCTCCATGGGCCGCTTCGCGGCTTCCCAGGCTCTCACCCACGTCGGCGAGTTTCTGGCGCAGCGCCTCGGAGGCGCCCGGGGAGGTCGCGGCGCTCCGATCCATGGTCGGATGCTTGCACATCACCCGGACGGCCGGTAGCGGCCGGGGGCGGCAGATGGCTCGCTGGAAGCCGACGGATGTGGGAGGGGCAGCAGCGCCGCTCGGGCTCAGAGCGCCTCTTCGGTGGCCACCAGGGTGCCGGGGCCGAGCTCGCTCAGACGCTGGTCTCGCACCGCCGCGAAGATCTCGCTCTGGTCGGCCGGGATCGGATCGCCCGCCGGCGAGCGCAACCGCGACGGATTGACATAGGCGCCGTTCTTCTGGATGCGGAAGCAGACGTGCGGCCCGGTGGCCAGGCCACTCGACCCGACGAAACCGAGCTGCTCCTGCTGCTGCACCCGCTGGCCCACCTTGAGACCCGGCGCGTAGCGCGACAGGTGCGAGTAGTAGGAGACGTAGCCGTCCGAGTGGCGGACCTTCACCAGCCGCCCGAAGCCGCGCGACCAGCCCTTGTGGATGACCGTGCCGTTCGCGACCGACCAGACCGGCGTCCCGGCGGGCGCGGCGTAGTCGATGCCGTAGTGCGGCCGGTTGATCTTCAGGATCGGATGGAAGCGGGCGTGGGTATAGGACGAGCTGATGCGGCTGTACTTGAGCGGCGCCGCCAGGAACTTGCGCTTCACCGAGGAGCCGTCGGGCCGGTAGTAGCCGCCGCGGTCGGGCGAGGCCTCGTAGTAGACGGCGGTCAGGTCGTTCGCCGAACCCCGATAGCGGGCCGCCAGGATCCGACCGGGCCCGTGGTAGACCTCGCGTCCGTCGGACTGCTTCAAGTAGTTGCGCTCGTAGAGGATGCGGAACTCGTCGCCCGGCCGGACTGCCCGCGAGAAGTCCACGTCCCAGGCGAAGATCGCGGTGAAGTCGGCGGCGAGCTGGGGCGACTCGCCCAGATCGCGGATCGAATCGTAGAGCGTGGAGGTCACGATCCCGGCCAGCTTGGCGCGGCGCCGGATCAGCGGGACCTCTTCGCGCATCACGTGGAAGCCGCCCTGGATCCGTTCGAGCCGGTAGCTCTCCCGCACCGAGGCGACGTAGCGGAAGCGGATCGGCGTGCCGTCCGTGTCGAGGTAGAGCTCGAAGCGCTGGCCGGGCTGGGCGCGCTGGAAGTCGTAGAGCGGACGCATCTCGCGTTCGATGGTCAGGACCGTCACGGGATCGACGCCGCGGAGGGCCAGGTAGCCGGCCAGCGAGTCGCCGGAGCCGAGCACGCCCGAGATCACCTCGGGGATCGGCAACAGGTCGGCGTGCGCCTCGGGATCGAAGAGCAGGACCGGCAGGCCCAGCACCGTCGCCCGCGTGATCTGCGCGTAGTCGTCGCGCCAGATGCGCGGCGGAAGCTGGGGTGCCGACTCGAGTGCGGCCGCTTCGAAGGCGTCGGCAGCAGCCGCCACCAGGGGCGCCTGCGCGGCGCCCGAGGCCTCACTGGGCTGGGCGCGGAGCAGAGGCCAGAAGGCGAGTGCAAGTGCCGCTCCGACCACGCCGGCCAACAGCACAGTCCGGATCTCGACGCCCGGCACGCGCCGGCCCGTGTTCCACTCTTCTTCCTGGGGCACCGCTCAACCTCGGGGAGATGGCCGCTATAGTTAGCCAATTCGGTCACCAGCTGCGTGCGCATGAGGCCGCAGTGGTTACAGCCCTGTCATCTACGCGACCGCCTGGGGGTCCCGGAGAACCCCATCCAGCTCGCACGGCTTCTCAGACCGGCCCGGCGCGCGTCGTGAGGGGATTCCCCAGCAGCTCGCCGACCGCAATCCTCCTCTTTCTCGCTCTGTCCCTGTTAGTGCCATCGACGGCCCTGGGGGTGTGGCCCTTCAGCGGCAGGAATGGCCCCGATCCCCTTGCCGATCCAGGAGGATCCGCGGCCCAGCTGCTGTCACGGGCGATCCGCATCGACTCCGTGAACCCTCCCGGCGGGGAGGAGGAGGTGGCGGCGCTGCTGGTCGACTTCCTGCGCGACCAGGGCGTCGAGAGCCGTCTGATCGAGACGCCCGGAGAGCGGCGCGGCGCGGCCTGGGCCCGGATCCCGGGCTCGGGCGAGCAGCGCCCGATCGTGTTGCTGTCCCACCTGGACGTGGTGCCGGCCGGCGACGAGGGATGGGCCGTGGACCCCTTCCAGGGCCTGGTGGCCGGCGGTTACGTGGTGGGACGGGGGGCGCTCGACGCCAAGGGGGTCGCCGTGGTGCAGGCCCTGGCGCTGGTGGAGCTGGCGCGGCGGCAAGAGCCGCTGGCCCGCGACGTCATCCTGCTCGCCACCCCCGACGAAGAGACCGGCGGTCGCGACGGCGCCGGCTACCTGGTCCGCAAGCAGCCCCACCTGCTGGGGGGCGCCGAGTTCCTGCTGACCGAAGGCGGCGGCATCCTGCTCGGAGAAGGCGGGCGGCCCAACATCTGGGGCGTTTCGATCACCGAGAAGGCGCCCTGTTGGACGCGGCTCTGGGCGCGGGGCACGCCGGGCCACGCCTCCACCGCCGACGGCGGCGGCGCGGTGCCACGGCTGGTGGCGGCGCTCGAGCGGGTGCGCAACGTCGAGGTGCCGATCGTCGTCATCCCCGAGGTCGAGCGCATGTTCGCGGCACTGGCCCCGCTGGCCGATGCCGAGGACCGCGCCTACTACCAGCGGCTGGGCGCTGCGCTGCGCGCGGACGCGAAGTTCCGCCAGCGCTTCCTGGCCGACGGAGCGCGCGCCGCGCTGGTGCGCGACACGGTGACGATCACGGTGCTGCGGGCCGGTGTGCGGACCAACGTGGTGCCGGCGGAAGCCTACGCGGAGCTCGACGTGCGCCTGCTGCCGGGGCATGGCTGTGGCGATTTCCTCGAGCAGCTGCACGGCATCATCGGCGACCCCTCGATCGAGATCGAGTCACTCTTGAGCTTCGACACCGCGAGCTCGAGTCCGGATAGCGAGCTGTTCCGCGCGATCGAATCGGTCGCGAACGAGATCGATCCCGGCGCGCTGGTGGTGCCGCGGGTGATCGCCGGCTTCACCGACGCGCACTACTTCCGCGAGCTGGGCATCGTCGCCTACGGCTTCGTGCCGCGCTGGCTGCCGCCCGCGGAGACCCGCGGCATCCACGGCGCCAACGAGCGCATCTCGATCGAGAACCTGGAGAAGGGCATCCGCGCCCTGGTGAAGATCGTGGAACGGGTCTCGAGCTCCTCGCAGTAACGCCGCGCTACTGAAGCTCCTGGATCGCCTTGTGCAGGGTCTCGAACACCGGCTCGATCTCCTCGAGCTCGAGGCAGCTGAATGCGACCCGGATGTCGCTGGGACTGGTCGCGATCAATCCCACCCCGTACTTGTCGAGCAGATGCACCCGCAGCTTCTCGGCGTCTACCCCCTTCACCGCCACGCACATGAAGTAGCCGCTGTTGAAGGGATACGGCGCGAAGCTCTCGCGATAGGCCGGTCGATGCACGATCTCGTATACGCGCGTGGCGCGCGCCCGCAACGTCTCCGCCTTCTCCTTGCGCTCGTCGGCGATCGATGCGGTGTCGAGCGCCCGCTCCACCAGGGTCTCCGAGAGCTGAGGGCTGTTCGAGATGGCGCCCCGGATGGCACCGCGCGCCTTGGCGTCGATCACCGCGCAAACCGTCTCGGCCGTGGCGGCATCACCGGGGCCCACGGTGAGGAAACCGCACCGCAAGCCCCAGACGAACAGCTCCTTGGTCGCTCCGTCGAGCTTGAGCGCGAGCAGGTTCGGGTGCCGGTTGCAGAGCAGGCCGAAGAGCGACTCGGTCATCGAGGGCGAACCCAGATGGTAGAAGAGCCCGAAGTAGGCGTCGTCGGTGACCGCCACGATCCGGGTGCCGCGCCTGGCCTGCGCCTCGAGCGCGTCGGCGATGGCCTCCCCTTCGACGACGGTCGGCATGTAGCCGGTCGGGTTGTTGGGAAAGTTGAGCAACACGATCAGCTTCTCGCGCTGCTCGCCCTGGGCCGCCAGCGCGTCGGCAAACGCCTCGACGTTGAAACCCTCGCCCGCGTAGAACGGATAGGTCGCGATCTCGGCGCCGAGGCGCACCTCGTAGGTGAGGCGGTAGTTGCCCCAGAGCTGGTCGGGCAGCAGGATGCGGTCGCCGGCGTCGACGAAGAGATCTCCCACCAGCGAGAGACCGTGGGTCAGTGCGCTGGTGGTGATCGGCAGGCCGAAGGCCTTGCCCTGGAGCGACGGGTTCTCGGCGAGCTGCTTGGCGCGCCAGCGCTCGCGCAGAAGCGGACGACCGGCCGGCGGCGCGTAGGTATAGGCGTCGGCCGGCGCCACGTCGCGCAGCGAGCGGTGGATCGACGGCAGGTACATCGGGCCGTCGCCCTCGGTGGCGATGCCGATGGTGGCGTTGAAGCGATGGGCCTTGGCCTTCGCCTCGGCCGTCTGCGACAGGATGCCCTTCGGGAAGTAGAGGCGCCGACCCAGCTTCGAAAGCATTTCGAGCACCGGCGGCGCGGCCTCGGCGAGCTGCGCGTTCAACGCCTCGGCCAGGGGGTTGAGCTTCTGGGGGGCCATCGCAGCACTCCTCGGCAGGTGTGGATCGGTGGCGGACCGCGCGGCCCGACGTCACCGACGAAATCTACAGCCGGCGTTCGAGCACGTCCACGAAGTCGCCGAAGCCGAGGGCGCGCCAGAAACCCTGCCCCTCCTGGTTGCGCGCCGACACGCGGACCTCGGCGCGCACGGCGCCGCGGGCCGCCGCCCAGTCGAGCGCCGCGAGCGCGAGCGCTCGACCCACGCCGCGCCGCCGCAGCCCGTCCTGCACCGCGATCTCGCTGATCTCGGCCCGGGCTCGCTCGCGGACTCCGCGCGGGGCCGGCGCGACGCGCGCCGCGCAGAAACCGCCGAGGACGCCACCGGCGTCCCACACGAAGATCGCGGCATCGGCGTCACGCAGTGCCGCCGACGCGGCCTGCCGCAGCGCGGGAGCGGCGCCGGAATCGGTCGCGAACGCCGGATCGCGATCGGCGTGATGATCGATGAGGTCGCGCCAGAGCGGCAGCAGCCGCTCCAGATCGCCGGGGTCCGCGCGGCGCGCGCCGCCGACCGCGGCTTCAGTCGAGGCTGATCTCACCGTTCTGGAGCATCTGCTGGACCTCGGCGACACTCTTGCCCTCGTCGAGCAGTTGCCGCTCGATCTTGCGCGTCAGCTGCTCGACGCGCCCGCGGAACTGGTTCGGGTCCTGACCCTGGGCGCGGAAGCTCTCCTCCACGTCGCGGCGGATCTGCTGGCGGACGTCGAGACGCACCTCCTCGTCCACTTCCTCGCCAGCGCTGCGGCCGCTGGAGAACGCCTGCAGATCGTCCTCGTTGAGGTTCGACGCGGCGTTGCGCACCATCACGTCCCAGGCGCGCTCGCTCTGGGTCCGACCGCTTCCCTTGACGGTGCCGGTGCCGCCGGCGCGCATCATGCGGAAGCGTCCCCGGCGACTCTCATCGCGGGCGTATTCCCCGCTGAGCTCGTCGTCCCCCACCTTCTCGGTGCGGTACAGGGTGCGACCCTCCAGGCTGTCCGAGCGCCCCGAGCCGAAGAAGTCGGCGCGGCCGAAGACGGGAGACGTCTCCACTTCCTCGATGGTCCACTCCTCGTTGTAGGTGATCACCGACGCGCTCTGGGCCATGGGAGCGCCGCCCGAGATCCAGCCGTCGCCCTGGCGCGTCAAGCGCTTCGACTTGCTACCGCGCGGATTAACCTCGAGACCGCTCCGAATGTTGGCGAGCTGCGTCTCGCTCGGCTCCCACGCCTCGAGCACACGCGAGGCCCGGTTGCCGCCCAGGCTCTCGAAGCGTCCGCTCGAATCGGAGAAGACGACGATCGGATACTCGGTCCAGCTCAGGGCGTCGCCTTCGCGCTCGAAGACCCAGATGCGGTCGTCCCAGCGCCAGGCGTCCGGGTGGGCGGTCGCGGAATCCTGGTAGTGGACGAGCACGTACCAGGTGCCCTCGAGCTCCGATGCGGTCAGCGCAGCGGCGGGCTCGGCCGCGAGAAGCAGCGCGGCCAGTGCGAGTCCGACGGCGATCCGCGCGTTGCGGCACACGGCTAGATCTTCCGCTCCACGTCGGGGAAGGTGCGCCACACCGGGATTCCGCAGAAGTGGCTCCCCTCGGTGCAGCGCGGTCTCGCCAGCCCGGTGCGCACGAAGCAGGGCGGGCCCACGTGGCGGGTGAGCTCGGGATGCACCGCTCGGACCTGATCGACCTCGTCCATGGACGCCTCGTAGATCTCGCGCTGCGCGTTCAGGCACGTGCGCATGGTCCACTTGTGGAGCAGGTGAAGCAGCGAGCCCGACTCCTCGAAACGCACCGCCAGCGCGTTGGGTAGGACGTAGAGCGCCAGCTGCGGCTTCACGCCCAGTGCCAGCAGTCGCGAGCGGGCCTCCCAGGCCGCCTCGGTGGCCTCCCGGAAGATCCGCTGGCAATCCGGGTCCTGGCGGATCAGCTCGGGCTCCAGGACGTCCACGCTGCCCGGCACCGTCCGCGACAGCAGCGGCCGCGAGCCGGGCACCATGCGGTGGCGCTGGTCCTGGGAATCGGCGGTGTGGGAGAGCCGCTTGCGGAAGGTGTAGTGAGCGTGCTCGAGCGCCCGCATCACCGGGGCGTGGGCCGAGACGTTGAGGGTATCGAGCCGGTAGCGGTTCTGGGCCGGATCGAGCGCCAGCGCCAGCGCCTCGTCGTCGGGCAGGTCCGCCCGCCCCACGATGCGCCGCACGGCGTCGGCCACCACCTGGGGGGCGCGGGCGCCGTAGTCCACCAGCCGGGCGTGCCGCCCGCCGAGCGACTTGTCGAAGGCCTCGAGGGCGGCCAGGTCGCCGAGCCCCGGCACCGCGATCGCGTTCTCGACGATCTCCTCGTCGGCGAGCGACGGATCGCCGATCTCGCGGAAGAAGGCCGGATCGACCCGCTCCACCGCAGCGATCATGCGTCCTACCACGTCGCGAGCTTCGTCGGGTGCATCGCAGGCGCCGGCCATGCGGCGCAGCCGATGGAGCACGATGCCCGAGACCGTGTAGACCATCGCCGTGTGGCACGCGATCGGAATCACGTAGCGCGCGGTCTCGATCGACTTCTTCTCGGCCTCGCGCGCCACGCTCCGTCCGAAGGCCTGGTTCTGGCGGTCCTTCAGCCGCCACAGCTCCGACAGGATCCCGTGGGTCAGCGGCACGAGCCGCTCGCTCAGCTCCGCGTACGCCCGCCAGGAATCCTCCACGGAGCGGGTGAACAGGTCGCGCGCCTCGCCGGCGAGGCCGGGCGGGACGTGGGCGGCCACCTGGTCGAGACGCACGTAGCGCTGGCTCTGCTGCTCGGTGTTGTAGAACGGAAAGGCGTGAAGAAAACACCAGACCAGCTGCCGCGACACCCCGGAGAGCGCGAACTCGAAGGTCGCGTGCTGATAGACCGTGTGGTGACCGCCCTGGAAGGTGAGCGGGCCGATGTTGCGCCGCTGGCGGTCGGTGACCTCGTCCGCCTCCACCACCCGCGCCGAGTAGCAGGTGCGCGCCGCGGCGATCGCGTCGTCGTACGGGCGCTCGAACCAGTTCCGCAGACGGACCCGGGGCCCGCTGTCGATCACGGCCACGCTGGACTCCGGTAGAGGATCGTGAGCTCCCACTCTCGCAGAGGGGCGACGGGGCAGCAAGGCGCCCGGAGCTTACCCACTTTGGGTGGCTCGAGGGGGGCAGGCGCGCTGGCGGCGAGCCTTCCCGGCTCGGCGCCGAGCGGTGGTTTCGGCAGGATGCCCGGGTGGTTCCGGTGCGAGCTGCCGGTCGCCCCCCGGTGGGGGAGATTGGCACGGGGATTGCCAATCCAGAGGGGGTCATGCCGACGCTCTGGATCGTCCACCGCGAGGAACGCGCGCGCAGCGCGTGGGTCGAGACGCTCGGCGAGCCGCTGGCGAGCGGGCATCCCGGTGATTTGCGCACCTTCGCAGAGGCGGCGACGCCCGCGGTCGTGGTACTCGGTCTGGCGGGCGACTTCGAGGCGGAACTCGAGTTCGCCCACCGTCACGCGGCGCGGCTGACCGAGACCCGCTGGCTGGTGCTGGCCGCGCCGGCCGAGCTGCCCGAAGCGCAACGACTCTTCGACGCGCTGCCGGCCGAGTTCGCGCCGGAGAGCGCCGGCGGATCCGTGCTGCGCACTCACGTGGAGGGGCTGGCTGCGCGCCGCACCGCACCCGCCCTGTCCGAACGCCGCCGCCGCGACCAGCTGCGCGAGCGCTTCGTGCGATGGTTCGCCGGCCTCGAGCTTCCCGAGGTGCTCGGTGCCACCGACCCGAAGCGGGTCGAGGTCCCGCTCTGGGTGCGCGGCGAGCCGGGAACCGGCCGCGGGCTGCTGGCCCGCTACGTCCACTGGGTGGGCAGCGGACCGCCGCCGGGCCCCTTCGTGGCGCTGCCCTGTACGGGAATCGAGCGCATCGAGGAGCTGGCCGGCCGCGCCGTGGTCGAAACCGGTCGCATGCCCGGCGGTCACCACGTCACGCTCTGCCTCGAGGGTGTGGAGCAGCTGCGACCGGAGCTGCAGCGCGCCCTGCTGACATGGATCGAGCACGGCCCGCCGGCCGGGCTCTCCCGCGCGCCGCGGCTCCGCTGGATGGCGCTGAGCGACGAGCGCTTCGACGGCGAGCTCGACCCCGATCTCGAGCTCGCCCTGGCGGGCTTCACCTGCCGGCTGCCGCCGGTGGCGGAGCGCGACGACGCCCTGGAAGACTTCGTCGCCTCCACCGCCCGGGCGTGGTGCGCCGCCCGGGCCGAACGCGAGCGCATCTTCGCGCCGGACGCGGTCGAGGCGCTGCGCTCGCGGCCCTGGCCCGGGAACCTGCGTGAGCTCGAGGCCGCACTCCACCGCACCCTCGCCGTAAGTGGACCCACGGCGATCCCCGCGCTCGAGCTCCGCTTCGCCCGCGAGAGCACGCCGACACCGACCGCATCGGCGCGACGGAGCGGACCGCCAGAAACCGGTGCGGCGTCCCTGCGGCGCCTGGCGGCCGCCGTCGCCCGTGAGGCCGGCGCGCCGCTCGGCGGGATCCGCACGTTGACGCGGATGCTGCCGCGCCGACATGATGACCCGGACTACCGCGAGCAGCTGATGGCGCGGGTCGAAGCCGACGCAGCGCGCATCCAGTCGGTGCTCGACGCGTTGGAGCGCCTGGCCGAGCTGCCGCCGCCCTCGCCGACCCGCGTCGACGTCTCGGCGCTGCTCTCGGGTCTGCTCGAGCTGCGTCGAGCAGAGATCGACGAACGCGGACTGGTGGTGCTGGAGGAGCTGGATCGCGAGCAGCCGTTCGCCGTGGCGGACCGCGAGCAGCTGCGGCTCGCCTTCGAAAGCCTGATCCAGGCGGCCCTCGACTGGCTGTCGGATTCCGGGGAGCTCACCCTGGCGACCCATCATCAGAGGGCGCCCGACGGGACCCACTCGCTGCACGTGCGGATGCGTGTGCGTCAGCCCGCCGGCGCCCCGGGCCCGCAGGCGGACGGCTCGCTGGCGACCTCGGTCGCCGAGATGGTGGTGCTCGCCCAGGCCGGCCACTTCCGCCAGGGCCCGGACGTGGACGGCGATACGTCGATTTCGATCGAGCTGCCGGCCGAGCCCTGAACGGGACGTTTTTCTTCAATAGAATCAGATGCTTGCGCGACCGCTCCCGGGGCGGACCGCGCCCGCGGGACCGGCGGCGGCCGGCAAGGCGATCCCCAAGCTCAGCTCCGACCGGCACTTTGTCGATATTCGTTGAGGCCGTGAGCGGAACGCGAGGCACCCTCGCGCCGCACCGCGGCGGAGGACGCCGGTGCCGAACCCGGAACGCGCCACGGTGCTCGTCGTCGACGACGAGCGGGGTCCGCGCGATGCGCTGCGCCTGA
This sequence comes from Myxococcota bacterium, assembly GCA_041577695.1. GTDB lineage: Bacteria > Myxococcota_A > UBA9160 > UBA9160 > PR03 > JASJBO01. The sequence continues at coordinate 22,205 of JBFGIM010000006.1, read as the reverse complement.
TCCTCGACCCGGTCCATCGGGTGATCACCGCGCGCGACGGCGCCGAAGCCCTCGACCTGCTGGCCGCCGACCAGGTGGACGTGGTCACCCTGGACCTGCAGATGCCCCGCCTTCCGGGCGACGCCCTGATGCGCACCGTGCGCTCCCGCCACCGCGACGTGGAGGTGATCGTCGTCACCGGCCGGCCCGACTGGCGCAGCGCCGCCGCGGGGGTGCGTGCCGGCATCGCGGACTATCTGAGCAAGCCCTTCGATGTGGTGCAGGTGCGCGCCGCCGTGGATCGCGCGCTGACCCGCCGTACCGAGCAGCGGCGCATCCAGGCGTTCCTCGACGCGGCCAGCGCCGTGGGAAGCAAGGACCCGACCGCTGCGCCCATCCTGAAGAGCTTGCACCGCGAGATCGCGCGTGCCGGGGACCAGACCGGCGCGCTGCCCTTCCTCGAGCTGTTGGCCGACACCATCGAGTGGCAGGACGCTCCCATGCGAGGCCACGCCCGCCGCGTGGCGAGCTTTGCCGCTCGGCTGGCGGATCGGCTGGAGCTCGACGCTGCGGAACGCGAACACGTTCGCATCGCGGCCTTCCTCCACGATGTGGGCAAGATCGGCGTCCCGTCGGAGCTTCTGCTCCGGCCCGGGGTGCTGACGGCGGAGGAGCGGAGCGTGGTCGAGCGCCATGCGGCCATCGGCGCGCGGCTGCTGGAGCCGCTCGAGCTGGACGCGCGGGTGGTGCGGGCGGTCCGCCACCACCACGAGCGCTGGGACGGCGCCGGCTACCCCGACGGCCTGGCCGGCGATGAGATCCCGCTGGCCGCCAGGCTGGTGCAGACAGCCGATGCCTTCGACGCCATGACGTGCAATCGTGTCTACCGGCGGGCGATGTCACGGGAGGCGGCGCGGGCGGAGCTGTTGCGCAGCGCGGGCTCCCAGTTCGACGTCGATCTGGTCCAGGAGTTCCTGGCGGTCCTGGAAGAAGACCGCGAGGCGAGGAGCGGCGAGGCTTGAAGACCGAAGGCGACGTGCCGCGTAGCCCCGGCCCTACTGAGGTGCCGCGCAGCGAGGCCCGCGAGGCGGCCGTCCGAGAGGTCGAGTACGCGCCGTTTCCCCGCGTCCGGCGCGGGGAGGGCTGGGGACGCGGCTTCACCCGCGACCTGTCCCGGGGCGGCGCCTGCCTGCGCACGCCCGCGCCGGTGGAGGCCGGCTCGCTGCTGCGGGTGATCGTCCACGGTCCCGACGGCAGCACCGCCCTCGATTCGGTGGGACGCGTGGTCTGGTGTCGCGAGACCGCGGAGGGCGAGTGCCGGATGGGGCTCAGCTGGCTGGCCGCACGTCCGGGCGCGCGCCGCCGGCGGGGCTCGCGGCCCGTGGAGCCGACGGATTCGGGCAGCGCGCCCGCCTGAAGCGGTTCGCAGGCAGAGCCGGCGCTTGACGGCTAGATTCGTTCCGTCGCGTCCTGCTCCGGGGGTTCCTTGTTCGGTATCGGCATGACCGAGCTGTTGGTCATCCTGGTGGTCGCGCTGATCGTCTTCGGTCCGACGCGGCTGCCCGAGCTCGCCCGTTCGCTGGGGCGCGCCATGGGCGAGTTCCGACGCGCCTCCACCGACCTGCGCCAGACCCTGCGCGAAGCCACCGAAGAGCCGGAGCCCCGCATCGCCCCGCCCGAGGCCGAGGACCCGGGCGAGCCGGAGGCCGCGGCCGCGCGCGAGCCGGAGGCCGCGGCCGCGGGCGAGCTGGAGGCCGCGGCCGCGCGCGAGACGGTTCCCGAGGCCGCGCCCCGCCCGGAGCCATCCCCCAAGCGCGATGAGTGACGAGGCGATCCCGCTCACGGAGCACCTGGCCGAGCTCCGGACGCGGCTGATCTATTCGCTTGCGGCCTGCGCCATCGGCTTCGGCGTCGCCTGGACCTTCCGCGAGGCGATCTTCGGCGCCCTGCTGGCACCCGCCGTGGCATCCCTCGGCAGCGACGGCGGGCGGCTCCAGGCGATCGCGCCCACCGAGATCTTCTTCACCTATCTGAAGGGCGCCGCCCTCGGCGGTTTCGTGCTCGCCCTGCCGGTGGTGTTCTGGCAGATCTGGGCCTTCGTGTCGCCGGGGCTCTACCCGGGCGAGAAGCGGGTGGCAATCCCCTTCGTGGTGGTGTCGACGCTGCTCTTCCTGGTGGGCGCCGGCTTCGGCTACACCATGGTCTTCCCGCTGATGTTCGATTTCCTGTCGAGGTTCGAGAACGAGTTCGTCGTGGCGGCCTGGACCATGCGCGAGGTCTTCGGCCTGACCACGCGGCTCTTCCTGGCCTTCGGCATCGCCTTCGAGCTGCCGGTGCTGGTGTTCTTCCTGGCGCTGGCGGACATCGTGGACGCGCGCACGCTGCTGCGCGGCTTCCCCTACGCGATGCTGGGCTGCTTCGTGTTCGGAGCCGTGTTGACGCCGCCGGACTGGGTCAGCCAGATCTTCCTGGCCGTTCCCATGTCGCTGCTCTACCTGATCGGCGTCGGCGTGGCCTGGCTGTTCGCGGGCGGCCGGAAGAGCTGATTCACACCCGCGCGAGCGCGGTCACGATGGCCTCGGCCGCGGCGGTCGCGTCCACCCCGGTGGCGACGTTCATCACGCTGCCGAGCCCGACTTCCGGCGAAACCTCGAGGGTGCGCAGCGTGCCGGCCTCGATCGTCGGCACGATGCGCAGGGATTCCATCCGCAGCGGCGCCGGATCGACCAGGGCCTGGACCGTCAGCGGATCGTGCAGGAACGCGGCGAAGTCGGCCGGTGCCGGAGCTCCCCACACCGTGAAGAGCTTCTTCTGGGCGCCAGCCCAGATGCGCAGCATGTCCGCCAGCGCGCGGGCGATGGGCCCGGGCGCGCGCGCCAGCAGCTCCACGTGGGCGGGCGTCATCCAGGTGCGCAGCGTGACGTCGGCGGTGACCAACGTGGTGCGCAGGCCCGCGCCCAGCACGGCCACGCTCGCCTCGGGATCGGAACAGAGGTTGTAGTCGATGCCATGCGGAAGCTCCCGACCGCCGACCGCGACGCGGCGCACGTGGCCGCCCATGAGCGTGATGCCACCGAGTCGCTCGCGCAGCTTCGAATCGAGGGCCAGCGCCCGCGCCACGTTGGTCATCGGCCCGATCGCCACCAGCTCGAGACCCGGGTGCTCGCGGGCGGCCCGCACGATGCGCTCGGCGGCCGGCTCGTCGGACAGCGCCGCATCCGGGCCTTCGGGCAGTCCGCGGCCCTCGTGGCCGAACCAGACGAAGCGCTCTGGCGAGCGCAGCAACGGTTCCCCAGCGCCGGCGCACACCTCGATTCCGGTGCATCCGGCCAACCCCAGCAGCCGCGCCGCAATCCGCGCGCGCAGCGCCGTGTCGCCGGCCACGGTGGTGACGCCGACCAGGTCGAGCGCGTCGGCGTGGGCCAGGATGACCCCCAGGGCCAGGGCGTCGTCCACGTCGCTGCCGATGTCGGTGTCGAGAAGGATGGGGCGCACGGGGTACCCGCGGTGGGTAGGACGCTAGTCGGCCTGCTCGGGCGGCTCGACCACGAACAGCAGCTGGCCGCCTTCGACCGCCTCGCCCTCGCTCACGCCGATCTCGGTGACGATGCCGTCGATGGGCGAGGGGATCTCGTTCTCCATCTTCATCGCCTCGAGCACCAGCACGCCCTGGCCCTCGACCACCGTATCGCCGACGGCGGCTTCGAGCTTCACCACCTTGCCAGGCATCTCGGCCTCGATCACCTGCTTGCCCTCGGCCACCGTCTGGGCCGACGCCGCCAGCAGCTGGCTGCGCTCGTCCTGGGCCTCGAGGTGGAAGAGCTGGCCGCGCACCAGCACGTCGAAGCCGTGGGCGCCCTTCTCCTCGGCCATCGCCTCGTACTGCTGCCCGTCCTGGATGATCGAGTAGATCGTGCGGCCGCTCTTGGCAGCGTCCACGTGAAGCGTGACGCCGTCGATCTGGACCTCGTAGAGCCCTTCGCTCAGCTCTTCGAGACCGATCGCTTGGCTCTCGCCGCCCTTCTCTGCGACCAGGTACTTCAACGCAGCATCCCCCGCATCTGGCTGCGCCGGCCGTAGCTCTTCCATGGCGCCTCGACGCCGACCGGCGCGGTGGCCGTGGCGGCGTTGGCCCGCTGCTTGTCGCGCCGGTAGGCCGCGATGGCTGCCAGGATGTGGGCCACGCGGCGGGCATCCTCCTTCTCGGCGCCGCTGATGGCGGATCCGCCCTTGCCCCCGTCCATGTGCTGGTCGATGAAGCCGGTGTCGTAGCGGCCGGACAGGAAGATCGGGTTGTTCAGCACGCGCTGGTGGAAGGGGATCGAGGTCTTGATGCCCTTGACCACGAACTCGAAGAGCGCGCGCCGCATGCGCTCGATCGCCTCGTCGCGGTCGCGGCCCCAGGTGATCAGCTTGGCGACCATCGGATCGTAGTAGACGGTCACCTGGGCGCCCTGGTAGACGCCGCTGTCCACCCGCACGCCGATGCCGCCGGAGGGCCGGTAGACCAGGATCTGTCCCGGTGAGGGGACGAAGTTGTTGTCCGGGTCCTCGGCGTAGATGCGCGCCTCGATCGCGTGGCCGGAGATCGCCAGATCTTCCTGCCGGAACGGCAGCGGCTCCCCGGCCGCCACCCGGATCATGGTCTTGACGATGTCGATGCCGGTGATCGCCTCGGTGATGGCGTGCTCCACCTGGACCCGCGTGTTCATCTCGAGGAAGTAGAAGTCGTCGTTGCGGTCCACCAGGAACTCGCAGGTGCCGGCGCCGGCGTAGCCGACCGCCTTCGCCGCGGCGACTGCCGCCGCGCCCATGCGCGCGCGCAGGTCCTCGCTGATGCCGTTTCCGGGCGCCTCCTCGATCACCTTCTGGTGGCGCCGCTGCACCGAGCATTCGCGCTCGAAGAGATGTACCGCGTTGCCCTGGGTGTCGGCCAACAGCTGGATCTCGATGTGCCGCGGCTCCTCGACGAACTTCTCGATGTAGAGCGAGTCGTCGCCGAAGGACGCCTTCGCTTCGCTGCGCGCCCGCTTGAGCGCCTGGGCCAGCTCCTTCTCGGCGCGCACCAGCCGCATGCCCTTGCCGCCGCCGCCGGCGCTTGCCTTCACCATCACCGGCAGCCCGATCTTGTGGGCCCATTCGGTCGCCTGCTCGTCGCTCAGCCGCTCGGTGGTACCGGGCACGATCGGTACGCCGGCCTTCTCCATGGTCTGGCGCGCGGTGACCTTGTCGCCCATCGAGCGCATCACGTCGCCCCTGGGACCGATGAAGACCACGCCCTCGCGCTCGCAGCGGTCGGCGAAATCGCCGTTCTCGGCCAGGAAGCCGTAGCCCGGGTGGATGGCCTCGGCGCCGGACTCGCGCGCAATCTCGAGAATGCGATCGATGCGCAGGTACGACTCGGAGGCGCGGGGCTCACCGCAGTGGTAGGCCTCGTCGGCGTAGCGAACGTGGAGCGCATCGCGGTCCACGTCGGAATACACCGCGACCGAGCGGACGCCGAGTTCGCGACAAGCGCGGATCACGCGCACGGCAATCTCGCCCCGGTTCGCAATCACGATCTTCTTGAACATCTGCTTGGAACCTCGCGCACGCCGGAGCTACAGCGGGATGTTGCCGTGCTTCTTGGGCGGGTTCTGGTCCCGCTTGTTGGCGAGCATCTCGAGCGAGCGGATGATCTTGAGCCGCGTCTCCTCGGGCCGGATCACCTCGTCGATGTAGCCCAGCTCCGCCGCCTTGAATGGATTGGCGAAAGTCTCGCGGTACTCGTTCTCCAGCTCGGTGCGGCGGACGTCCGGGTCGGATGCCTGCTGAAGCTCCTTGCGGAACACGATGCTCACCGCGCCGTCCACCCCCATCACCGCGATCTCGGCGGTCGGGTAGGCCAGGTTCACGTCGGCACGGGTGTGCTTGGAGCTCATGACCACGTAGGCCCCACCGTAGGCCTTGCGGGTGATCACCGTCACCCGCGGCACCGTTGCCTCGCAGAAGGCGTAGAGCAGCTTCGAGCCGTGGGTGATGATGCCGCCGTGTTCCTGGTCGACGCCGGGAAGGAAGCCCGGCACGTCCACGAAGGTGATGATGGGCAGGTTGAAGGCGTCGCAGAAGCGCACGAAGCGGGCGCCCTTCTTGGAGGCGTCGATGTCGAGCACGCCGGCCCGATGCGCGGGCTGGTTGGCCACGATGCCCACCGAGCGGCCGCCGAAGCGCCCGAAGCCCACCACCAGGTTCTTGCCGTAGAGGCCGTGGGTCTCGAGGAAGTTGCCGTCGTCCACCACCAGCTTGATCAGCTCCTTGATGTCGTACGGCTTGTTCGGGTTGTCCGGCACCAGCGTGCGCAGCGCCGGCTCCTGGCGATCGGCCGGATCCTCGGTGGGAACGAAGGGCGGGTCCTCCAGGTTGTTCTGCGGCACGAACGAGATCAGCCGCCGGATGATCTGGATGCACTCCTCTTCGTTGGCCGCGGCGAAGTCGGCCACGCCGCTCTTGGAGGCGTGGGCCACGGCGCCGCCGAGTTCCTCGGCCGATACCTCCTCGTGGGTCACGGTCTTGATCACGTCGGGTCCGGTGATGAACATGTTCGAAGTGCTCTTCACCATCACGATGAAGTCGGTCATCACCGGCGAGTAGACCGCCCCGCCGGCGCACGGGCCCATGATCGCCGAGATCTGCGGGATCACGCCGGACGAGAGCACGTTGCGCAGGAACACGTCGCCGTAGCCACCGAGCGACACGACGCCTTCCTGGATGCGCGCGCCGGCCCCGTCGTTGAGACCCACGAAGGGAGCGCCGGCCTTGGCGGCGAGATCCATCACCTTGCAGATCTTCTCGGCGAAGGCACCGGAGAGACTGCCGCCGAAGACGGTGAAGTCCTGGGCGAAGAGGAAGATCAGACGGCCGTCCACCTTGCCGTAGCCGGTGACCACGCCGTCGCCCGGCACCTTCTGCTCCTCCATGCCGAAGTCGGCGCAGCGGTGGACCACGAAGCGGTCGGTCTCGATGAAGGTGCCCGGATCGACCAGCAGCTCGATGCGCTCGCGCGCGGTGAGCTTGCCCGCCGCGTGCTGGCGCTCGATGCGGGCCTCGCCCCCACCCAGAAGGGCGCGGGCGTTGAGCTCCTCGAGTCTCTTGAGTTTCTCCTCGACGGACATCTGGCCTCGTTGTTCGCCGCACCGCGGGCCCGCCGCATGAGGGCCTCGGGGTGCGAGCCTAGAGCGTGGAGATTTCCTCGACCCGCGCTTCCAGCGTGCGGCGATACGCCTCCATGTCGAGATGGGTGCGAGCCACCCCGCTATCCATGGCCGCCTGCGCAACGGCGGGCGCGACGTGCAGCAGCACGCGCGGATCGAAAGGCTTGGGAATGATGTAGCTGGGACTGAACTCGAAGCTCTCGCCCGGGTACGCCCGACGCACCACGTCGGGAATGCCCTCGGACTCGCCGAGCCGGGTGAGCGCCGCCAGCCCGCGCACGGCGGCCTGCTTCATCTCCTCGTTGATCTTGCGCGCGCGCACGTCCAGGGCGCCGCGGAAGATGAACGGGAACCCGAGCACGTTGTTCACCTGGTTGGGGTAATCCGAGCGCCCGGTAGCCGAGATGGCGTCGTTGCGAACCGCCGCGACGTCGTCGGGCGAGATTTCCGGGTCGGGGTTCGCCATGGCGAAGATGATCGGGTTCTTCGCCATGCTCTTGACCATCGGCTGCGTGACGAGGCCCGCCGAGGAGAGGCCGATGAAGACGTCGGCGCCCTCGAGGACATCGGCCAGCGTGCGCGCCTTGGTGGGCTGCGAGAACTCCCGCTTGAATTCGTTCATGCCCTCGGCGCGGCCGTCGTAGATGACGCCGCGGCTGTCCACCAACAGGATGTTCTCGGCCCGCACACCCAGGTCCTTGTAGAGCCGCGCGCAGGCGATGCCCGACGCGCCGGCTCCGGAGAACACCACCCGCACCTGATCGATGCGCTTGCCGACGATCTCCAAGGCGTTGAGCAGGGCCGCTCCCGAGATGATCGCAGTGCCGTGCTGGTCGTCGTGGAACACCGGGATGTCGACGAGCTCCTGGAGCTTGGTCTCGATCTCGAAGCACTCGGGCGCGCGGATGTCCTCGAGGTTGATGCCGCCGAAGGTGGGCGAGATCAGCTCGCAGGTACGGATGATCTCGGCGGGATCCTCGCTGGCGATCTCGATGTCGAAGACGTCGATGTCGGCGAAGCGCTTGAAGAGGACGCCCTTGCCCTCCATCACCGGCTTCCCGGCCAGCGGTCCGATGTTGCCCAGGCCCAGCACCGCGGTGCCGTTGCTGATCACCGCCACCAGGTTGCCCCGGGCGGTATAACGGAACACCTTCTCGGGGTCGGCGGCGATCTCCCGGCAGGGATCGGCCACTCCGGGGGAGTAGGCCATCGAAAGATCCTTCTGGGTCAAGGTTGGCTTGGTTGGCACCACCTTGATCTTGCCGGGCCTGCCCTGGGCGTGGTACGCGAGCGACTCTTCCTTGGTGATCACGGCAGCGATACCTCACGTCTCGCGGGTCACGCCGGTCACCCGGACGGCCGCCTCCGGGGGGCCTGGGAGGTCACGCAGTTTATCAAATGGCCACGCACCGTGTCGAACCGGAAAAGGCTTCTCCGAACAAGAGCTTGGCGGCATTTCGCGAGCCCCGATTCACTCCTTTAGCAACTCTCGCGCGATGACCAGGCGCTGGATCTGGTTGGTGCCTTCGTAGATCTGCATCAGCTTCGCGTCGCGCATCAGCTTCTCGACCGGGTATTCCTTGGTGTACCCGTTGCCGCCGAAGATCTGGACCGCATCGGTGGTGATCCGCATCGCCGTGTCGGTGGCGGTGCACTTGGCGAAGGCGGAGTGCTTCGAGGCGCGCAGGCCCTGGTCGACCATCCAGGCGCTCTGGTGGGTGAGCAGGCGGGCGGCCTCGAGGTCCTTGGCCATGTCGGCCAGGATGAACTGGACGCCCTGGAACATGCCGATCGGCATCCCGAACGCCTTGCGCTCCTTGGCGTAGCCCACGCTCTCGTCCAGGGCGCGGCGGGCGATCCCGCAGGCCAGGGCCCCGATGGTGGGGCGGGTGCGGTCGAGGGTCTGCATGGCGATCTTGAAGCCCTCGCCCTCGGCGCCGAGCCGGTCGGCGGCCGGCACCCGCACGTTGTCGAAGTGGACCACGCGGGTATCGCTGGCCCGCTGTCCCATCTTGTCTTCCTTCTTCCCCGGGGAAAGACCGGCAGCGTCGCGGGGCACCACGAAGGCGCAGATGCCCTTGTGCCGGGCGGAGCGGTCGAGGGTGGCGAAGACGGTGTAGATGTCGGCCTCGCCTCCGTTGGTGATCCAGCACTTGGTGCCGTTCAGGATGTAGTCGTCGCCGTCCTTCTCGACCAGCAGCTGGAGTCCCGCCACGTCGGAGCCGGCCTCGGGCTCGGAGAGACAGAACGACACCAGCTTGAAATCGGCGGTGCAGGCCTCGAGCCAGCGCTTCTGCTGCTCTTCGGAGCCGCCCACCAGGATCGGCATCAGCCCCAGGTCGTTGCACATGATCGACGTGGTCATTCCCGAGCAGCCCCAGGCCAGCTCTTCCACCGCGATGCAGCAGTCCAGGATCGAGAGGCCCACGCCCCCGTACTGCTCCGGGATCGCGGTGCTCACCAGGCCGAGCTCCCAGGCTGCCTTGATGATGTCGCGGGGAAACTCGCCGCTCTGGTCGTACTGACCGGCGACCGGGGCAATCTCGGTCTGGGCGAAGCGCCGGGCGGTCTCCTGCAGGGCCAGCTGTTCGTCGGTCAGTCCGAATTCCATGGCTTCTCCTTGGACGGCGCGGGCTTCCCAGCGCGGCCAGAAAAACGACCCGCAGTCATTTTTGCGTGGATAAACAGCGGGTTAGACGGTTTTCAGAGTAGGGGACGCGACCGGCCACCACAACCACGACGGGAAGCCGCCTCGGGCCCGAGACGACCGTCCGGCGCCGAGCGGGCGCTAGAGGGTGTAGCCGAGGGATGCGGACACGGTCTCGGCCGCTCGCAGCAGGGCCGGCACCACCTCGCGCTCGAGGCGCTCGCGATCCAGCCGCGGGGCCGGACCCGAGGCGGAGAACGCGCCGACCGCGCGGCCATCGGCGTCGAAGATGGGAGCGGCGGCGCAATGCAGACCCTGCGCGTACTCCTCGAGGTCGAGGGCCCACCCCTGGGAACGCACCTTGTGCAGGTGCTCGACCAGCGGCTCCCGCTCCACCAGCGTCTGCTCGGTCAGCGACTCGAGCTTGCCGGCGGCGATCACTTCGCGATCGAAGGTCTCCAGGGTGGCGGCCTGGTCGCAGCCGACCAGCACCTTGCCGAGCGCGGTGCAGTGGCACGGCAGCTCCTCGCCCAGTCGGAGCTTCCCGAGCAGCGGCCCGGCGGCCTGATGCCCGTCCAGGTGCACCACCGAGAACTCGCGCAGGACCGCAAGGTGGGTGGTCTCGCCGAGGGCGCCGGCCAGAACTTCGAGCAGCGGCCGGGCTCGACCGAGCAGGGAGTTGGAGCGGAGATAGGCCTGGCCCAGCCGGAGGCAGCCCGAGCCGAGCCGATAGCGGTCGTCCGGGGTCTCTTCGACGTAGCCGCGCTGCTCGAGGGTGGCCAGCAGCCGGAAGACGTTGTTCTTGTGGAGGCGGAGCCGGCGGGCGAGCTCGGTGACGCCCAGCTCCTCGTCGCACCCGAAGGCCTCGAGCACATGCAATGCGTTGTCGACGGTCTGGATTGCGTACTCGCTCTTGGACCTGTGCATCGCCCCGCCTCGTTGGAGGCCGCGGCTTCCCTCAGCCGATCGAGGCTCCAGGCTCGTTCACTGCACGGTTCCCGGAGACGACGTCAGCGAGCGAAGCTGACGCCGCGAACGTTCGGCGAGTCCGGAAGACGGGGGTGCGGAGTGGACGAGTTCCATGGCTCTCGGTCGGTACTGTCGGGGGAGTCGCGATCCAGTTGCACTTGCTTGGAACCGCCGGTGTATCGCACGGGGTCGGAAGGGTGTCAAGCATTCGAAACAAACTCTTCGCGAAAAGTTTTCGACGCTCTTGGCGCAACACCGGAAAGTGTCTGTCGGATTGGGGCCACGTGCGCGACCGGCCGCACACTTTCGAATCGACCGGGCGCTCAACCATCGGTTCCGGCTCCCGCGGGGTCTTCGCGCGTCTCCCCTTCGGAGGCCAACAGCTCGACGACGAGGAGTGCGACGCCCGTCACGATCCAGGTGTCGGCGAAGTTGAAATCGGGCCAGACGTACCCGCCCCAGAGGATGAAATGAAGGAAGTCCACCACTTCGCCGTCGCGAAAGATGCGATCGATCAGGTTTCCGGTAGCACCCCCGAGGATGAGGCCCAGTGCCAACGACGCGAGCCGGTCCCCGGGGGCCAGGCGTCGGTAGAAAGAGATGATCAACCCGATCGCGACGATCGTTACGCCGATGAAGAGCGCGATGCGTACCATCTCGGGCGCATCGGACAACAGGCCGAAGGCTGCACCGCGGTTACGCACGTGGGTGATGTAGAAGAAGCCCTCGATCACCTGGATGCGATCGGCGAATCCCATATGGGCGACGACCCATATCTTGGTGAGACTGTCGATCAACAAGGCGATGATGCTTGCGCCGAAGAAGAGGCGCGCCTTCGGTGTCATGGAGTGGCGCAAGCTATCACACGACCCCCGGAGGAGCTATCGGAGCTCGCGGGCGTCGAGCCGACCGTCGGCCCAGACGCCCGGCGCGCGCGCGGCGGCATCCGCCAGCAGCGGGCGCCCCCGGGCGGGCTCCCCGGAGGCCACCAGCGCGACACCGCGAAGCCCCACCAGATGGACTGCCACGCGGGGATCGAGCTCGCCCTCGGCGCGCAGCCGCGCCTCGGCCTGCTCCAGCGCGGCGAGTCCCGCTGCGGGCCGTGCGCCCGCCACCCGTTGCCGTGCCAGCACCAAATAGGCCCAGGGGTTGGTCGGGTCCACCCGCAACGCGCTCTGGAGCAGGGCGACGGCCCGATCCGGGCGCTCGCTGATCTCGGCGTCGAGCGCTTCGAGCACCAGGCGCGTGGAGGCGCGGCGTTGTGGGTCACCTGCGTCGCGCGCGTCGCGGACCCGCATGGGTTCGACCGTCAAGGGCGGCCGCCCCGTGGGTGCAACGCAGGCGGCGAGCAGCGACACCGCGACAATCGATGCGAGCCCCCGCACCATCCCGACCGGAACGATTCTCACTGGAACAACCCGCGGATCCATCGGTTGAAGAGGTGGTCCACGATCCCTTCCACCTCGCCATCGCGGTCGCGCACGAAGAGCGATCCCTCGGGGCAGGTGAACTGCGGTTCGGTGCCCTGGAGAAAATACTCGGTGCGCCGACGCGGACAGCCGGCCAGGGCCAGGGCTCCGGTCTCCGGATCGATGTCGAGGCGCCGGATGCCCGGCGGCACCGCGAAGCTGCCGCGCACCGTGCCGCCGGTGGCGGCGCGCATGAAACGCAGCCAGATCGGCAGGGCCATACGACTGGCCGAGTGACGCAAGGTGGCGGGCTCGTCGAAGCCGACCCAGACCACCGCCACCAGCTCCGGCGTGAAGCCGGCGAACCAGACGTCGTTGGAGTCGTCGCTGGTCCCTGTCTTGCCGGCCACGGCGCCATTCAGCCCGCCGCTGCGCAGCGCGCGGGCGGTGCCGCGATCCACTACGCCCTCCAGCAGTGAGATGCCCAGGTACGCGGTGGCGGGGTTGAGCACGCGTTCGAACGCGATGCTGCGCCGCTCTAGGGCGTTGCCCTCCCCATCCACCAGATCCTCGAAGCTGCGGACGTCGGGGCGGATGCCCCCGTTGCCCACCGTGGCGTAGGCGCGCGCCAGCTCCAGCGGCGAGAGGTCCGCCGCCCCGAGCGCCAGACTGGGGACCGGCGCCAGCGGGCTCTCGATGCCGAGCCGGCGCGCCATGTCGACGATGCGATCGATGCCCACCCGCTGGCCGAGCCGAGCGGTGGCAACATTGAGCGATCGCTCCAGGGCGTCGCGTACCGACACCGCTCCGTGGAACTGACGGTCATAGTTGGCGGGCGACCAGTTTCCCGCCGGGGTGCGCACGGTGAGCGGACTGTCGTCGAGGGTGCTCGCCAGGGTGATCACCGGATCCCCGTTGCGCGCCTCCAGCGCGGCCAGGTACACGAAGGGCTTGAAAACGCTGCCCGCGGGGCGCCGCGCCTGGGTACAGCGGTTGAACTGGGAATCACCGTAGTCGCGCCCGCCTACCAGGGCGAGGATCTCTCCGGTCTGGGGCCGCAGCGCCACCAGGCAGCCCTGAAGCTGCCGGGCGCCCTCGCGCTTCAGATCCGGGTAGGTCTTCTCCAGCTGTTCGAGTCCGATGCGCAGCGCCTCGGCCGCGCGCTGCTGCAGGCGCAGATCGAGGGTGGAGTAGATCGAGAGCCCACCGGAGGTGAGCAGCTTCTCGTCGTAGACCTCGGGGAGCTGGCTGCGCAGCGCATCGAGGAAGTAGCGGGTGTCGCGCGGCTCGGTGGTGGGCGGCGCCAGGGCCAGCGGTCGCGCGCGGGCCTGACCGTGGGTCTCCTCGTCGATGCGCCCCTGCTCGAACATCAGGTCGAGCACCAGGTCGCGGCGACTGAGGGCGCGCTCCGGGTGGCGGAAGGGCGAGATCGAGTTGGGACTCTGGATCAAGCCCGCCAGCAGCGCCGATTCCTCGACCGACAGCGCCGACGCGGGCTTGCCGAAGAAGAAGCGCGACGCCTCGCCCATCCCGTGGACCGCCGTGGAGCCGCGCTGGCCCAGATAGATTTCGTTCAGGTACGCCTCGAGGATGGCGTCCTTGTCGTACCGGGCCTCCACGATGAGCGCCATGACGGCTTCCTGGAGCTTCCGGCTGAGCGTGCGTTCGGGCGTGAGGAAGAAGTTCTTCACCAGCTGCTGGGTCAGGGTGCTGCCGCCCTGGCGGATGTCGCCGGCGCGCACGTTCGCCCACGCCGCCCCGAGCACGCGCAGCCAGTCGATGCCGCTGTGCCGCTCGAAGCGCTGATCTTCCACCGCGAGCACCGCGTCTTCCAGGTGCGGCGGCAGCTCGTCGAGCCGCACCAGCTCGCGCTGGGCCCGCTCCACGCCATAGAAGGCGCCGATCGGCTCCGGCTCGAGCATCACGGCGGCGATCTCGCGCCCCGCATCCAGGTCGCGGATGGCGTGGATGCGCGAGCCCCGCAAACGCACCTCGATGCGGCGCGGGTTCTGCGCCCGGGTTGGATGGCGGAAGCCGCGCAGGGAGGCGCGAACGCGGCCGGCGGACTCGTGGTAGGCCCCGGGCTCGGCTACGCGCTCGCTCGACTCGCGGCGGTAGCCCAGGCGCTCCAGCGTGGAGCGCAGGTCGACGACCTTCAGCTCCTGGCCGGGATAGAGGATGGTGGGGGCCGCGAAGACGCGGGAGGGGATCCGGAACAGCTGCCCTTCGAAGCGCTCGGTGACGACGCGGTCGAGCCGCACCACCGTGCGCCCGACGAAGACGCCGAAGCCGAATGCCAGGATCGCCAGCGAGACGGCGACGGCGCGCAGCGGGCCGATGCGCCGCCGGGGCCGGCGGCCCGGCCGGCGCCGACGACGCGATGCTCCTGAAGCGGCCTTTCGCGTGCGGGCGCTGGGCGCCAATCACGTCCTCCCTGGGGGCAGGCGGGGAAACATCGCAGGCTGCGCTAGACGGGGACTGTCAGCCGCTCGAGAAGCTTCACCCGCTCCTCGTAGGCGCGCCGCGCGATCGCCACGTCCTCCAGGAAATGGGGCAGCTCGCTCAGCAGCAGAGCCTGGGGACCGTCGCATAGCGCCTCTTCGGGCTTCGGGTGGAAGTCCACCAGCACCACGTTGGCCCCCGCGATCACCCCCTGGGCCGTGGCGTGGAAGATGTCGAGCAGCCCGTCGACGGCCAGCGCGCGGCGACCCACCGAGTGTGATGGATCGATGCAGACCGGCAGGCGGGTCTGCCGCTTCACCACCGGCACGTGGGCGAAGTCCACCAGGTTGCGGTGGGGGTCGCCGTAATTCGTCTTCATCCCGCGCAGGCAGAACACGATGCGGTGGTTGCCACCGGAGGCGACGTACTCGCAGGCGTTGAGCGACTCCTCCAGCGTGATGCCCATGCCCCGCTTGAAGAGCACCGGGAACTGCTGCTGCTGGCCGACGGCCTTGAGCAGCTCGAAGTTCTGGGCGTTGCGGGTTCCGATCTGGAGCATCACCCCCGTGGGTCGCCCCGCGGTCTCGAGCGCGCGATCGATCTCCTCGATCTGGCTGTCGCGAGTCACCTCCATCGCGACGATCCGGATGCCGTACTTGCCGGCCAGCTCGAACACGAAGGGCAGACACGCCGCGCCGTGGCCCTGGAAGTCGTACGGGCTGGTGCGCGGCTTGTAGGCACCGGCGCGGGCGGTCTGGATGCCGTGCTCCGCCAGCGTGCGGAACATGATCTCCACGTTCTCGCGGGTGTCCACCGCGCACAGCCCGGGGAAGAGCGTCAGGTTCTCCTGGGTGATCTGGACGCCGTTGCACTCGAAGCCCACCGATTCCGAGCGGCCCTCGTGGCGTCCGATGGTGCGGTACTTCTCGGTCACCCGGACCACCTTCTCGACGCTGGCGAACTCCTCGAAGGGCGCCGTGGGGATCACCCCCGTCTGGCCGAGCAGGTAGATCTCGGTGACGGTGCGGCTGGCGCCGCGGATGTGCTTCACCTGGGTCTGGATGCCCGGGAAGCTCTCGGCCATCGCCACCACCCGGGCGATCTCCGAGGAATTGGGCTCCACCTCCGCCTTCATCACGATGATCATCGGTCCCCCCGCTTTGCCCTTGCCAAATCCTTAGCGCTTTCCGAGATTTACGCACATGGCGAAAAAGCCCTGGGGTGGCCGCTTCCGCGCCGAGACGGATCCGGTGGTGGAGCGCTTCACCGCCTCGGTCCACTTCGATCAGGCCCTGGCCCGCTACGACATCCGCGGGTCGATCGCCCATGCCCGCATGCTGGGTCGCGCGGGGATCCTCGCCGACGACGAGGTGGAGCAGCTGGTCGGGGGGCTGGAGGCCATCGGGCGCGAGCTGGAAGCGGGCACCCTGCCCCTGGACCCGGCGCTCGAGGACATCCACATGAACGTGGAGACCAGGCTGCGCGAGCGGGTCGGCCCGGTCGCGGGCAAGCTGCATACCGGCCGCAGCCGCAACGACCAGGTGGCCACCGACCTGGCGCTCTACCTGCGCGATGCGGCGCGGGCGGCCCGCCGGGGCCTGCTCGAGCTGCGCCAGGTGCTGGTGGAGCGCGCCGGCGAGCACGTGGAGACCGTGCTGCCAGGCTACACCCATCTGCAGCGCGCCCAGCCGGTACGGCTCGCCCACCACTGGCTGGCCTTCGTCCAGATGTTCGGACGCGACGCCGGGCGCTTCAGCGACCTGGAGGAGCGGCTCGCGTTCTGCCCGCTGGGCTCGGGAGCATTGGCGGGAACCACCCTGCCGCTCGATCGGGAGGATACGGCCCGGGCCCTGGGCTTCCGGGCGCCGGCGCCCAACAGCCTGGACGCGGTGGCTTCCCGCGACACCGCGCTCGAGTTCCTGGCGGCCAGCGCCATCGCCATGGTCCACCTGTCACGGCTGGCGGAGGAGCTGGTGCTGTGGGCCACGACCGAGTTCGGCTTCGTCGAGCTGGCCGACGCCTACTCCACCGGCTCGAGCCTGATGCCCCACAAGAAGAACCCGGACGTGCCGGAGCTGGTGCGAGGCAAGACAGGCCGGGTGATCGGCGACCTGGTGGCGCTGCTCACCACGGTGAAGGGGCTGCCGCTCACCTACAACCGCGACCTGCAGGAGGACAAGGAGCCGCTCTTCGACGCGGCGACCACCCTGCGTGACGCGCTCCGGGTGATGGCCGGCGCCATCGCCACCCTGAGGGTGCGCGAGGATCGGATGCGGCAGGCGGCCGACGACCCGATGCTGCTGGCCACCGACCTGGCCGAGGCCCTGGTGCGCGAGGGTGTGCCCTTCCGCGACAGCCACGAGGTGGTGGGCCGCATCGTGGCCCACTGTCTCGACAAGCAGAGCGACCTGCGGACGTTGTCCTTGGAGGATCTGCGGGCCTTCCATGCTTCCTTCGTGGCTCCGGCGTCGGAGCTGCTCAGCCTCGACGCCGCGCTGGAGCAGCGTGCGGGCGTGGGGGCGACGGCCCGGCACCGGGTCGAGGAACAGCTCGCTGCCGCGCGCACCGCACTCGAGGCCGAAGCGCGGGCGCTCGAAACCGAGGAGACCGGGTGATGAGTTCGAGTGCCGCACCGACCGGCCGGATCGGGAGCCTCGCCACAGCGCTCGCCCTCGCCGGGCTGTTGACGCTCGCGGCGGCGGGCTGCGGGCGGTACGGTCCCCCGATGCGGGCCGAGGCGACGCCCCCCGCGGCGGCGGCGGCGCCCGAGGCACCTCCGGCCGCTCCGACGCCCGACGACGACGAGGACCAGGAGAGTCAGCCGTGAGTCGCCTGCTCGATTTCACCAAGATGCAGGGTGCCGGCAACGACTTCGTGGTGCTGGACGGCGTCAGCGAGGAGCTGCCCGAGCTCGAGGGCCTCGCCCGCTTCCTGCTCGACCGGCGCCTGGGGATCGGCGGCGACCAGCTGCTGGTGGCGCGGCCGTCGCGCGGCGCCGACTTCCGCATGGACATCTACAACCCGGACGGCTCGCGAGCGGAGATGTGCGCCAACGGAATCCGCGCCTTCTACAAGTGGCTGCGCGCGCGGCGCTTCACCGACGCGGAGGAAATCGGGGTCGAGACCCTGGCCGGCGTGGTGCGCCCGCGTCACGCCGAGGGGGGTCTCGTCACCGTGGAGATGGGACGCCCGGTGCTGGCGCCCGCGAAGATCCCCACCGAGCTCGGCAGCGGCGAGGGGCCGGTGCTGGACGTGCCGCTCGAGGTGGACGGCCAGACCCTGTCGCTCTCCAGCGTCTCCATGGGCAATCCCCACGCGGTGCTCTTCGTGGAGGACGTGGAGGCGGCGCCGGTCGGCACCCTGGGCCCGCGCCTCGAGCACCACCCGGCGTTTCCCAACCGCACCAACGTGGAGTTCGTCCAGGTGGCGGGCCGCGAGCGGGTGCTCCAACGCACCTGGGAGCGGGGCACCGGCGAGACGCTGGCCTGCGGCAGCGGCGCCTGCGCCGTGGCAGTGGTCTCGATCCTGCGGGGCGTCGCGGACCGCGCCCTGACCGTGGCGTTGCGCGGCGGCGAGCTTCGCCTCGAGTGGCCGGCGGACGATTCGCCGGTCTTCATGACGGGTCCGGCCGTGGAGGTCTACCGCGGCCAGATCCCGATCGAAGGAGCCTGAACGTGTTCGAGGGAGTCCTGACCGCTCTGGTGACGCCCTTCCGGGATGGGGCCGTCGATGAACGGGCGCTCCACGAGCTGGTGGAGCTCCAGGTGTCCGGGGGTGTGCAGGGCATCGTGCCGTGCGGCACCACCGGCGAGTCGGCCACCCTCTCCCACGCCGAGCACCAGCGCGTGGTCGAGGTGGTGGTGGCCGCCGCCCGCGGACGTGTCCAGGTGGTGGCCGGCACCGGCTCGAACAACACGCGCGAAGCCATCGAGCTGACCCACCACGCCAAGGAGGCGGGGGCCGACGGTGCGCTGCTGATCTCGCCCTACTACAACCGGCCGACCCAGGCCGGGATCTACGCCCACTTCGCGGCGGTGGCCCGGGAGACCGCCTTCCCGCTGGTGGTCTACAACGTGCCCCATCGCACCGGCTCGAACGTGGAGGCCGAAACCATCGCGCGCCTGGCCGAGCTGGACCAGGTGGTCGGCGTGAAGGAGGCCAGTGGAAACCTGACCCAGGTCTCCGAGATCGTCGCCACCACGCCGGACGACTTCGCGGTGCTCTCGGGCGACGACGTCCACTCGCTGCCGATCTTGGCGATCGGCGGAAGCGGCGTGATCTCGACCACCGCCAACGTGGCGCCGAGCCAGATGGTGGAGCTGGTGCGCGCCTTCCGGGCCGGCGACCACGACCGCGCCCGCCAGGCCCACCTGCGCCTGCTGCCGCTCTTCGGCGCGCTCTTCTGCGAGACCAACCCGATTCCGCTGAAGGCGGCGCTCGCCATGCAGGGGCTGATCGAAGAATCGCTGCGTCTGCCGCTGGTGCCGATCTCCGCGACCAATCGGGAGCGGCTCCGCACCACCCTCAAGGAAATGGGACTCCTTTGACCTCGCGCGCCTCGCCGCTGCGGGTGGCCGCGGTCGGCGCCGCCGGCCGCATGGGCGAACGGGTTCGCGCGGCGGTCGCCGCCGATCCGGACGCCCTCCTCACCGGCGCCCTGGAAGCCGGGGGCCACCCGGGTCTCGGCAGCGCCTTGGACGGCGTTGCACTGCGCAGCGACCCGAAGCTCGCCTTCGAGAGCGCCGACGCCGTGATCGACTTCTCGGTGCCGGCCGCGACGCTGCCTGCCCTGCGCGCCGCGGCCGATCTGGGCCTCGCCTACGTGTGCGGCACCACCGGCTTCGACCCGGCGCAGCGTGCCGAGCTCGAGGCCGCGGCGACGCGCCTGCCGCTGGTCTGGGCGCCCAACTTCTCGGTGTCGGTCAACGTGCTGATCCACCTGGTGGATCGGGCCTCGGGCCTGCTGCCCGACTTCGACGCCGAGATCGTCGAGCTGCACCACGCCGCAAAACGGGACGCGCCGAGCGGCACCGCGCTGCGGCTGGGCGAGGCGGTGGCCCGGGCCCGCGGCCAGGATCCGGAGCGGGTCGTGGTACTGGAGCGGGCCGGCGAAACCGGCCCGCGGCCCTCGGGTGCCGTCGGCATCCAGGCCCTGCGCGGCGGCGACAACCCGGGCGAGCACACGGTGATGCTGGTGGGTCGCGGCGAGCGGCTCGAGCTGGCCCACCGGGCTGCCACCCGCGACCACTTTGCCGCGGGCGCCCTGCGCGCCGCGCACTGGGCCCGCGGCCGCGCTCCCGGGCTCTACACCATGGAGCAGGTGCTGGGCCTCTAGCAGGTCTCCTCGACCACCCGCAGCAGGTCGAAGGTCGTCACCACGCCCACCAGGGTGCCCTTGTCGATCACCAGCAGGCGGTGGATGCGCCGCTCGCGCATGATGTTGGCGGCGACCGCCACGCTGGTGTCGCGCTGCACGCTGAAGACGCGCTTCGACATCACCTCGCTGATCGGCTTGTCCGCGAGGCCGATCTCGACGTTCGCCAGGTCGGCGAACTCCTCGATGCTGGTGAAGAACTGTCCGGACTCGGCGGCCGTCTGGCCGCCGGTGTCGGCGCGCACCAGGTCGTTCTGGGAGACGACGCCGAGCACGTGCCCGGCGGAGTCGACCACCGGGGCACCGCTGACACCGCGCTGGGCCAGGCGCCGCTCCGCCTCCCGGACCGTCGTGCTCGGGTCCAGGGTCACCACGTCCGGGTTCATCAGCTCGGCGATGCGGCGCGGTTTCTGGGGCAAGTTTCAACTCCGGGCCAGTCGCTGGAAGGCGGTCTCGATGCCGCGACAGGACCGGCGCATCTCGAGGGCCCCGCCGACACGGTCGGCGGGGCCCGCCAAGCGACTCGGGCGACCGACTAGGCGTCGAAGTACAGCTCGAACTCGTGCGGGTGCGGCCGCAGTCGCATCGGCTCGACCTCGGTCTCCCGCTTGTACGCGACCCAGTTGCGCACGGCGTCGTCGGTGAAGACGTCGCCCTTCAGCAGGAACTCGTGGTCCGCCTCCAGCTCCTCGAGCGCCTCGTCGAGGCTGGCCGGCATCACCGGAATGCCCTTGGCCTCCTCGGGCGTCAGTGCGTAGATGTTCTTGTCCAGGGGCGGACCGGGATCGATCTTGTTCTCGATCCCGTCGATCCCGGCCATCAGCATCGCCGCGAAGGTCAGGTACGGGTTGCAGGTCGGGTCGGGATAGCGGACCTCGACGCGCTTGGCCTTGGGGCTGGTCGAGTACATCGGGATGCGGCACGAGGCCGACCGGTTGCGCGCCGACAGTGCCAGGTTCACCGGCGCCTCGTAGCCCGGGACCAGTCGCTTGTACGAGTTGGTCGTCGGGTTCGAGAACGCTGCGATCGCGCGCGAGTGCTTCAGGATGCCGCCCACGTAGTGCAGGCCGAGCTCCGACAGACCCGCGTAGCCATCCCCGGCGAAGAGCGGCTTGCCGTCCTTCCAGATCGACTGGTGGGTGTGCATGCCCGAGCCGTTGTCCTCGAAGACCGGCTTGGGCATGAAGGTCGCCGTCAGCCCGTTCATGCGCGCCACGTTCTTGACGACGTACTTGTAGATCGTGACCTGGTCGGCCATGCGCAGCAGCGTGTTGAAGCGCATGTCGATCTCGCACTGGCCGGCGGTGCCCACCTCGTGATGGTGCGCCTCGACCACGATGCCGAGCTTCTCCATCACCTGCACCATCTCGGTGCGCAGGTCCTGGAGCGAGTCCATCGGCGGCACCGGGAAGTAGCCCTGCTTGTGGCGGGGCTTGTAGGCCAGGTTGCCGCCCTCTTCTTCCACGCCGCTGTTCCAGATGCCTTCCACCGAATCGAGGTGGAAGAAGGCCTCGTTCGCCGAAGTGGCGAAGCGCGCCGAGTCGAACACGAAGAACTCGGCCTCGGGACCGATGTTGATCGTGTCGCCGATGGCGGTCTGCTTCAGGTAGTTCTCGGCCTTCTTGGCGATCCAGCGCGGATCGCGTCCATAGGGCTGCTTGGTGATCGGATCGGCGATGTCGCAGATCAGCACCAGCGTCGGATGGGCGTAGAAGGGATCGATGAAGGCGGTGGCCGGATCGGGCAGCATGAGCATGTCGCTCTCGTTGATCGCCTGCCAACCGCGGATCGAGGAGCCGTCGAATCCCAGCCCGTCCTCGAAGGTCGATTCGCTGATCTCGCTGATCGGGAAGGAGCAGTGCTGCCAGGTTCCGGGCCAGTCGATGAACCGGAAGTCGACCTGGACGGCGTCGTTCTTCTTCGCGAGCGCGAGCGCTTCCTTGGCATTCATTCGGGGTCAGTCCTTTTCTTGTTGGAGGGCGGGCGGCGCGCCTAGACGGCTTCCGCTCCGCGTTCGCTGGTGCGAATGCGGACCACTTCTTCGAGCGTCGATACGAAGATCTTGCCGTCGCCGATGCGGCCGGTGTTGGCGGCGCCGACGATGGCCTGGGCCACCTTCTCCGCCATCTCGTCCGGCACCGCGACCTCGATCTTGATCTTGGGCAGGAAGTCCACGACGTACTCCGCACCCCGAT
>JBFGIM010000005.1:0-41758 GCA_041577695.1 Myxococcota bacterium | reverse complement strand
GCCGCGCAGCAACGCCATCACCCGGTCCAGGGATGCGGTAGCCGGGGCCTCGAGTGCCACGGTCAGCGCCAGGGGCCGCGCACCGCTGGCCGCCAGATCGGACAGGGCGGCGGTGACCGCGTGCCTTCCGGCGCTGCCGGGCGACTCGCGCGCGAGATCGAAGTGGACGCCCTCGATGCGGGCGTCGGTGCTCACGACCCAGTCCTCGCCCCGGCGCGGTCGCAGCACCGCCGCGTCGTCGCCGATGCCGCGCAGCACGTGGGGCGCGCTCGGCCCGCGCGCCAGGCGCGCGATGCGGTCGATCAGGCCGAATTCGCCCACGTCGCGCAGCAACACGCGCCGCAGCGTACCACGTGGCGGATCAGGCGGGCGCCACCGCTCCGCTGCGGGGCGATCGCACGGTCGGCGTGCGGCGCGCAGCGGACGGCTCGCTCTCCAGCACGGCTTCGAGCACCTCGTCCATGTGGGAGACGGGAACGAACTCGATGCGGCGACCGAGGTCGCGCGGGATCTCTGCCAGCTCGGCGCGATTGCGTTCGGGCACGACCACCCGGGTGATGCCGGCGCGCAGCGCCGCCAGCGCCTTCTCGCGAATACCGCCCACCGGAAGGACGCGGCCGCGCAGGGTGACCTCGCCGGTCATCGCTACGTCGGCGCGCACGGGGCGCCCCGTCGCCAGCGAGACCATGGCAGCGGCCAGGGTGATCCCTGCCGACGGCCCGTCCTTCGGAATCGCGCCCGCGGGCACGTGGACGTGAACCTGTCGACGCGCCAGCGGCGCTTCGTCCAGGCCACAGCGCGTGAGATGCGATCGGGTGTAGGTGAGCGCGGCGCGCGCCGATTCCTTCATCACGTCGCCGAGCTGTCCGGTGAGCACCAGGCCCTCGCCGCTGGTGGTCTCGAGCTCGATGCGCAGCACTTCGCCGCCGCCCTCGGTCCAGGCCAGGCCGTTGGCGACGCCGCACTCTCCGGCAGAGATGGTGTCCTCGCGCGTGAAGCGCGGCGGACCCAGCAGGCGCGGCACCGACGACTCGGTCACGCGCAGCGTGCGCGACTCGCCCTCGGCGGTGCGGCGGGCGGCCTTGCGGCAGATCGCCGCGACCTGCCGCTCCAGGTCGCGCACGCCGGCCTCGTGGGTGTACTCCCTGACGATGCGATCGAGCGCAGCCTCGGACCACTTCACCCGCTCGGTCGGCAGCCCGTTCTCTTCCATCTGGCGCGGCACCTGGAACGAGCGCGCGATCTCCACCTTCTCTTCCGGCGTGTAGCCGGGCAGTCGGATCACCTCCATGCGATCGCGTAGCGGGCCGGGGATCGTATCGAGCAGGTTCGCGGTGGCGACGAAGAACACCTTCGAGAGGTCGAAGGGCACGTTGAGGTAGTGGTCGCTGAACTTGGAGTTCTGCTCCGGATCGAGCACCTCGAGCAGCGCCGCACTCGGATCGCCGCGGAAGTCGTTACCGAGCTTGTCGATCTCGTCGAGCATGAAGACCGGGTTGGTCGTTCCCGCCTGGCGCAGCCCCTGGAGGATGCGGCCGGGCATGGCGCCGACGTAGGTGCGGCGGTGACCGCGGATCTCGGCCTCGTCGTGCACTCCACCCAGCGAGATGCGCGCGAATTCGCGTCCCATGGCGCGCGCGATCGAGCGACCGAGCGAGGTCTTCCCCACGCCCGGCGGCCCCACGAAGCAGAGGATCGGTCCGCGCGCGTCGTTGCGCAGCTTGCGCACCCCGAGGCACTCCAGGATGCGGTCCTTGATCCGCTCGAGATAGGCGTGGTCCTCGTCGAGGATCGCGCGCGCGCGCAACAGGTCGAGCCGGTCGGGCGACTCGGCCGACCAGGGCAGGTCCACGATCCAGTCGAGGTAGCCGCGCACCACCTGGGCCTCGGGCCCGTCGGGATGCATGCGCTCGAGGCGCTGCAACTGGCGGGTGGCCTCGGTCTCGGCCTCGGTGCTCATGCCCGCGTCCTGGATCTTGGCGCGGTAGTCCTCGATCTCCTCGAAGCGCGGGTCGGAGTCGCCGAGCTCGGCCTGGATCGCCCGGAGCTGCTCGCGCAGGTAGTGGTCACGCTGTCCGCGCGCCATCTCCTCGCGGGCCTGGGTCTGGATCTCGGCCTGCATGGTCGAGACCTCGAGCTCGCGCCGCAGCAGCGCATCGATGCGCCGCAGCCGCGCGATGGGATCGGCGGTCTCGAGCACTTCCTGGGCGTCGCCGGCGCGCAGCCGCAGGTTGGAGGCCACCAGGTCGGCGAGGCGGCCGGGCTCCTGCACGTTGGCCGTGACCGTGAGCACCTCGGGCGGCAGGTTCTTCAGCGTGAGCAGCTCCTCGACCCGCGAACGGACCGAGCGCATCATCGCCTCCAGCTCCGGCGTCCACACCGGCTCGGCCGGCTCGGGCAGCGGTCTCACCCGCGCCCAGGTGGTGCTCTCGGTCTCCTTGGTGACGTCCTCGATCTCGCAGCGGGCGATACCCTGCACCAGCACCTTCAGCCGGCCGTCGGGCACCCGCATCGAGCGCATCACCATGGCGATGGTCCCGACCGAGTAGAGATCGTCCGGGGTCGGGTCCTCGACCTCGGGATCGCGCTGCGTGGCCAGCAGCACGTAGCGCTCGCCCTCCAGCGACTCCTCGATCGCGGCGATCGAGCGATCGCGCGCGAGGAAGAGCGGAAGCGCCATGTAGGGAAAGACGACGAGCTCCCGAAGCGCCACCACGGGCAGCTCGTCGGGGGCGTCCAACCGGTCGATCGTGTCGAAGGATTCGGTCATGCCAGATTCTTCGACCCGGAAGCGACACAACTTGAGCACGCAATTCCGCGGCTAACCGGTGCTCCCAGCGCAGGGAATGGGCCGCGCCCCCGACGCGCCGCGGCACGCCCTGCGGGTCGGCGCCAAGCGCCCGCGATCGCTGAGGAAAGCGCTTCCGGCGCCGGGCTACTGGGAGCGGTCCTCGGGGCGCGCGAACGGGCGCAGCAGCCCCTCCTGGGCCACCGAGGCCACCAGCTGGCCGTCCCGGGCGTAGATCGTGCCCCGGGCGAAGCCCCGCGCGCCGGCCGCGGCCGGGCTGTCCTGGACGTACAGCAGCCACGCGTCCACCCGCACCGGCCGGTGGAACCAGAGGGCGTGGTCCAGGCTCGCCATCATCACCGGGCCCCGCTGCCCCTCGCGACCGTGCGGCTTCACGATGTTGTCGAGCAGAGACATGTCGGAGACGTAGGTGAGCACGGCCTGGTGCAGCGAAGGGTCGTCGTCCAGCTTCCGGTCCACGCGGAACCAGACCAGGTTGGTGCCCCGCCGCGGCTCGCCGCCCAGGTACGTCGGCGGATCGACGTGGCGGAGGTCGATCGGGCGCGGGCGCGGCCCCCAGACCCGCGCGTCCTTGGGAATCTTGTCCCAGTTGCGCTCGACGTACTCCTGCATGGTCGGCACCGTTTCCGGATCGGGTGCCTCGGGCATCTCGAACTGGTGCTCGTAGCTCTCTTCTTCCATGTGGAAGGAGACGGACATGTTGAAGATGGCCTGCCCGCGCTGCACCGCCACCACGCGGCGCGTGGTGAAGGAGCGGCCGTCGCGGATGCGGTCCACGCTGTAGATCACCGGCACGTCGGGGTCGCCGGGTCGCAGGAAGTAGCCGTGCAGCGAGTGGGCGCGGCGGTCCTCCACGGTGCGGATGGAGGCGACCAGCGCCTGGGCGGCCACCTGGCCGCCGAAGAGCCGGCCGGGCCGGCCCTGCTCGTTCTGACCGCGGAAGATGTCGAGATCGATGCGCTCGAGATCGAGCGTCGCGAGCAGCTGTTCCACCAGCGGGTTCACGGCGAGGGGCTCGCACTCTCCAGCCGGCCGCCGCCCGCCTCGGCAGCGACGGTGTGTCCCCTCCGGACCGTCAAGAGCAGCGGGCGCTTGCGCGCGTTGCCGTCGGGCTCGAAGGCGAGCACCCCGGTGACCCCGGCGTAGGGAGCGCCGCCGAGCAGCGCACCGAGCAGCGCTTCGGCCTCGCCTTCGCCGCGGGCCAGGCCGAAGAGGGCGAGGTTCGCCGCGTCGAAGCCCTGGGCCGCGAAGGCGCCGGGCCGTTGCTGGTAGGCCCGCTCGTAGTGCTCGACGAAACGCCGCACCAAGGGAGAGGGATCCTCGGCATCGAATGCGGTGGGGAACACGGCGCCCTCCACGTGGCGACCGGCGATCCGCACCAGGTCCGGGTGGTGCCAGCCGCTGGTGCCGAGCAGCGTCACGCCCCGCACGTCGTGGAAGGCGAGCTGGGGCGCGATCAGCACGACCTTGTCGTGGGCCTCCGGGACGAAGAGCGCGTCGAAGTCGACGATCGGCGGCAGTGGACTGCCGTCGGGTGCGGTGAGCGCCGCGGCCTTCTTGCGCAAGGCGCGGGCCGAATCGGGCCCCAGGCGCTTTGCGCGGTCGAGCATGGCCTTCCGCTCCGCCACGCGGGCCCGGGCGCCCGCGCTCATCTGGTCGTAGCCCACCAGCGAGCGGATCGGGCCGGCGAAGTCGGTGGCTTCGGGCTCGTAGCTGGCCACGTCGACGATGACGCCGCCCCGCAGCTCGACGGCGCTGCGCATCAGCTCGGCGAACTCCTGGCCATAGGAATCGGCCGGGTGCAGGATGGCGATCCGCGCCAGACCCAGACCGTGGACGGCGTGCTCGGCGAGGAGCTCGGCCTCGGCGCGGCGGGTCAGACCGAGCCGCAGCACGTGGGGGCGCTCGCGGGCCACGTCCTCGTGGCGTGTCAGTGCCAGCAGCACGAGCTGCGCCTCCTCCGCAGCGGCAGCGGCGGCGCGCGCCTCTTCGGCGAGCAGCGGACCCACCACCGCGACCACCTCCTCGCGCTGGGACAGCTCGCGGACCGACGCCGCCGCGCGCTCCGGGTTGCCCGCCGAATCGCGCACCAGCACGCGAACCCCGGACTCACGGTCGCCGTAGACACCGGCCGCCAGCAGGATGCCCTGGAGGGTCTCCTCGGCCACCGCGGCCAACGGCCCCGAGAGCGGCAGCACCACGCCGAGGGTCCCGCGGAGCGCGCCGGCCGGCAGCTCGAGCGAGCCGGCGTCGCCCAGGCCGGGCAGGCCCGGGTAGGCGTAGTCGTCGATCGGCCCGCCGATGATGCCGCCCGGATCCACGCGGCCCTGCTCGAGGGCCGCGAGCCTCTGCGCCTCGACCGGTGACAGCGGCAGACGCCGCGCCCGCCGCAGCGCGCTCTCGGCGCGCTCGCGATCGCCGGCCAGCAGTGCGAGCTCCGCAGCGCGCAGCCACGCCCGGGCCGCCGGCGAACGCCGACCGAGATGGCTGGCCACGCTCTCGATCTCTCCGCGCGGAAGCACGGCCAGCAACGCCTCGATCTCGCCGTCGACGGCGGCCGCCCGCTGCTCGTCGGCGGCACTGGCCCGGGCGCGGGCCAGCCAGATCAGCTGCTCGGTCACGTCGCCGCGAGCTGCGGCCAGCTCGACCATCAGCCGCAGACCGGCGCGCCGCTCCTCGCCTTCGAGCAGCGAGAGGCGCGCGCGCTTCGCCTCGCGCCATGCCGCCTCGGTGTCGCCTGCGTCGCGTAGCATGGCGGCGAGCTGCAGCCGCGCAACGTCGACGCGATCGCCCGCACCGTGGTTGAGCAGGATCCAGCGCAGCCAATGGGCCGCTTCCTCGGTCCGGCCCCGCTGCAGGTCGATGCGCGCCAGCTGGTAAGCGGCGTCGTCGGCGCGCGGGGTCCGGGGGTGGTTCCGCACGTACGCGGTGAGGGCCTCGTAGCCCGCGACGGGATCGCTGGCCAGCTCCGTCTGCGCCCGGTTCCAGGCCTCTCGTTCCGGACTCGGGGCCCGGGTCAGCCCCGGCATCTCGGTGACCGCACAGCCCGACAGCGCCAGGAGCAGGGTCAGCCCGAGGACCGGCGAGATCCGGCGCGCGTGAAGGTCTGCCCGCATCGCCTAGCCCAGGATCTCGCGCAGCTTCTCGAGAAAGCGCTTGGTCACCGGCGATACGTCGGTGCCGCTGGCTTCGGCGAACTGCTCCAGCAACTCGCGCTGGCGCGCTGTCAGCTTGGTGGGCACCTCGACGAAGATCTCCACCAGCTGGTCGCCCCGGTTGCGCGTCGCGAGGCCGGGGAGCCCGTGACCGCGCTGGCGCAGCACCTTGCCCGACTGCGTGCCTTCGGGAATGCGCAGCTTCACGCGGCCCTCGAGGGTCGGCACCTCGATCTCGGCGCCCAGCGCCGCCTGGACGAAGGGCACCGGCACCTGGCAGTGCAGATCCATGCCGTCGCGTTCGAAGAACGGGTGGGGCCGCAGCGCGATGTCCACGTAGAGATCGCCCGGCGGGCCGCCGGCGATGCCGGCCTCGCCCTCCCCCGCCAGTCGCAGGCGCGAGCCGGACTCGATGCCGGCGGGAATCTTCACCTTGAGCGTCTGCTGTCCCTCGACGCGGCCGGCGCCGCGGCATTCGCTGCAGCGGTCGCGCAGGATCTCGCCCGCACCGCCGCAGGCATCGCACGGGCGGCTGATGCGGAAGAACCCCTGCTGGAACATCACCTGGCCGGCGCCGCGGCAGCGGCTGCAGGTCTCGGCCGAGCTCCCCGGCCGTGCGCCCGACCCGTCACAGGTGCCGCAGGGGCGCATCTTGGGGATCTCGATGTCGGCGTCCTTGCCGGTCAGCACCTCCTCGAGATCGATCTCGAGCTGGTAGCGCAGATCGGCCCCGCGCCGACCCCGCCCGCGCTGGCCGCCCGCCCCGCGGCGGGTGCCGAAGAAGTCGCCGAAGAGGTCGTTCAGGACGTCGCCGATGTTCCCGAAATCCCCGAAATCGCCGAAGCCGGGCGCCCCGCCGGCACCCACTCCCTCGAAACCGAAGCGGTCGTACATGCGGCGCTTCTCCGGGTCGGAGAGCACGGCGTAGGCCTCCGAGGCCTCCTTGAAGCGGTCCTCGGCCCTGGGATCGTCGGGATTGCGGTCGGGATGGAACTCGAGCGCCAGGGCCCGGTAGGCCTTCTTCAATTCGTCCGCACTGGCAGTGCGGCCGACGCCGAGAACTTCGTAGTAATCGCGTTTGGGCAACGACGGACCGGTGGAGGCGAGGTCTGCGGGGGACCAGGTTTGGAAAAGCTGGGGCGACCGGGCGGATCTTAGGATTTCGGACGCGGCGGGGCTAGCAGGAAGCTAGGAGCTCTCTCCCCCGAGGGTCGAATAGAGCTTCTCCGTCATCTTGTAGGAGAGCCCGGTGAGCTCGTCCACGGCGGCGGCCAGCTCGCCGACATCGCCGCCCCCCAGCGCGTCGCGGGTGCGGGCCAGGGCCACCTCGAGCGCCTCGCGCTCCTCGTCGGTGACGTGCTCGGCGTAGTCGGCCAAAGCGGCCTCGGTGGAGTAGATCAGGCCATCCGCGCGGTTGCGCAGCTCCACCTCTTCGCGGCGCTCGTGGTCCGCGTCCTTGTTGGCAGCCGCCTCGGAAACCAGTTGCTCGACCTGCTCCTCGGTCAGCCCGCTGCCCGCGGTCACGCGGATCGCCTGGGTGCGGCCGGTGCCCAGGTCCTTGGCCGAGACGCTGACCACGCCGTCGGTGTCGATGTCGAAGCTCACTTCGATCTGGGGAACGCCGCGGGGTGCGGGCGGAATCCCCACCAGCTCGAACTGGCCGAGGCTCTGGTTGTCCGCGGCCATCTCGCGCTCGCCCTGGACCACGTGGATCCGCACCAGGCTCTGGTTGTCCTCGGTGGTCGAGAAGACCTGGGCCTGGTGGGTCGGGATGGTGGTGTTCTTGTCGATGATCTTGGTGAAGATGCCGCCCTGCGTCGCCACACCCAGCGAGAGCGGGGTCACGTCGAGCAGCAGGACGTCGGACACCTCGCCCTTCAGCACGCCGCCCTGGATCGCCGCGCCGCAGGCCACGACCTCGTCCGGGTTGACGCCCTTGTGGGGGTCCTTGCCGAAGATCTCCTTCACCTTCTCCTGGATGCGCGGCATACGCGTCATACCGCCGACCAGGACCACCTGATCGATCTGGTCGCGGCTCAGCTCGGCGTCCTCGAGCGCCATCTCGCAGGGCGCGACCAGGCGCTGCACCAGGTCGGCTACCAGCGACTCGAGCTCGTCGCGGGTGAGCGTCATGTTCAGATGCTTGGGACCGGAGGCGTCGGCCCCGATGAACGGCAGATTGATCTCGGTCTCTTCGGTGGACGAGAGCTCGTGCTTGGCGCGCTCGGCGGACTCCTTGAGCCGCTGCAGCGCCATCTTGTCGCCGGTCAGGTCGATGCCGGTGGCCTCGCGGAAGTGATCGAGCTGGTGGCGCACGATGCGCTCGTCGAAGTCTTCACCGCCCAGGTAGGTGTCGCCGTTGGTGCTCTTCACCTCGAAGACGCCTTCGCCCATCTCGAGGATCGAGATGTCGAAGGTGCCTCCACCCAGGTCGAAGACCGCTACGCGCTGGCTGCCTTCCTTGTCGAGGCCTTCGGCCAGCGCCGCCGCCGTCGGCTCGTTGATGATGCGCATCACGTTGAGGCCGGCGATCTTGCCGGCGTCCTTGGTGGCCTGGCGCTGGCGGTCGTTGAAGTAGGCGGGCACTGTGATCACCGCGTCGGTCACGGTCTCGCCCAGGAACTCCGACGCAGTCTCGCGCATCTTGGCCAGCACCAGCGCGGAGATCTCCTGGGGCGAGCAGAGCTTGTCGCCGGCGCGCACCCAGGCGTCGCCGTTCTCGGTCGCCTCGATGCCGAAGGGCGCCACCTCGCGGAAGCGCTCCACCTCGCCGGCGTCGTTGCTGCGCCCGATCAGGCGCTTGACCGCGAATACGGTGCGTTCGGGGTTGGTCACGGCCTGTCGCTTGGCGATCTGGCCGACCAGCGTCTCGCCGGCCTCGCTGAAGGCCACGGTCGAGGGCGTGGTGCGCGCGCCTTCCGCATTCGCGATGACGCTGGGGGTGCCCCCCTCCATCACCGCCACACACGAGTTCGTCGTGCCGAGGTCGATTCCGATGACCTTGCCCACGGCGCCGGCTTCCTCCCTGCCGGGGCCGACGGCACGACCTCCGGGCTAGCTCTCTTCCGCCTCGGCGTCGTCGGGCGCGCGCGAGACCACTACACGCGCGGGCCGCAACAGGCGGTCCCGCAGCTGGTACCCCCGCTCGAACACCTCCACCACGGTGTTGGGCGGCACCGACGCGTCGGGTACCTGCGCCATCGCCTCGTGCTGAGCGGGGTCGAAAGGCTGCCCTTCGGCGTCGATCACCACGGCGCCGTGCTTGGTCAGCACGGCCTGGAGCTCCCGCAGGACGAGTTCCACCCCCTGCAGCAGTCCCTTGGCGTCGGCTTCCTCGCTCTTCCGCGCGTGGTCGATGGCGCGTTCCAGGTTATCGACCGTGGACAGGAGGTCCTTGACGAGATTCTGGTGGCCGTAGTGATGGGCTTCCTGCTTGTCCTTGAGGGCTCGGCGCCGGAAGTTGTCGAAATCCGCGGCGAGCCTCAGGTACTTCTCCTGGGCCTCCTCGAGCTCCTGGCGCAGCTCCGCCCCGGCCGGACCCTCCCCACCGGAGCGGGCAGCCCGGGCCTCTGCCTGGCGGGCCTCCACCGCGTCGGCGGCCTCCCGCATCGCCTCTTCCAGCTCGCGGTTGGGCTCGAGGGTTCCGCCGGAGGCCTCCTCGGCCAGGCCCTCCCAGCCCTCGTGGTCGTCCGGATTCCGCTTCTTCGAGGTCACGTCCCGAGTCGCTCCGTCACCAGGTGAGAGAAGTAGTCGACCAACCCCATCACCCGGGGATAGTCCATTCGGGACGGCCCGATCACGCCCAGCACGCCGCGGGGCGCCCCGCGCGGTCCGTAGGGAGCCGCCACCAGGGCCAGCTCGCGCAGCTCGGGCTCGCCCAGCTCACCGCCCAGACTGACACGCAGACCGCCTTGCTGCACTACCTCGTCCAGGATTCGCAGCAGCGTCTCCTGGGTCTCGAGCGCGCCGAAGAGCTGCCGCACCCGCTCCGGGTCGTGGAACTCGGGCTGGTCGAGCAGCGCCAGCCAGGTCGCGATCACCGGATCGGCGGCGTCGGCTTCCGCGTCGTCGGAGAGCGCGCGCCAACCCAGCCAGATGGCCTGCTCGAGCACGCTGCGGGCATGGGAGCGCAGCTCGCGCACGTCCTGCTCCAGCTGGATGCGCACCTGGGACAGGGTCGAGCCGGCCACGCGCTCGTTCAGCGCGATGGCGATGCGGTCGAGCTCGGCCTGGCCGCCGCTGGCGTCGTCCTCGATCACCCGCTGCCAGGCGCGACCCGTCTCGGAGACCAGCACCGCCAGCACGCGCGTGGACGAGAGTCGCACCAGGCTCACGTGCCGCAGCACGAGCTGGTCGATGCGCGGCGGCATCACGAAGCCGAGCTGACGGGTGCGTTGCGAGAGCAGGTGCGCCGCGCTGCGGATCAATGCTTCGGGGCTCTCCTCGCGCACGCTCCCCGCCAGCTCGCGGCGTTCGAAGCGGCCCGGCTGGCGCGGACTGACGCCGTCGAGGAAGGCGCGCAGCCCGGGCTCGGTGGGCACGCGGCCGGCGGACCGGTGCGGCTTCTCCACCATGCCCAGCTCGGCGAGCTCGGTCATGGTGTTGCGGATCGACGCCGAGGACAACGCCACCGGCAGCAGGTGGGAGATCGTGGCCGAGCCCACCGGTGCGGCGCCGGCCACGTACGCGGTCACCATGGCGCGCAGCACCAGTAGCTGGCGCTCGCTCAGCGGCTGCGGGACATCGGTCGGAGTGGGCAACGCAACCCCTCTGAATTCCTTCATTTTTGGTACCACAGGGGACCGGGGCCGCAAGGTGAGGGTCACACGAAATGCGCCGCGACCGTGTCGGAAAGCAGGATCCCCCGCGGGGTAAGCCGGAGGCTTCCGTCGTCCGTTTCGGCGAGCAGCGCCGCCGCCGTGAGCTCGGCGATGGCGTCTCCGAAGAAGGCCCGCGGCGGAGCGCCGAACTCGGCTCGAAAGCGCTCCGCCGACAGGCCCTGACGCGTGCGCAGGGCGAGAAACATCGCTTCGCCCCGGGCGGTCGCCGCTTCGATCGGCTCGAGCCGGGCTTCGCATCCTCCCGGACCGCCCGCGCTGGCGAGGTAGCGGCCGAGGTCGCGGACGTTGGCGCGGCGGGCGCCATGGGGCGCAGCGGGGCTCTGCGCCTCGGTGGACCAGGCGCCCATCCCCAATCCGAGGACCGGGCGGCGCTCCCAGTAGCGCCGGTTGTGGCGCGCCTCGCGGCCCGGCCGCGCATGGCTCGAGATCTCGTAGCGATACAGTCCGGCCTCCTCCAGCCGCTCGGCGACCCGTTCGAACATGCGGGCGCTCTCATCCTCGTCGGCCAGGGCGAGCTGCCCGCGGGCGGCCGCCAGCGCGAAGGGCGTGCCCTCCTCCACCGTGAGCTGGTACGCGGAGACGTGCTCCGGCTCGAAGGCGGTCGCCTCGGCGAGGTCGCGCTCGACATCGGCCAGCCTCTGCCCCGGCGCCGCGAAGATCAGGTCGAGCGAGAGGTTGTCGAAGCCCGCGGCGCGAGCGGCGCGCAGCGTCTCGCGACCTGCTTCGGCCCGGTGGGCGCGGCCCAGCCGGTGGAGCACCGCGTCGTCGAAGGATTGGATGCCGAGGGACAGCCGGTTCACGCCGGCGCGGCGGAAGCCCGCCAGCCGCTCGCGCTCGAGCGTGCTCGGGTTCGCCTCCAGGGTGACCTCCACGGGATCGCCGGCAAAGGTGTCGCGCACCGCCGCGACCAGCCGCGCCACAGCGTCCACTGGCAGCAGCGCCGGCGTGCCCCCGCCGAGGTAGAGGCTCTCGAGCCGGCGATCGCGGTAGGAGCCGCGCCGCGCCTCCAGCTCGCGAAGCACGGCGTCCACGTAGGCAGCGGGGCCCGCGGCGTCGCCGCGGGAGGCGCGCACCACGGCGAAGTCGCAGTACGGACAGATGCGCTCGCAGAACGGTACGTGGAGGTAGACACCGAGACTCGAATCCGGGCTCACCCGAAAGAGGATAGCCCTGGCCCCGCCGGAGCCGTTCTCTATGCTGGCTCGATCTTGCCCAGCGCTCCGCTCCACCACGAGATCCTGCCCAACGGGCTCACGCTGCTCCTGCGCGAGTCGCACCTGGCCCCCGTCGTCGAGTTCCAGATCTGGGCCCGGGTGGGATCGGCCGACGAGCGGCGCGGCGAGGCGGGCCTCGCCCACTTCCACGAGCACATGCTCTTCAAGGGCACCGAGAGCCGCGGCGTGGGCGACCTGGCCGGGGCCGTCGAGGGCGTGGGTGGTCGGGTGAACGCCTTCACCAGCTACGACGTCACGGTCTACCACGCCACCACCCCGCGCGACGGATTCCCGCTGGCGCGCGAGGTGATCAGCGACATGGTGCGCAACGCAGTCTTCGATCCCGAAGAGCTGTCGCGCGAGATCGAGGTGGTGCTCGAGGAGATCAAACGTGCCGAGGACTCACCGGGACAGGTATGCAGCGAGGCGCTCTTCGCCGAGTGCTACCGGGTGCATCCG
This sequence comes from Myxococcota bacterium, assembly GCA_041577695.1. Classification (GTDB taxonomy): domain Bacteria; phylum Myxococcota_A; class UBA9160; order UBA9160; family PR03; genus JASJBO01. The sequence continues at coordinate 29,280 of JBFGIM010000005.1, read as the reverse complement.
TACCGCGCCCCGATCCTCGGCACCCGCGACAGCGTTTCGCGCTTCGACCCGACGCGGGTGCGCGATTTCTACCGGCGCTGGTACGCGCCCGACAACCTCGCGATCGTCGCCGTGGGCGACTTCGACGCCGCGGTGCTGGCCGACACGCTGCGCGCCGAGTGGGCCGCTGCGGAGCCGGCACACACCCGGCGCCACCGGCCCCAGGAGCCGGCCCAACACGAGCTGCGCTCGACCCTGCTACGCCGCCCCTTCGAGCGCGCCTGCCTCGACCTGTCGTGGCCCGCCGTGAACCTGTCACACGCCGACACGCCCTATCTGGATCTGCTGGCCTTCGTGCTGGGCGAGGGCGACAGCAGCCGCCTGGTGCGGCGGGTCAAGGAGCGCGACGGGCTGGTCGATCGCGCCGACGCCTACTGTTACACGCCCCTCGACCCGGGCGGCTTCGGCGTGAGCGCCGACCTCGACGCCCAGCGTGTGGCGCCCGCCGTGGAATCGCTGGTGCACGAGGTGACCTGGCTGCGCCGTGAAGCGGTGGCCGAGGCCGAGCTCGAGAAGGCGCGCGCCAATTTCCTGGCCTCGGAGCACTTCGAGCGCGAGAGCGTGTCGGGCCAGGCCCGCAAGCTGGGCAGCTTCCACGCACTTGCGGGTGACCACGGGCGCGAGGCAGTCTACCTCGAGGCGATCCGCACAGCCTCGGCCGAAGACCTGCTGCGCGTGGCGCGCACCTACCTCGATCCGCAACGCCTGACCGTGGCCGCGGTGCTGCCCGAGGGCCAGGCGGCGGACCTGGACGAGAAGGCGGTCGCGCGCGCGGTGAGCCAGGGCGCCGAGCGGGCCGAGCGGGCCGGCTCGCGGCCGCGGCGACGGGCCGACGCGGTTCCCACGATCCACAGCTACGAGCTGCCCGGCGGCGCCGCGCTCCACGTCGAGCGACGCCCCGAGGTCCCGGTGGTCGCGGTGCGCGCCGCCTTCCTGGGCGGACAGCTGGTCGAGGACGAGGCCAGCGCCGGCATCAGCCACTTCCTGACCTCGATGTGGCTGCGCGGAACCCGCGGTCGCTCCGACGCCGAGCTGGCGCGGGCGATCGAATCGATCGCGTCGGATCTCGACGGCTATTCCGGCCGCAACAGCTTCGGGCTCAGCCTGGAGGTGGCGAGCGCCAGCCTCGCGCGCGCCTTGGAGCTGTTCGCCGAGGTGCTGCTCGAGCCGGCCTTCGCGCCGGAGCAGATCGAGCGCGAACGGCGCGACACGCTGGCGGCCCTCGCCCGCCGCGAGGACCGGCTGGGCGCGCGGGTCTTCGACCTCTTCGCCGAAACCCACTGGCGCCGTCACCCGTACCGGCTGCCGTTGCTGGGCGCCGAGGGCTCGGTGACCGCGCTCACCCGCGAGGACCTGCAGACCTACCAGTCGCGCTGGGTCCGCGCCGGCAACCTGTGCCTGGCGGTCTCGGGGGACGTGGATCCGGACTCGCTGGCGGAGACGCTTTCGCTGCGGCTGGCCGACCTGCCCGACGACGAGTTCGTCTGGACCCCGCCGCCCGAGGAGCCGGTGCCCGGCGAGCCGCGCGAGGCCGAGCTGCGCAAGGAACGCGCCCAGGCGCACCTGGTGATCGGCTTCCGCGGCCTGACGGTGCGCGACCCGGACCGCTTCGCCCTCGAAGTGATCGCCCAGATCCTGGCCGGCCAGGGCGGCCGGCTCTTCCTCGAGCTGCGCGATCGGCAGGGCCTCGCCTACTCGGTCAACGCCGTCAACGTCGAGGGTCTGTCCCCGGGGCTCTTCGCGGTGAGCATCGCCTCGTCGCCGGACAAGCTCGAGGCCGCCGAGCGCGGCATCGTCGACCAGCTGCGGCGCCTGCTCGATCGGGCGCCCGACGCGGGCGAGCTGGCCCGCGCCCGCAACTACCTGATCGGCAATTTCGAGATCGACCGCCAGCGCAACGCGTCGCGCGCCGCCCACGTGGCCCTCGACTCGCGCTACGGGCTGGGACCCGAAGAGGCGGAGAACTACGCCGGGCGGATGGCCGCGGTCAGCGCGGAGGACGTGCTCCGCGTGGCGCGGCGCGTGATCGACCTCAACGGATCGACGAGGGCGCGGATCCGGCCCTAGCGGCTACGGCTGCTTGCGACGGGCCGTCTTGATCACCACCGGCTCGGTGGGGACATCGGTGTGCATGCCCTTGCGTCCGGTGGGCACCGCGGCGATACGGTCGACGACGTCGAGGCCGTCCGTGACCTTGGCGAAGACGGCATAGCCGAAGTCGCGACCGCCGTGGTTCAGGAAGTCGTTGTCCTTCAGGTTGATGAAGAACTGGGCGGTGGCGGAGTTGACGTCGGAGGTCCGCGCCATGGCCAGCGTGCCGCGGTCGTTCTGGAGGCCGTTGTCGGCTTCGTTCTTGATCGGGGCCCGCGTCTTCTTCTGGCTCATGTCCTGGCCGAATCCGCCGCCCTGGATCATGAATCCGGGAATCACCCGGTGGAAGACGGTGTCGTCGTAGAAGCCGGCGTCCACGTAGGCGAGGAAGTTCTCGACCGACACCGGCGCCTTCTCGGCGTCCAGCGTGATCTCGATGGCGCCGAGCGAGGTTTCGAGGATGACCACGGGCTTGTCTCCTTTCGCGGACTCCGCCGAACCGACGCTGGCCACGGTGACGAAGAGCAGTGCGAGGAACGAGTTGCGAACCAGAGCCATGTGCAGATCTCCAATGAGGGGCGGGCAACGTACCCGCTGACCCGCGCTGGGGCCAGGGGCGCCGCATCGCGCTCAGTAGCCCAGGGCGAGCCCGTCGCTGCGGGGGTCGCTACCGCCCCAGTGCCAGCCGGTTTCGGGATCGATCACGATCGCCTGGGCGCTCGACCAGTTGCGCCTCGATACCTCGACCTCGTGGCCGCGGGCGCGCAGCGCGTCGAGCACATCGGAGGGCATGCCCGGCTCGACGTAGAGCTTCGCTGGCTCCCACTGATGGTGGTAGCGCGGCGCCGACACCGCCTCCGAGACGTCCATGTCCCAGTCCACCACGTTCAGGATCGAGAGCAGCGTGGTGGTGATGATGCGCGGGCCCCCGGGGCTGCCCGTCACCATGCGCACGCGGCCGTCGTCGGTCACGATCGTCGGCGTCATGCTCGAGAGCGGGCGCTTGCCGGGCGCCACCGCGTTGGCGCCGCTGGTGTCCACCAGGCCGAAGGCGTTGGGGCTGTTGGTCTCGATCGCGAAGTCGTCCATCTCGTCGTTCAGCACGATGCCGCGGCCGGGCACGGTGATGCCGGAGCCGTACAGCAGATTGATGGTCTGGGTGACGGCCACGGCGTTGCCCGCCGCATCGGTCACCGAGAAGTGGGTGGTGCCCCCGTCGAGGGTGGGGGACACGCCGAGGCCGGGGCCCGGCACGCGGATGACCACCTCGCTCCGGCCCCAGGTCCATGGGGCCCGCTTCCAGCGCGGCGGCAGCAGCCGGCGCCGCAGCCGGTCGGCGTAGTCGGTCGAGATCAGCGCTGCGACGGGCACGTCGACGAAGTCCGTGTCGCCCAGGTAGGCGGCGCGGTCGGCGAAGGCCAGCTTCATCGCTTCGGTCACCCGGTGCATGGCGGCCGACGATCCCGCGCCGAGCGGCGCCAGGTCGAAGCCCTCCAGGATGTTCAGCATCTCCACCAGGGCGATGCCGCCCGAGGACGGCGGTGGAAACGAGAGCACCTGGAGCCCGCGATAGCGGCCGCGGATCGGCTCGCGCAGACGCGGCTCGTAGCCGGCCAGGTCGGCGGCGGTGAGGATGCCCCCGTGACGCGCGGCGGCGGAGGCCATCGCCCCCGCCAAGGGTCCGCGGTAGAAGGCCTCGGGGCCCTTCTGCGCCAGCTCTTCCAGGGTGTCGGCGAGATCGCTCTGCACCAGCCGCCAGCCCGGCGCGGGCGGGGCGCCGTCCGCCAGCTGGATGCGGGCGGTCTCGGGAAAGCGGGCCGGCGCGCCGGCGCCGTGCCAGTAGGCCGCCATGCGCGCGTGTCGCACGCCGATCGGGAAGCCCTCGCGCGCCAGGCCGATCGCGGGGGCCAGCAGCTCGGCCCAGGGCCGCGTTCCCCAGCGATCGCGGGCGAGTGCCAGGCCGGCCACCAGGCCCGGCGTCGCCACCGAGAGGCCGCCACGGCGCGAGGCGTCCTCGGCCACGCCGGGGCGGATGTACATGTCGGAAGTCGCGGCGGCGGGCGCGGTTTCGCGGGCGTCCACCGCGAACACGCCACCGTCGGCCAGGCGGACCAGCAGGAAGCCGCCGCCGCCGATGCCCGAGTGGTAGGGCTCGGTGACGCCCAGCGCGAGCGACACCGCCACGGCGGCATCGATGGCATTGCCGCCGGCCTCGAGCACCGCCACACCCACCTCGGTCGCGTGCCGCTCGGCGCTCACCACCATGCCGCGCATGCCGAGCGAGGGGGCGCGCGCCGCGGCCCCGGCGGGAGCGACGGCGAACAGCAGAAGCAGCGTGGAAATCACAACGCCCGGAATGGCGCGGCGTGCCATGCTCGGAAACTATCACATCGCCTGCGGGGTCCCGAGATCCGGTGAATACGTCGGCGGCGGGGCCGTCTCAGCCGCGTCCCCTCGCACCGGCGAGCCTTCGAAACGCGTAAAAGGTTCCGCGGCCCTACCCGGAGCGGAAGCTGCTGCCGACGTTGCTGCTCCTCATGCTGATCTCCCGCTAGATTTGCCAGCTGAACGCGTAGGAGAGTGACCGCCGGAGCGAGGGGACCTTTGATGGACTGCCGTGCAGATCGAGCCGCGCAGGTTCGCGCCGGGCTGAGCGTCGCCCTGGCGTGCGCGGCCCTGGCGCTCGCCCCCGGGTGCGGGAGCGAGGTGGATCCGCCGGAGCCCGCAACTCCGGCCGCGGTCCCGGCACCGGACCCGCCCCCGGCGGAGCTCCCCATCGCAACCGTCGAGGTGGAGGGCTTCGGCGCCTTCCGGATCGCGCTCCTCCCGCACCGCGCCCCGAGAACCGTGGACAACTTCATCGAGCTGGCAACGTCGGGCTTCTACCAGGGAACCACCTTCCACCGCGTGGTGCCGGGCTTCATGATCCAGGGCGGCGACCCCAACTCCAAGGACCGCGACCCGCGCAACGACGGGCTGGGCGGACCCGGGCACCTGATCGGTGACGAGTTCAACCAGACCAGCTTCGGGCGTGGCGTGGTCGGCATGGCGAACAACGGCCAGCCCAACACGGCGGGCAGCCAGTTCTTCATCATGCTGGACGACCATCCGGCACTCGACGGCCGCTACACGGCCTTCGGCCGGGTGCTCACGGGCATGGAGGTGGTCGACCGCATCGCCGAAGTCGAACGCGACCTCTACGCGCGCTGGGGTCCCCAGGACCGGCCGCTCGAGGACGTCCCAATCGCGAAGGTCACGATCCAGCGGCCCGCCGCGGCGAGCGAATAGCGCGGGTAGCGGGTCGTCGACGCCACCCGGGCCCTCGGCTAGATTCGTCCGCCCGTGGCCCGGTAGCTCAGTTGGTAGAGCACCGCACTGAAAATGCGGGTGTCGCCAGTTCGATTCTGGCCTGGGCCACCACCTCCGCTCTCGACTCCGAGCTCTCTGCAGTTGCGCACGGCTCCGCTAGGGAGCCGTTGCGGAATGGCTCGGGTCGCGAAGGATCGTCAACAGGAAGGACAGGAGCTCGGCCGCCTTCTCCCGAGGGTTCTGCGCCTCGGAGAGGTCCGTCACCCAGCTCGTGAGCGCCCCGAGGATGAGATCCCCGGTGGCGGCGGCCAGCAGCGTGGCACCCAGGTCGCTGCGAACGATCCCGGACCGCTGCAGCTCGGTGAAGAACGCGAGTAACCGCGCGCGCATCTGGTGATAGAGCCGGTCGCCGGTCTCGGTGCGCAGCACCACGCGCTGGGTGTCCGCGGCGAGCTGCCGACCGGTGGTCGGCCAGGCCAACACGGTGTCATGCGCGGCCGCGAGCAGGGCCGCAACATCCATGGACGGCACGCTGGCCATCTGGGCCATCTCCTCGAAGAGTCGCATCGCCCGCTCGAAGTAGAGCTCGGCCAGCGCGTGGAGGAAGCGGTCCTTGGTGCGAAAGTGGTTGTGCACCGTGACCGTGGAGACGCCCGCGTGTTCCGCGATGTCCCGGATCTTCGTTCCGGCGAAGCCCCTCCGCTCGAAGAGCGCGATCGCTTCTCGGAAGATCCGCTCGCGCGTCTCGCGCGACTTGCGCTCGCGGATTCCTTCCGATGCGTCGAAGGTCATCGCTGTCCTCTGGAGCTACGGGCAGGGGATCCACGATAGCAAGCGCGGGACGAAGCGGGACGCCGCATCGCGGGAGCGAGCGACGGCGAGCCGCTTGCTCGACGCGATCGCTCGCCAGGTCGACTATAATGATGAAAGCGAGCGGCCTCGAAATCGGCGCAGGAGGTCTCGTGCGGAACGCCGGAAGTCGAGATGCCTCGCGGCAGGACCCGGGCGGCGACCGCAGCTCCCTGCTCCTCTGCGTGGCGTGCAGCGCCCTGCTCGGCGCGGCGGCGCCGTGCGCCGACACGACGGCGGTCGAGGTGGTGATCGACCCCGGCGTCGAGTACCAGACGATCGACGGTCTCGGCGGCTCCGCCGCCAACGAGTTCACCCTGCGCGACATCCCCGAGCCGTCGCGCTCCGAGGTGATGGACCTGGTCTTCGGCGATCTCGAGCCATCGGTGGTGCGGATCAAGATCTGGCCGGCCATCGAGCCGGTGAACGACGACGACGATCCGCACCACGTGAATCCCGACGGCTTCGTTCCGGTGGAGGACCAGCTCTGGCAGCTCGACGAGATCGCCGCGCGCGGCGACCCGCGCCTGATCGCGGCGCCGTGGACCCCGCCCGCCTGGATGAAGACCACCCAGCGCGAGTGCTGCGGCGGCTCGCTGCTCCCCGAGATGGAGCCCGAGTTCGCCGAGCTGGTGAGCGTGTACCTCGGCGTGCTGGCCGACGCCGGCCATCCGCTCGATTGGCTCTCGATCCAGAACGAGCCGGAGGCGGTGGCGCCCTGGGATTCCAACACCTACACGCCCTCCGGCTATGCCCGCATGATCGAGTTGATCGCCCAGCGCCTTCGGGCCGACGGGATCGATGTCGGCCTGGCGGCGCCGGACATGGCGGTGCCCGCCTTCGTACCGCTCTTCCTCCCCGCCATCCTCGCCACGCCCACGGCCAGCGGGATGCTCGAAGCGGTCGCGTTCCATCTCTACTCGCTCAGCTACTACGACGCCGCCGGCGTGGGCCCGACCCTGGCCACCCTGGGCGCCGCGACGCCGCCCGGACTGCCGCTGTGGATGACCGAGTTCTCGAATACCACGGGAATCGGATACGGCAGTCACGACGAGGGCATCGCCCAGGCCGAGCTGATGCACGAAGCGCTGGTGGGCGGCGCGTCGATGTACGTGATGTGGAACCTCTACCGGCCCGGCGGCCCGGGCGAAGCGCTGGTGGTGATCTCCACCAGCGGCGCGCCGGACTACACGGTGACGCCGAAGTACTGGACCGCCCGCCAGTACATGAAGTACGTGAAGCCCGGCGCGGTGCGGATCGAGGCGAGCAGCGCCGACCCGGACGTCCGCGTGTCGGCCTTTCGCGACGACGCACGGCGCGTGCTGACGGCGGTGCTGATCAACCGCGCCGACGACTCGCGCTGGGCCACCTTCCCGGTTCCCGGGCTGCGCGGCCCCGCACGCGTGATCCGCACCTCGCCGGAGCAGAACGGTGCGGAGCTCGGCCCTGGATCCGCCGAGCGCCGCGGCCACCGCGCCGTGCGGCTGCCGGGGCGTTCGGTGACGACGATCGTGTGGCCGACGACCCTCCGCGGCCGCTAGAACGTGTAGCGGATGCGCAGGAAGGCCTCGTCGCGATCGCGCACCAGGGCCAACCCGTTCTCCACGCCCTGGGTGTAGGCGCGCCGCCCGACCTGGTTGTCGATCGACGAGATCGGCTGGATCGGCAAGTCGCGCTGCTCGAAGCGCCCCCAGAAGAAGTTCATGCCCACCGTCGCCGAGAAGTTCGACGAGAAGCGGTAGCTCACGCGCGGCAGCGCGGCCCCGGAGTTGGAACGCTTGTCGTACACGAAGGTCACCGCGGGCTGCAGCCGGTCCTGGAAGTAGCCGGTGTTGACGCTGAACGTCGCCAGCACGTTGAACGGACCGTTCGAGGTGAAGCCGCGTTTGTAGCTGGGCAGGTACTGGAAGAACCACTGGGTGTTGAAGAAGAAGGTGCGCTGATCGTTCAGGAAGTTGATGAAGGTGGGGCGATCGACCGACACGGTGAGGTTCAGCGTATCGGAGTCGCTGATGCCGTCGCGGGTGTTCACGTCGGTGAATTGCTGCCCCTCGATCCAGGCGGCCTCGACGCTGATGTTCGACTTGGTGAAGTCCTCGGCGAAGTCCATCGAGAAGCCCATCACGTTGCGCTTCTCGTAGCGCAGCACCGCCTCGCCACCGCTGTGCCAGATGAAGTCGGCGCGACCGAAATCGCCATTGCCGGCGGCGCGCACCGAGTTGCGCTGCAGCCCCACCACCACGAAGAACGAGTTGAGCACGCCGCAGAACTGGGGTTGGGCCCAGGAGCACTGGCCCGGGTCGGTGCTGAACGGCCTGGTGGCGTCGAACTCGTCGGGCTCGACATCGAGGCAATCGGGCGGCGCGCCCGCCGGACAGGTGTCCGGGAAGAGCAGCGGGGCTTCCAGGTCCGGCGGCGACGAGAGCGCCGCCGCCAGCATCTGGAAGTTCCACGAGAACGCCGCCATCTCGCTGGCGAAGGCCTGGCCGGTGGAGGGACCGAAGCCGCCGTCGGGGAGCGTGTTGCCCAGCAGGTCCACCGAGGGGATCGCCAGCGTCATGGCGCCGGCACAGCCGGGGGAGGCGCCGTCGGCGCAGCCGTCGACCAGCGGATCGTAGCCGGCGTCCGCGACGCCCCGGGCGCCGGGCAGGATGCCGACACCGGCCGAGCCGAGGTAGCGCGTCGCCACCGGCCCACCCGCGAAGCCGGTGGTACCCGGCTGGGCCAGGCCGTTGGTGGTGAGCCACTCGTCCAGGGAATTGCCCGGGAAGCCGACCACGGCCTGCATCAGCACGCTGGCCTCGGTATTGGCCAGGTCGATGCCGTCGGCCTCGCAGTCGGTGCCGTAGAACGCGCCGCAGCCCAGCAGCGCCTCCTGCTCGTCGGTCAGCACCTGGTTCAGCGTCGGACCGCCCGAGGCGTAGAAGGGATTGCCCCCGAAGTCCGACATCGGCGCGTCGCCCTTGTCGGGGCAGCCGTCGGTCTGGAACGAATCGCAGGGATCCGCGTTCAGTCGCACGAACGGAGGCGGCACCACGCCGCCGTCGGGACGCCGCACCAGGAGCGGAAGGATGCTGCCGCCCGCCAACGTATTGCCGGCCAGCGAGTTCGACAGCAAACCCGACACCACCAGGGTCTCCTTGGCCACGCTGCGGTCCTCTGGCGTGCGGGAGAGTGGGCTGTTCAGGCTGTTGAACACGGTCTGCCCGCAGGCGGCGGGATCGATCGCGTTGAAACCGATGCTGGTGGAGCAGATCATCGTGAACAGCTGGAGATTGGCCGACAGGTTGTCGAGGGATTCCTGGCGGCTGGCGGGATCGACCACCGAGCCGGCCTCGCCCGGCGGCGGGTCGGGGATGTCGCCGTTGGGCAGGATGTTCGAGGTGATGCGCAGACAGGCCGGCTCCGTTCCCGTCACGCAGGTGCCGCGTGAGTTGGCACGGCGCGGGCGGCCGCTCAGCGGATCGACGTTGCGCTCGAAGTCGTAGATCTTGTCGGTGTACGGCCGGTCTTCGAAGCCGTAGAAGTCCATCACCTGGAAGGAGAAGCGACCGAGCCGGAACTCGAGCCGCGCGCCGACCTCGACCCCGTGGAGGCTGTTCCACGGGTCCTGCGGGCGCCGCTCGCCGGCCAGCCCGAAACCGGTGATGCCGTGGAAGAAGAGGCCGGCGGTCTTGTTGCAGGCCGCGAACACCGTGAAGGGCTCCCCGCAGCGGCCGAGGTCGGAGGGCTCGAACTGGTCGAAGTTGGCCGCCAGCTCCAGGCGCAGGTCCTGGAACGGCCCCACGCTCCAGAAGGACCACACGCCGCGCACCGCCCAGAGCGGGATGCGCGATTCCTCCAGCTCGGGCAAGGTGGCCAGCGCGAGGTCGGTCGGATTGAACTGGTCGGTGGTGCGGAAGAGCTCCGTCTTGCCCCACACGATGTTCTGCTTGCCGACGCGAAGCCACAGCCGGCTGTCGAACATCTCGACGTCGGCGTAGAGTTCCTTCAGCTCCTTCTCGTCCTGCTGGCTCGCACCGCGGTTCCACTCGAGCTCTGCCTGGCGGAAGTTCTGGTCGAAGTCGCCCAGGTTGCCGCTGTCCAGCAGCCGCCGGTACGCCGGACTGGGGTAGAACACGCCCTGTGCGGCGCTGCGCGGCGCGGGCTCGTCGAAGCCGTAGATCGGCGCGGGTCGGTACGGAAGCTCGGTGGTCCCGCCGCGCCCGGTGATCGGGCTGAGGTCGCCGGTCCGGAAGGGATTGGGGAGATTGCGCAGCCGCCCGGCGGGATTGATCCGGCACTTCGGGTTGATCGGCCCCAGGATCTGCACGCCGTGACCGTCGTCGCCCCCCGCGATCTCGCGGCTGCCGAACTGGCAGTTGTCGAGCACCTCGCGGAAGTAGAAGAAGGCCGGGTCGTCGGCGCCGGCGGGGCCTTCGCCCGCACCGAAATTCTGGTCGGGCCCCGCAATCTCGAAGAGCCCGTCGATGCGGTGGAGCTGGGAGAAGAGCAGCGGCCTGCGGTCGTTGGTGGGGCCGAACTCGGCGCGGCCGAAACCGTTGCGCAGGTCCTCCTCGGCGCGAACGATGCGGCCGGCGTAGCTGCCCAGGTCGTCGACGAAGACGCTGCCCTGGAAGCCGCTGCGCTCGGCGTCGACGATGCGCCCCGGAAGGTGGTCGGCGCGGTTTCCGAAGGCGTCGGCCCCCCCGAAGAGCCCGCAGCCCCGGGTGTAGACGCAGTCGTAGCGGGTCTCGAAGCGGGCGAAGAAGCTCAGCAGGTCGATGGGTCCCCACCCATCCTCGACAGCCGTGAACTCGGTCTCGACCCCGAAGACCGTGTACCACTGGGCCAGATCGATGTCGTCTCCGGTGCTCATGTCGCGACCCAGGGCCCGGATCTGCTGCTCGAAGGCCCCGTGGACGACGAGCCGGCCGTCGAAGAACTCGAAGGCCGCGGCGGGCGTCGCCGCCGCGAATGCGAACAGGATTCCCAGCGCTGCGGACTCGCGTGCCCTGCGAACCGCCCGCGGATGACTGCGACCCATCCCGCCCTCCATACTCACCGACCCACCCCGCCTGGCGGGGGAGCTTTGCAAGGAGGCTGCCAGCGCTCGCAGAGCACCGGCAGCGGATCAGCGCTGGCGTGCCCGCGGAGTGCGGCGTCGCGACTCGCGCTGGGTCAGATCGTCCCAGCCCGTCCCAGCCGGTGGGGCCGGCGCCGGGCGCTGGGGCGCTCCTACTTTGCCCGGTTGGCGAAGCGGCGGATCCGCTGGCGGTGCTCGTTCACCACGAAGGCGCCGAGCTCGGACAGGTTGCGGTGCTCGCAGAAGTCGTAGTCGAGCTTGGCGCTGCTGAACTGGGGATCGAAGGCGAAGCTCGCGCCCCGGAACAGGTGACTGAAGAAGCTCGACTGGTTGTAGGGCTGGTCGGCGGCCGCCTCGTCGAAGCGGGTCCAGGGCTTGAGCTTGATGTAGAGCACGTCGGGGATGGTGTCGTCTCCGCGGAACTCGTGGACCAGCTCGTCGCGCGCGTCGAGCTCGGCGATCACCGCCTCTGCGTCCTGGCCGAAGGGCTTGGGGATGTGGTGGCGCTCGAGCAGCTCGCGCAGGCCGGTGTAACGCTGACCGGAGCGCCCGTCGCGCGGACGCTCCGGGTCGTGCTCCGCGTCCACCACGACGATGTATCCGCAGCCGCGGTTCACCAGCGACTCGATCCCCAGGTTGTTGTAGAAGCCGCCGTCGGCCACGTCGAGGTGGCGCGCACCGGTGACGGGCTCGTCGACGTGGGCCAGGGTGTAGTTCTCCACCTCGCGGGTCAGGCCCACGCCGATGGTCTCGTCCCCCAGGCCGGGCAGGTGCGCCGCCACGGCCGCGCCGGACATGGCGATGGCGTCGCGCAGCCGGATCACCTTCTCGCTGGCGCGCAGGTCGCGGCTCGAGACGTAGCCGAGCGACCGGCTGCCGCAATAGAGCCGCGTCATCTCGAAGCACTCCTGCTCGATGCGGAACCCTCCGCTGGGCCGATAGTTCACCGTGCCGTTCAGGATCAGGAAGGGCCGGTCGGCGTCCACGATCATCCCGCGGTGGGCCAGGTTCCGGAAGCGGCTCTCCTGACCGTGCTCGCGCAGGAAGGTGCGGGCCAACAGCCGACCGTAGACGTTGCTGACGTAGTTGGCGTTCAGCCGAGCCAGCGCCAGCTCCTGGGTGGTGCGGATCGGGTTGGCGAGGAACGACTCGAAGCCCTCTTCGATGAAGTTCGGCTTCTCCAGCGGCGTGTGGAAGAAGTAGTCGTCCAGGTAGCGGGTGGTCGCCAGCGCCATCGCGATCCACGACCCGCCGGACACGGCGGACAGGTAGTCGATCCGCGGCAGCACGCCGATCCGCGCCAACCCCTTGAGGACGCCGTAGTGGAAGATGGCGGAGCGGTAGCCACCGCCCGAGAGCGCCAGGCCCAGCAGGTCGGTGGTCTTGCCCTTGTTGCGGATGACGGCCCGCTCGGGCCAGCGCCGCGCCACCTGGGCGCCCAGCTCGCCGAAGTTGCGGTTGTACGCCGCCCGGAACCCCATGGTGTCACTCCCGGTCGCACTCCGCTTCTTCGACTCTCTCCACCGCATAGATCGAGAGCGGCTCCGCCACCCCCTTCACCGGGGTCGCGGGCAACGGAACCACGCGAATGCGCGGATCGAGCGTCTTGCGCAGCGTCTCGGTCAGGATGATGTCGGTATCGAAGTGCCGGGTCAGGTCCTGGACACGCGCCGCCACGTTGACGGTACGGCCCACGAAGGCGAACTCCATCAGGTCGCGACTTCCCACCAGACCCGCGATACCCGTGCCGCGGTGCAGTCCGATGCCGACGGCGAGCTCGGGCAATCCGCGCGCGCGCAGCTCCTCGTTGTACTCGCTCACGGCGCGGCGCATCGCCAGGGCCGCGCGCACGCCGTCGTCGCCCTGCCATGGGTTCGGCTCCAGCGCCCCGAAGAGCGCCAGGATGCCGTCGCCGATGAAGGTCGAGATGCGGCCGCGATGCGCCGAGATCGCCTGGCTCATGCGCTCGAAGTAGCCGTTCAGGATCCCCACCAGCACGGGCGGCTCCAGCTTCTCGCACAGCGCGGTGAAGCCGACCAGGTCGGCGAAGAGGACGGTCACCTCCTTCTTCTCGCCTACCTGCTCCTGGCCGCTCGCGATGATCCGCTCGATCACCGCATCGGGAGCGAAACGGCTGAAGGCGATCTGGAGCTTCTGGAGCTCGGAGGCGGCGCTCTCGAGCCGGCCGCGCAGGCGCGCGCGCTCGCGGCGATGCCGGTGCAGCGCCACGGCGAGCCCCGCGATCAGCACCCCCGCCAGGGAGAGGGCCCAGGCGCTCCCGCTCACCCGCGCGCTCCCCAGGTAAAGCCGAGCCTGCACACCACGTTGGCGAGCGCCGCCACGGTGACCAGCTCGATGAACTGCTCGCGAGAGAGTGTCTCCAGCACCTGGCGGCCGTGGCGCTGGATCTGCGCCGGCTGGTACCACACCGTCTCGCGTGCGAAGGGGACCGCGATGCGCTCCACCGGGTCGAGCGCAGGTGACGCCAGGTGCGCCAGCGCCTGGTCGATCTCCTCGCGCGCCAGCCCGTCCTCGAGCAGCAGCCGCGTGGCCTCCGCCTCGGAGCGATCGCAGCCGAGCGCGCGCGCCACGACGGCGAAGACCAGCGCCTTGACGCGCCGGGGCAACGTCGGCGACGCCCACATGCCTTCGAGCACGGAGTGCAGCGCCCGCGCCGCCGGCAGGCCGTCGAGTGCGACGACGACCGGCGAGAACGGGCCCTCTCGTTCCTCGGGCCGCAGCGGTTCCAGCTCGGTGTGGCGCCGGAGCTTGCGGAGCTTCATGGCGACCAGCGGGCGAAACATGCGCATGTACCAGCGGTCCGGCAGCTCCTCCATCCTGAACGGCGGCAGCGCGCACAGGGTCGAGAGACGATTGAAGAAGACATTGAGCGCCGTCGCCGCCACGAGTTCGTCGATCTCCAGCTCGCTGTAGCCGAGCCGACGCAGCGCCTCGAGATCCGAGGCACGGATCAGGGGATTCGAGCGCGCCAGGCGGCGGGCGAACTCGAGTGCCCCGCGCTCGCGCTCGTTCAGATCGGCGGTCATGAGGTCCTGTTCGAGACGAGCGATCCGCGCCTCGGGCATGCCCAGCACGCGGAGCAGCGTGCGCATGGCTGCGAAGCAGTAGCGACAGGACGCCTCCTGGCTCACGACCAGGGTCACCAGGTCGGCCAACTCGGCGTCGAGCTCGACGCGATTCTCCATCTCCACCGAGAGGCGGATCAGGACCTCGGCCGCCCACGGATTGTCGGCGAAGTAGCGAATCGCCGTGCCCGGCCGTCCGACCTCGCGCTGGAAGCGGCGCTGGAGCTCGGGGGCGGGCACGGGCGGGAGCAGGCACGACTCCCATTCGATCTCGCGCATCAGGGCCACAGCGCGTCTCCCGATCGGTGGCGCCCGGGAAGTGTAGCTGCGATAGGATGCGAGGGCGCTCGTGTGAACCCACAAGGAGCTCGTCTCATGGCCCTCACCGTCCTCGGCGCCGGCGTCTCTCCCTTCGTGCGCAAGGTGCGCGTCTTCCTGGCCGAGAAGGGCCTCGACGACGACTTCGACCCGGTGAATCCGACGACTGCGGGGCCCGAGTTCACCGAAGTGAGCCCGCTGCGGAGGATCCCGGCCTTCCGCGACGGCGAGCCCCGCCACGCCGGCGTGGCACCCGACGCGGGTCGCTGGCCGAAGCTGACGGCTTTCCTCGATCGCATGTTCGGGCGACCCAGCTTCACGGTCCTGTTCGAAGAAGAGGCACCGGTGTTCGGCAAGCGCGCCGCTCGGCTGGCGCGCTGAGCCCGCCGGGGGCGATCTCGGCATGCGAAGCGCCTGGATCGGGTTGTTCGCGGCGCTCGTCGCGGGTTGCGGTGAGCACCAGGGTCCGGGTGCGATCGAGGGCGCGGCGCTTCCCGACGCCGTGATCGAGGAGCGCGAACGGGCCCAGCTACGCGCAGCCGTCGAGGTCTCCGGCGGAGCCCCGCCGGCGCGCCAGATCCTGTTCGGCGACCTCCACGTCCACACCACGTTCTCGGCCGACGCCTTCCTGATGGCGCTGCCGATCCTCCAGGGCGAGGGCGCGCACCCGGTCGCCGATGCCTGCGACTTCGCGCGCTACTGCTCGGGCGTCGACTTCTGGAGCATCAACGACCACGCCGAAGGACTCACGCCGCAGCGCTGGCAGGAGACGATCGAGTCGATTCGGCAGTGCAACGCGGTGGCGGGCGACCCGGAAGATCCCGACGTGGTGGCGCTGCTCGGCTGGGAGTGGACGCAGATCGGGGAGACCCCGCGCGACCACTATGGCCACAAGAACGTGATCCTGCGCGACCTCGAGCCGGAGCGCGTGCCGGCGCGGCCGATCCACTCCGACAGCTTCTCCGCGCGCGCCATGCGCCAGCGCCCTCCGCTGCTCGAGATGGCGGCGATCCCGCTGCTCGACTGGCCCGGCCGGCAGGTCTACTTCGACTTCGCCCGCTTCCAGCGCGAGCTCCGCGCCACGCCGCCCTGCGAAGCCGACATCGACACCCGCGAGCTGCCGGCCGATTGCCTGGAGGGGGCGGCCACCCCCGAGCTGCTGTTCCGCAAGCTCGACGAGTGGGGTTTCGAGAGCCTGGTGATCCCGCACGGGACCACCTGGGGCATCTACACGCCCGCGGGATCGTCCTGGGACAAGCAGCTGACCCCGCGCATGCACGATCCCGAGCGGCAGACCCTGATCGAGGTGTTCTCCGGTCACGGCAACAGCGAGGAGTACCGCGACTGGCGCGCGGTCGAGTTCGACGCCCGGGGCATCGCCCGCTGCCCCGCCCCGCGCGACGGCTACGAACCCTGCTGCTGGCGGGCCGGCGAGCTGGTGCGCGGCGAGTGCGACGACCCCGAATCGGCGGTCTGCGAGGCGCGCGTCGCCGAGGCGCGCAACAACTTCGTGGCGGCGGGCGTGCAGGGTCGCCTCACCGTGGCCGCGTCCATCGAGGAATGGGGCGACTGCGGCAGCTGCCCCGACTGCTTCCTGCCCTCCCAGGGCTACCGGCCGGCCAGCTCGGT
This sequence comes from Myxococcota bacterium, assembly GCA_041577695.1. GTDB lineage: Bacteria > Myxococcota_A > UBA9160 > UBA9160 > PR03 > JASJBO01. The sequence continues at coordinate 12,894 of JBFGIM010000005.1, read as the reverse complement.
GCAGTACATCCTGTCGCTCGCCAACCTGGAGGACGAAGCCGATCCGCTGCGCTTCCGCTTCGGCTTCATCGCCTCGAGCGACAACCACTCGGCGCGCCCCGGCACCGGCTACAAGGAGTACGGGCGGCTGACCCAGACCGAGGCGCGGGGCGCCCGCGACGAGGCATGGCATCGCCGGACGGCCGCGTTCCCGGAGCGCCCCGAGACGCTCCGCTCCGAGCCCTACGACCCGGCCAACTTCGAGCCTTGGCAGGTGCTCGACTTCGAGCGCCAGGCGTCCTTCTTCCTGACCGGCGGGCTGGCGGCAGTGCACGCCCAGGGCCGCTCGCGCCAGGCGTTGTGGAGCGCGCTGAAGCGGGGCGAGGTCTACGGCACCAGCGGACCGCGCATCCTGCTGTGGTTCGACCTGCTGAACGCGCCGGGCGGCCCGCGGCCGATGGGCTCCCGGGTCGCGATCGACGCCGATCCGCGCTTTCGGGTGCGCGCAGTGGGCAGCTTCGAGCAGCTCCCCGGGTGTCCCGACGTTTCGCAGGCGGGACTCGTTCCCGAACGTCTGGAGCGGCTGTGTCGCGGCGAGTGCTACCACCCGGGCGAGGTGCGCCGGCGCATCGAGCGGATCGAAGTGGTGCGCATCCACACCCGGGTCCTTCCCGGCGAGGAGCCGGCCGCGCTGATCGAGGACCCCTGGCGCACCCTGCCCGGCCCGCCCGGTCCCGAGGGGTGCACCGTCGAGTTCAGCGACCCGGAGTTCCAGCAGGGAGATCGGGAGGTGGTCTACTACGTGCGCGCCCTCGAGGAGCCCGCTCCGATCGTGAACGGAGCGGGCCTGCGCTGCCGCGCGCGCGAGGGCGACCGCTGCGTCGAGGTGGAGCCCTGCTACGGCGACTACCGCACGCCGGCCGACGACGATTGCCTGGCGCCGGCGGCAGAGCGCGCCTGGTCGTCGCCCATCTACGTCTCCAGACGCTAGAGCCGAGCCGCGCTCACGGACCGATGCGGCGCAGCCGCACAAGCGGGCCCTCGGGCGCCCGCTCCTCGCGCAGGTCCACCTCGCCCTCGAGGCTCCAGAGCTGTTCGTCGCGTTCGTCCAGCAACGTCTGGAACACGTCCCATTGTCGGTTTCCGCGCGGCTTCATCAAGCCGAGCTCGGGCCGGCGCGCCCGGGCGTCGAAGACGATGCGCTCGTACTCGGCGTAGTAGGGCTCGAGTGCGGCCTCCAGGCGCGCGGCGTCCCACGGCGCGTCGGGGTCCTGGCGCAAGCCGGCCGCCGCGTCCTCGTAGTGACCCTGGGCCAGCGCGCGCACCACCCCGTGCAGCTCCGCGCGCACGCGGGCCTGGAGCGCGCGCGGATGGCGCGCCAGGTCCAGCGGCTCGGGGCGCGGCGGGGGCACGCCGGCGCGCGGGATGCCGGGCGACGTGCGGCTCTCCCATTCCTCAACGAGGCTCGAGTCGACCCGGCCGAGCATGGCGCGGAAGAAGCCGATGGCGTCCTCGATCTCCTCGTTGCGGGCGAATTCGGGAACCGACTGGACCAGCGTGTTGTGCAGCTGGCTCAGGTAGCGCAGCAGCAGGCCTTCGCTGCGTTCGATGCCGTAGCGCCGCACGTAGTCGGCGAAGTCCTCGTAGCCCTCCCACATCTCGCGCGCCACCGATTTGGGATGCAGCACGTCGCTGCCGACCCAGGGATGCTGCTCGGCGAAGAGCCGGAAGCTCTCGCGGATGAACTCGACCTTGGGTTTGGGATGGGTGACCCGGTCGAGCTTCTCGAGTCGCTCCTCGTAGGGGACGCCCTCGGCCTTGAGGCGGGCCAGCAGGTCCTGGCGCGCGCGACGCACCTGCTGCTGGAGGATGGCGCGCGGATCGTCCAGCACCGCCTCGGTCAGCGAGAGTACGTCGCAGGCGTAGTCGGGCTCCTCCGGGTCGAGCATGCCTACCGCATCGACCAGGTAGAGCGACAGCACCTGGTGCAGCGAGAAATCGGGCTGGAGGTCGCGGCTCACGTGCAGGTGCGGACCGGCCCCGGCGAGGCTGCGGCGCACGATGCCGGCGCGCCGTAGCGAGCGCACCACGTCGGCGGCCTGGCGACGCAACCGGGCGCGGGTGCCGGGGCCCTCGTGGCTGCGGTCGATCAGGTCGATCACCAGGCGGTAGCCGCCGCTGCGCTCGCCGGTCTCGCTGCCGCGCTGGAGCAGGCTCACCACCATCCCGTGGCCCAGCCGAAAGCTCGAGGTGAGGGTCTCGGGCGGACTGTGCACCAGCTTCTCGAAGCTGCGGCGGTCCCAGCCCACGAAGCCGGGCGGCGGCGCTCGCCGCGGTGCGCGGCGTTTGCGCGCCGCCGTGGCGCCGCGGCGCTGCTGCTCGCGTTTCTTCTCGATCTCGTGCTCCGGCGCCTGGCACACCACGCTGCCGCGTTCGTCGAAGCCCTTGCGCCCGGCGCGGCCCGCGATCTGCTTGAACTCCCGCACCGAGAGCAATCGCACCGTGGATCCGTCGAACTTCGAGAGACCGGAGAAGAGCACGGTGCGGATCGGAATGTTGACGCCGACGCCGAGGGTGTCGGTGCCGCACACGACCCGCAGCAGCCCGCGCTGCGCGAGCTGCTCCACCAGCAACCGATACTTGGGCAACAGACCGGCGTGGTGCAGACCCACCCCGTGGCGCAGGAACCGCTTCACGTCCTTGCCGTAGGGCGAATCGAAGCGGAATCCCTCCAGCGCCTCGGCGATGCGATCGCGCTGGGCGCGGTCGCTGACCCGCGCGCTGGTCAGCGCCTGCGCCCGCTCCGCGGCCTCGCGCTGGGTGAAGTGGACGCCGTAGATCGGCGCGCGCCCCTCGTCGAGCAGCGCCTCCACCGTCTCGTGCATCGGTGTCTCGCGGTAGTCGAAGTCGAGCGGGACCGGGCGCTGCTCGGAATGGACGTGGGCCACCTCGCGCCCGGTGCGGGCGCGAATCCGCTCCTCGATGAAGGCGGTGTTGCCGAGGGTGGCGGACATCAGCAGGAAGGTGGTGCGCGGCAGCTCCAGCAACGGCACCTGCCACGCCACGCCGCGCTCCGGATCGGCGTAGTAGTGGAACTCGTCCATCACCACGTACGGGGCATCGCAGTCCTCGCCCTGGCGCAGCGCCATGTTGGAGAGCACCTCGGCGGTGCAGCAGATCACCGGTGCCGCCCAGTTGATGCTGGCGTCACCGGTGAGCATGCCGACCTGGTCGGCGCCCAACTCGTCGCAGAGCGCGAAGAACTTCTCGTTGACCAGCGCCTTGATCGGCGCCGTGTAGAACGAGCGCCTTCCCGCGGCCATCGCCTTGAAATGGAGCGCCAGCGCCACCAGCGACTTGCCCGAGCCGGTGGGTGTGGAGAGCACCACGTGGCGTCCGGCCGCCAGCTCGAGCAGCGCCTCCTCCTGGGCGGGATACGGCTCGAGACCGATGTCGGCGACCCAGGTCAGGAACGCGTCGAGCCACGCCTCCGGATCGCCGTCCCCGGGGTCGGGCAGGCGATCGCGCAGCCGCGGGCGCGGCGGGGACTCGGGCGCGGACAAGGCGGATCTCCCGGCGTGGAAGCCGCGCGAGCCTAGCAGCGCCGGGACGGCACCGAGGGATGCCGCTCAGGCGGCGGCGGAGCGCATCGAGCGGCGCAACCAACGCTCGCCGAGGAGCAGCGCCAGGATCGCGCCGTGGACCAGCGGTCCGGTCAGATCGGCCTTGACGCCCCAGGCGAAGTGCACGACGCCGAGCACCGCACTGGCGTACACCAGCCGATGGAGGCGGGCCCAGCGACTCCCCAGCCGCCGGATCCAGCCGCGCGTCGAGGTGATCGCCAACGGCACCATCAGCAGGAAGGCGGCGCTGCCGGCGGTGACGAAGGGACGCTCGAGGACGTCCTCGGCGATCGCCTCCCAGTCGAAGAAGTGCTCCAGCGTGAGCCAGGTGCCGAGGTGGAGCGTGGCGTAGAAGAACGCGAAGAGACCCAGGGTGCGCCGCTGGGAGATGATCCGGTGCCAGCCGGTCCAGCGGCGCAGCGGTGAGACGGCCAGGGTGAGCAGCAGGAAGCGGAGCGTCCACTCGCCCGTGACGTGGGTGACGGTCTCGACGGGATTGGCGCCGAGTCGGCCGAGTGCGGCCCCGATCGCCAGGCCGACCGCCGGAAGGCTCCCGGCCAACAGGACCGTGGCGGAAAGCGCGAAGTCGATCCGGCGCCGGCGCACGCTAGAACAACTTGCGCAGATCCATCCCTGCGTAAAGGTGAGCGACCTCTTCGCCGTAGCCGTTGAAGGGAAGCGTGGGCCGCTTGCGCAGCTCGCCGATGCGCCGCTCCTTGCGCTGGGTCCAGCGCGGGTGGTCGACCTCGGGATTGACGTTGGCGTAGAAGCCGTACTCGCGCGGCGCTTCCTGGTTCCACGTCGTCGTCGGCTGGTCTTCCCGCAGCCGGATCTTGACGATCGATTTGATGCTCTTGAAGCCGTACTTCCAGGGAACCACCAGGCGCAGCGGTGCGCCGTTCTGGTTGGGAAGCGTCTCGCCGTACATCCCCACGGCCAGCAGCGCCAGCGGATGGGTCGCCTCGTCGATGCGCAGCCCCTCGCGATACGGCCACTCCAGGGTCTGGCGGCGCTGGCCCGGCATCTGCTCGGCATCGTGCAGCGTCTCGAACTCGACGTACTTCGCCTTGGAGGTGGGTCGGTAGCGCCGCAACACGTCTCCCAGCGGGATGCCCAACCAGGGGATCACCATCGACCAGGCCTCGACACAGCGCAGCCGGTAGATGCGCTCCTCCGGCGTGAAGGGCGCCAGCAGCGACTCCAGCGGCACCACGCCCGGCTTCTCCACCTCGCCCTCGATCGCCACCGACCAGGGCTCGGTCTTCAGGGTATGGGCGTTGCGCGCCGGATCTTCCTTGCCGGTGCCGAACTCGTAGAAGTTGTTGTAGCGGGTGGCCAGCTCGCGCCCGGTCACCTCGTCGGGCGGCACCTCGGCTCGGGCCACGCCGGCGTCGTCGCCGACGCCGCAGCCGGGCACCAGCAGCGAGCCGGCCGCCAGGGATCCGGCCGCGAGGAGCTCGCGCCGCCGCAGGTACAGCGAACGCGGCGTGACCTCCCGCTCCGCCATCGACTCTGCCCTTCGAATCAACATGCGCCTTGGATGCCCCCCGCGCGTCGCGGTTTCACCCAGGGTAGCCCTACCCTCTTTTCATGCCCCTTCGCGATCTGAAGCTCGGGCCGCGGCGGTGGGTGCCTTCGCGCCTCCTCTCGCAGCGCTTCGCCCGCTCCGGCGGAGCGGGGGGCCAGAACGTCAACAAGGTGGAGACCAAGGTGGATCTGCGGCTCGACCTGGCTCGTGCCGAGTCGATCCTGGGTCTTGCGAGGGTGGAGCGGATCCGCGAGCAGCTCGCCGGCCGCCTCGATCGCGACGGCAACCTGCAGGTGGTGTGCAGCGAGCACCGGGAGCGATCGAGAAACCTGGCGACGGCGCTGACGCGCATGGAGGCGCTGCTCGGCGCCGCGTTGGTGGAGCGCGCCGTACGGCGACCCACCCGGCCCACCGCCGGCAGCCGAAAGCGGCGGCTCGAGTCGAAACAGCGACGCGGCCAGACCAAACGACTGCGCCGAAGGGTGTCGGATCCGGAGTGAGGCGCTGCGAAGCGGCGGCTCCCGGGCTACGGTTCCGCGCCGTGCCCGCCTCTCCCTTCTCGACCCTCCGCTGCCTCAGCGCGGCCTGCTTCCTGTCGCTCGGCTGCGTCACTTCGGCGCCGCCGGAACCGGAACCGGCGCCGGGTTTCGATGCCGCCGAATCCGGTGCCGTCCAGACCTTCCTGGCACTGGCCGACGCGCGCGAAGATCGCGGGCAGCTGGAGGCTGCCCTGGAGGCGGTCGAGCGGGCGCTGGAAACGCAGCCGCGCAGTCGCCGGGCTGCCGTGCGGCGGGCTGAGTTGGAGGCCCGGCTCGGCCAGGCCCAGGGCGATTCCGGCCGCTCCGAGCGGGCGCGAGCGCTGCTCGAGGCCATGCCCGACCAGGAGAGCGCTGCCTGGCAACACGCCCAGGCCCGCATCGCGATGGCGGAGGGACGCAATCGGGACGCGATCGAGATCCTGAGCGCCGCGATCGAGAGCAACCCGGACCCGCCGCGGCTGCGGACCTCGCTGGCCCAGGCGCTCCGCGCCGAGGGCGACGCGCGCAGCGCCCTCGATGCGATCGATGAGGAGCTGGCGCGGAATCCGGGCTCCAGTGCCGCGCGCACCGAGCGCGCCGCGCTCTATCTCGAGCTCGGCCGGCCGGACCGGGCCGTTCCCGAGGCCCGCCTAGCGCTGCGCGGCCGCGACGATCCGGAGCTGTGGCTGACCCTTGCCCAGGGACTGCGCCAGCGGCGCCACTACAGCGAGGCGCAACGCGCGGTCGAGACGATCGCCGAGGACGAGCGCAGCGCGGCCGTGTGGGCCGAGCTGGGCTGGCTGGGCCTCGCGCGCGAGCGCGACGAGGACGCGGTGGCGGCGCTCGAGCGCGCCGAGAGCCTGGCCCCCTACGAGCCGGCGGTGCTGGAGCTGCGCCTCGCGTTGGCGCAGCGGGCCGAGCAGGTACAGCCCGCTGTGGACCGCATCGAGGAGGCGCTGGCGATCCAGCCCGAAGATCCGGAGCTGCTCGGGATCTACGCCACCGCCCTCGACGCCGCCGGGCGCCCCCAGGAGGCGGCCGACGCGCTACGCGAGGCGTTCGAGCGCAGCCCCGAGTCGACCCGACTGCTCGGCCGGCTCCGGAAGCACGTCCGCGACGCCGACTCGCCCGAGCCCGCCGCGGAGCGCATCGCCAGCATCGGCGCGGTCAGCGGCGGCGCCCATTCGATGGCCGCGGGCCTGTTCCCGATCGACGACCCGAGAGCGCTCGCGTATCTGGAGCGCGCAGTGGAGCTCGACCCGGACCAGCCGCTGTTCCGCAACGATCTGGCCTATCGCCTGCTCGAGACCGGCGGCGATCTCGATCGCGCTCTGACGCTGGCGCGCGGGGCTCACGGGGAAATGCCCTCCAGCTGGGCCGTGGCCGACACGCTCGCCGGAGTGCTGATGGCGCGCGGCGATGCGGCGGAGGCCGTCGCGGTGCTCGGGCCCACGCTCGTGGGTGCACCCGAGCGAGACCGCGGTGTGGCAGAGAGTCGCTATCGCTACGCGCGCGCGCTGGTGACGGTGGGCGATACCGAGGAGGCGCTCCGCCAGGTGCTGCGCGCGCTGCGGGTGGCCGACTCGACGGACGAACGCCCCGCTTGGGTGGACGGCGCTCGCGCCCTGCGTGATCAGCTCGAGCGTTGACGACGCCAGAGCGCGCTCGGCCGGGTAGACTCTCCCCGATGGGCAAGCTCCTCAAACGCTGGCGCCACATCCTGCCGTGGGTGATCTCCTTCGCGCTGCTGGCCTACGTGTTCGGCTGGGCAACCGACTGGCAGCGGCTGCGCGGCGCTACCGAGAACGCGAATCTGCCGCTCTTCGTCGCGCTCGCCACGGCGGATCGGCTGGCCTTCTTCCTGGTCTGGACCCTGCTCCAGGCGATGGTGATCCGCCGTTTCGTCTCCCACGTTCCGATACGCGACGTCATCGCGGTCCGGGGTGGCTCCGAGCTGCTGCGCACGGTGAGCAACCCGCTCTCCGATGCCGCCTTCTTCCTCGGACTCGGCCGGCTCACCGGCGGCCGCATCGACGCGGTGATCGCCGCCGCTCTCGTGCCGACGCTCTGCCACATCTTCGTGATGCTGGTCCAGATGACCCTGGCCCTGCCGTGGCTGGAGGGCGGCCCGGGTGGCAACGTCGACGTCCTTGTGACCACGTGCGTGATGTGGACGCTCGTCTTCGGCGGCTGGATCGCGTTGCGGCTCTCGACCCGTGGCTACTACGTGCCGGGGGCGCAGAGCGTCCGCGGTTGGATCGACCGCTTCCGGCGTCCCGAGTTGCGCCTCTTCATCTGGGGCTTCGTCGGTCTCACCGTCTTCGATGTTGTGATCCAGGGGCTCGCGTCGCGGGCCTTCGGTGTCACCATCGACTGGATTGCCCTGACCGCGCGCATCCCGATGCTCTACCTGGCGATGGTGATCCCGACGCTCGGCAACTTCGGAACCCGTGAGCTGGCCTGGGCGGCGCTCTTCTCCGAGTTCGGCGATCGCGATCAGTTGATCGCCTACGCGCTGGCCACCAATACGATCTTCCTGTTCGCGAACCTGGCGCTGGGCCTGATCTTCCTGGCGCGGGCGCTCGACCTGCTGGCGGCGGTGCGCCGGGCCGGGCGCGAGGGCGAAGGAGTCCCGCGGCCACTGATCAAGGACCCCACCGACGTCTGACCCTCAGGCCCGGCGGCGTTCCGCGGCTCCGCGTTTGGAACGGCGGCGTTCCGCCGCTCCGCTTCCAGAACGGCGGCGTTCCGCCGCCTTCGTCCGCTGCGAGGCCGCCCAGCCGCAGATCGCGCAGGCGTCCGGGTCGTGGCTTCGCGCGGGGCAGTGCTCGCGCCCGAAGTAGATCAGCTGGAGATGGCGGCGGTGCCACTCGTCGGCCGGGAAGACGCGCTTCAGATCGCGCTCGGTCTGGACCACGTTGCGCCCGCGCGAGAGTCCCCAACGCACGGCCAGACGGTGGATGTGGGTGTCGACGGGAAAGGCCGGCAGACCGAAGGCCTGCGACATCACCACACCGGCGGTCTTGTGTCCCACGCCCGGAAGCGCCTCCAGGTCTTCGAAGCGGTCGGGCACGCGACCGCCGTGACGCTCCACCAGCATTCGCGACAGCTCGCGGATGGCGCGCGCCTTGGCGGGCGCCAGGCCGCACGGGCGGATGATGCGCCGGATCGTCGGTTCGGCGAGCTTCGCCATCGAGCGCGGCGTGCGCGCGCGGGCGAAGAGCTGGGGTGTCACCTGGTTGACGCGGACGTCGGTGCACTGGGCCGAGAGCACCACCGCCACCAGCAGCGTGTAGGGATCGCGGTGGAGCAGCGGGGTCGCCGGCTGCGGGTAGAGCCGGTCGAGGATCCGACCGATGCGAAGTGCCTTCTCGGCGCGGGTCACGACGGCGCGCGGTCAGCTCTTGCCGGGCCGCACCTTGAAGTTGCCGCGGCTCTCGTCGTACTCGAGCGAGAGCAGCCCGCGCCGCTCGGCTTCCTCGAGCAGCTCGCCGAAGGAGCGGTAGCCGTGGTAGCTCTCGGCAAAGCCCGGGTGCACGCGGCGCATGGTCTGTTTGACGATCGAGCCCCACAGCGGGTCGTAGTCCTGCTCGAGCGAGTTCACGATCTCGACGACCTGCTCGACCGCCTCGTCGCGCTTGTCGGGCTTGGCCGACGACTTGGCCCGGGTCTTCTGCTGTGCGGGGCGCGCCTTCTGGGCGCGCACCAGGTCGTCGTAGAAGATGAACTCGTCGCAGCTCGCCACCAGCAGATCCGAGGTCGAGTTCTTGACGCCACAGCCGATCACCCGCTTCTCGTTCTCCTTGAGCTTGGAGACCAGCGGTGAGAAGTCGCTGTCGCCCGAGAGCAGCGCGAAGACGTCGATGTGGTTCTTCGAATAACAGAGGTCGATGGCGTCCACGACCATGCGGATGTCGGCGCTGTTCTTGCCGCTCATCCGGTTCTGGGGGATGTCCACCATCTCGATGCCCTGCGAGTGGAACTCGCGCACGGCGCCGCGGTAGCGACCCCAGTCGCAGTAGGCGCGCTTGTAGACGATGCGGCCCTTCTCCAGCAGGCGCTTCAGCACCAGCTGGATCTGGAAGTCGCCGCCCTTGGCGTCGGCGGCGCCCCGCGCCAGGTTCTCGAAGTCCACGAAGACGGCGATGAGCGGCTCGGCGGTCATGAACTGCGCGCCGGACATCTAGAGTTCCCCCTGCAGGAAGTCGGCGGTGCGCTCGACGGTGCCAGCTTCGGCGGGATAGAGGCTCGCCGCAAAGTGCGTGACCCCGGCGTCCCGCAACCGCGCCATGCCGGCGCGCACGTCCTTCTCTTCGCCCACCAGCGCTACGTCGCCCGGCCCGGCCGCGCCCTCGCGGTCGAGCATCGCCCGGTACGAGGGCAGGGTGCCGTAGATCTGGAACAGCTTGTTGGCCACTGCGCGCGCAGCGTCCGGATCTCCGCTGATCGCCACCGGCAGCGCCGCGATCACGCGCGGCTCGGGGCGGCCCGCGTCGGAGGCGGCAGCGCGGATCGCCGGCACTGTATGGTCGCTCAAGGTGCGCACACCGGTCATCCAGGTGGCGGTCCCGTCGGCGAGCGCCCCGGCGACCTTCAGCATCAACGGCCCGAGCGCGGCTACCACGACCGGCAGCGGCGTGCCGCCGGCCACCTGGAGCGCCGCGTTCACCTTGTAGAACTCGCCCTCGAAGCTGGCCGGCTTGCCCTGGGCCAGCGGCATCAGCACCTCGAGATACTCGCGGGTCTGCGCCGCGGCGCGCGCGTAGGAGAGGCCCAGCATGTTCTCGATCACGATCTTGTGAGACATGCCGATGCCCAGCACGAAGCGGCCGCCGCACGCCGCCTGCGCCGTGAGCGCCTGCTGCGCCATGGCCACCGGGTGGCGGGGCGGCGAGGGCACCACGCCGGTCGCCAGCTCGATGCGCTGGGTCTCGCGACCCACCACGGTGAGCGCTCCGATCGCGTCGAGACCGAAGATGTTCGGAAGCGACAGGAACGCGAAGCCCCGCTCCTCGGCACGGCGCGCCTCGGCGACCAGATCGTCGAGGCCGGCGTTCGGGTTGGCGGCTACCGCGCTCGACACACCGATCTTCATGAAGGGACCCTCCTGCGGCTGGGATCGAACGCCGGAGGGTATCCCATCCAACGACGACCGCCGGCCCGCGCGACCCTGTCCCGCTATGCTTTTCGCGCCGATGCATCACGCCGCGCGAGATCCCGAACCGACGCTGAGCGCCTTCTGTCGGCGTCTGCTCGGGTCCGGCGACCTCGAGTCCAAGCTGATCCCGCCGTTCGGGAGCGACGGAGCACCGCTCGACGACACGCGGCCGGCGGCGGCCGAGAACGTCACGGCGCCGGCCCGCGACCCCGGCCTGGAGCTGCGAAGCGGCGCCCCGCCGTTGCCGCGTCCCGGCGAGCTCGGCGCCCGCGAGGCGCGGGCGCGCTGCCTGGCCCGCTTCGCCCACCACGAACTGATGGCCGCCGAGCTGTTCGCCTGGGCGCTGCTGCGCTGGCCGTCGCTGCCGCCCGCACTGCGCGGCGACCTGGCGCGAGCCCTTGCCGACGAACAGCGCCACTGCCGGCTCTACCTGGACCGGCTCGCAGCCCACGATTCGCGGCTCGCGGACCACCCGCTCTCCAACACGTTCTGGCGCCACGTCCCGGTCATCGCCGCGCGCGGACCGGCGGCTTTCCTGGCGGCCATGGGCCTGACCTGGGAGCAGGCCAACCTCGACTTCACCCTGCTCTACCGCGACGCCTTCCGCAGCGCCGGCGACGAGGCCACCGCGGTGGTGCTGCAGCGCGTGCACGATGACGAGCTGGGGCACGTCGGACTGGCCGCGCGCTGGATGCCGACCCTCGCCGAGGGCGCCGACGAGGTCGAGCGCTACGAGGCGAGCGTGCCCTTCCCGCTCTCGGCGGCACGGGCCAAGGCGCGGCGCTTCGACGCCGCGTCGCGCCGCCGCGCGGGACTGGGGGAAGCATTCATCGAGCACGTGCGAACGGCGCGCTCGACCCAGGAGCGAACCCCGCGCCGGCGTCGGACGTGATCGAACCCTCGCTGCTCATCCCCAACATCGCAGCCGAGGAGGGTCCCCTCTGGCAGAGCAGCCGCGGCGAGGCAGCCGTGCAGAGCCTCGCGCGGCTCTGGCGCTGCCTGTTCCCGCCGGAGAGCCGGATGGCCGGCGCCGATGCACCGTTCGAGGACGTCTGGCCGACGGCCCTCGGAACGGCGGCGCCGGGCACGGCCGCGTTGCGCCCGCTCGAGAGCCCCGGCCAGGCCTTCGCCTGGCTGAACACACCCGACGCCCTGGATCTGGCCGCAGCGGCGGGGCAGCCGCTGGCCGGCGCCCTGCCCGCCGCGGTGGCAGCCGTCCACGACAAGGCGTTCGCCCATCGCGTAGCGGAACGCGAGCGCCTGCTTCCCGACTCCCTGCGGCCGTGCATCGAGATCTTCGATCCCGCCGAGCTGCGCGGCGATCCGGACCGGGTGGTGCGGCGCATCGATGCCTGTCTGGCGCGTTTCCCCGCATGGACCGGCGGCCGCTTCACGCTGAAGCCGCGCCTGGGCAGCAGCGGACGCGGGCGCGTGGCAGGACACGGCAGCGCCGATACCGAGCCGGTGCGCGGCTCCCTCACGCGATTGGCCGAGCGCGGTGGCGCGGTGCTGGAGCCGTGGCTCGAGCGAAGTGCCGACGCGTCGGTGCAGCTCTGGATCGAGCCGGGCAGTGGTGTCACGCTGCTCGGGAGCCTCGAGCTGCTGGTGACGCCCGCCGGCGTGTATCGCGGCCACCGCGGTTGGATCGACTACAAGGCGCGGGTGAGCTCCGGCCTGTCCGAGGACGAGACGTTGCGCGAAGCCGCGGCGCTGGTCGCGGCGGCGGCGCTCGAGCGGGGATTCGCGGGCCCGTGCGGCGTGGACGGCTTTCGCTACGCCGGACCGGACGGCGCGGAGCTGCGGCCGGTGGTCGAGCTGAACGCCCGCTTCACGGTGGGAACGGTGGCGATCGGTCTGTTGCGTCGGGCGTGGCCGCGGCTGCGCGAGCGGCACGGGCTCGAGCCCGGCGAACGGCGGGCGTTCGTCTTCACGCTGGCACCTCCCGACGGCGCCTGGCCCGAGCGGCAACCGGAGGGAGCCGAGCGGCTCGATCTGGGCGGGACGAAGGGCGCCCGGGACGGCCCGGCGCTGCTGCTCGGGCGGGATCCCGAGGCGCTGGCGGCGGCCCTGGGCCCGAAGGCCCAGGGC
>JBFGIM010000004.1:0-46794 GCA_041577695.1 Myxococcota bacterium | reverse complement strand
GCGCCGTCCTTCGGGGCGGCGCGAGCCGGGACGGCCCCGGTGCAGATCGTGATCGAGACGCCACACGATGGCGAGCGGGTCGAGAACCGTGTGCACCAGGCCGCCGTGCGCGGCACGGCCGTCGCCCAGGGCGAGCGTCCGACCCGCTTCGACGTGATGCTGGCCATCGACGTGTCGGAATCGACCAAGACCGCCAGCGGCGTCGACGTCGACGGCGACGGCGAGATCGGCATCAATCCCCACTTCGAGCTGCTGCCGCCGGGCACCTATCCGCCCGACGTGCTGTGCACCGACCCCGGCGACACCATCCTCCACGCCGAGGGCGCCGCCGCCAACGCGTTGCTCGACAGTCTCGATCCGCGCCGGGTCCGGGTGGGGCTGGTCAGCTTCGCCGGTGAGGTGGATCCGAGGACCGGGGAGCGGCGCACCATCGACCAGCGCGACGCCTGGCTCGAGGTGCCGCTCACCGACGACTTCGCGCGCGTGCGTCAGGCGATCGAGGCCATCCTGGCGCGAGGTCCGCGCGGTGCCACCAACTTCGCCGCCGGCATCCGCATGAGCATTCGCGAGCTGGCCGGTCTGCCCGGGGCGCGCAGCCGGGCCGAGCGCGACGCCAAGAAGGTGGTGCTCTTCCTGACCGACGGCGTGCCGACCTTCCCGATCGGCCGCGGCCTGATCTCCGACCCCGGCGACATCGAAGCCGCCATTGCTGCCGCCAGGCTGGCGCAGCAGGCCGGCATCACGATCAACACCTACGCGCTCGGTCCCCAGGCGCTGGGCTTCCCCAAGGCGGTGACCGAGGTGGCGCGCGTGTCGCTCGGCACCTACACGCCGGTCCAGAACCCCGGCGACATCATCGCCCTGCTACAGGGCGTGTCCTTCGCCAACATCGAGGACGTGGTCTTCACCAACGTGAGCACGGGCGACTTCTCTACCGACGTCCGGCTCAATCCCGACGGCTCGTTCTACGGCTTCGTCCCGGTTCGAGAGGGAGCCAACCGCGTGCGCGTCACGGCGCTCGCCACCGACGGCACCCGGGGCAGCGTCGAGTTCGATGTGGTCTTCGGCAAGGCCGGCTTGAGCGATCGCGAGCTGGCCCTCGAGCTGGAGCGGATCCGACGCCAGAACCGTGAGCTGCTGCTGCTGCGCGAGCGCAAGCGGATCGAGGAGTTCCGCACGCGCGAACGCAAGGAGCTGGAGCTGGAGGTCGAAAAACGGCCCTGAGGTTGGTTGCCGCCGCTCAGAGCGGGACGAGTGAAGGATCGGCAATCTCGCGGCGGACGAGCTTTCCCTTCTCGTAGATCGATGTGATGTCGATGGTGCCGTCGGCGTTGACGTCTTCTTCGCGGCGCGTGAGGACGGTCTGGCCGTCGAGTTGTGCGTACATCTCGAAGGTGTCTACCTTGCCGTCGGCCTTGGAATCGCGCTCGACCCGCAGCACCACCTCGTCGCCGCTGGTCGCGTAGTACGACCAGGTGTCCAGCGATCCGTTCCCGTCCCGGTCCTCTTCGACACGCACGATGCGGCGCGACTGGTAGTAGACCGTGCGCTCGATGCCGCCGTCGTCGTCGGCATCGTGCCGCTCGCTGATCAGCGAGCCGTTCTCGAAGGTGTAGAATGCGTCGCGCACCCCGTCGCCGTCTCGATCGACCTCGCGCGACACCATCCGGCCGTCCCGGTACTCCTCCCAGACATCGGGCTGCCCGTCGCCGCTCTCGTCGAGGCTGCGGCGGGCGACCGCGCCGAACTCGTAATCGGTCCAGGCGTCTAGCTTGCCGTCGTAGTCGCGGTCGTGCTCGGTGCGGACCAGATAGCCCGAGGCCTGGTCGAGATAGCGGACCTCTTCCGGCGCGCCGTCCTGATCGGCGTCCAGTACGCGCTGGAGCGCCTTCACCTGCTTGGGGTTGCTCCAGGTTCCGGCGGTGACCACCACCGACTCCTCTTCGAACACCCCGACCGGTAGCTCGCGGAGCTCGGGGGGAGCCGGAGCCGTGCGCGGATCTGCGCGCTCGGCGAGCTCTCCCTGGTTCGGTGCCTCGATGGGAGCGATGCCCTCGGCTTCCTGGCGCTCGATCTCGCGCAGCAGCTCTTCCTGGCGCCGCAGCTCCTCCTCGATCTCGGTCTCCAGGGACGCCGTCCTTTCCAGCTCTTCTTCCATCTCCGCCTCGCGATCGCGCTCGGACGCGACGGGGCCTCCTCCTCCGCCCCCGCCGACCGGCAGGTTGCCGGTGATCGCTCCGTAGACCATGCCTGCGGCGGCGCCCACCGCCGCGCCGATCGGTCCGGCCTGGCCGCCCACGACGGCTCCGAGCAGCAAGCCCTCCATGGCGCGCGCCGCGCGATCTCCCGCGGTCGGTCCGGTCTGTGCGGGGTCGAGGGCGGGATCCGGGTCCTCGTCTTCCGGGATGGCGTTGGGAAGCGACGCGTCCGGCTCGGGAGCCTGGGCGGAAACGGGGCCGGTCGTCGTATCGGGAGCGTTCGGATCCGAGGGGTCGGTGGACGCACCTCCGCCGGTCGCACAGCCGAGCCCGAGCAGGAGGGCTGCGAGGAGCGGGGCCAGCCCAGTGAGGGCCGTGATGCAGAGAGGGGCGCGCTCCATCCGGTTCCGCCTGGTTCCGCCTCCGCCTTGGGAACCTGTTGGACGAGTACCACAGGGCGGTGCTTCATTCACATGTTCTACGACGCCCCGCCGCAGATTCGCGACGCATCGCGCCAGCCCCATCCCTCCCGTCGTCGCGCACCGAGTTCGAAGAAAATCCCCTCTATTGACTGTAGTTTCCAAGCCGAGCTGCGGGTGGATGGCCGGTCTTGCCGAGAGGTTAACGGCTGTCGACTCACCGTTCAGGGAGCGGTATCGTAACGCGGCGCAGCGGAAGACGGCCGCGGACTGCGGGCGAGCCCGGGCACGATGTTCGCGTTCCCGGACTCATCTGCCGATGAAGTTCTCGGGGCCGAAGACACTCTCCCCCTACCGGAGGGCAACGTGGGGCTGACGCTGATTCGAAAGAGCGTGGGTATGCGTCCCAAGCGCAAACCGAAGGTCGCTCTGGTGCTGGCCGGGGGCGCTGTCTCGGGCGGCGCCTTCAAGGTGGGCGGCCTGAAAGCCCTCGACGACTTCCTCGTCGGCCGCAAGATCACCGACCTCGACACCTACGTCGGTCTCTCGGCCGGTTCGATCCTGGGGGTGGCGCTGGCCAGCGGCGTCTCGCCCGCCGAGATGGTGAAGGTGCTCGACGGCACCAGCCGCCGGATGAACCAGCTGCGGCCCATCGACTTCTACAACCCCAACTGGCGCGAGTTCGCCGGCCGGCCCGCCAAGCTCGTCTACGACCTGGTTTCGTACCTGCCCGGCATCGGGTTCGACTTCCTGCGGGCGCTGCCGAACCTGCCCAGTGACGTGCGGCACTCGTTCACGACCTTCGTACGCGACCCTAGCTACAAGAACTTCGAGACCCTCGTGTTGGAGCTGATGGAGCGTGTGTCGCCCTCCCGCGAGGTTCCCGCGTTGACGAACCACATCCCGTCGGGGTTGTTCGACAACATCGGCCTGGAGCGCTGGATCCGCAAGAACCTCGATCGCATGCGGATGCCCAACGAGTTCCGCGGGTTCGCGCGTAAGCGGAACCGTTCGCTCTACATCACGGCCTGCGATCTCGATACCGCCGAACGCGTCACCTTCGGACCGGACGAGAACAGCGATCTCAGCATCTCCGAGGCGGTCCAGGCCTCCACCGCGCTGCCGCTCTTCTATCGCCCCGCCCGAATCAACGGCATCGACTACGTGGACGGCGGGGTACGCCGAACCGCCAACATCGACGTGGCGATCGAGAAGGGGGCGGATCTCATCATCTGTTACAACCCCTTCCGGCCGTTCTTGAACCGCATCCACTCCGAGGCCGGCGAGGCCGCCTATTTCGCCGATGGGCGCTATCTGGCCGACCGCGGGCTCAAGATGGTGCTCAACCAGGTGTTCCGGACC
This sequence comes from Myxococcota bacterium, assembly GCA_041577695.1. Classification (GTDB taxonomy): domain Bacteria; phylum Myxococcota_A; class UBA9160; order UBA9160; family PR03; genus JASJBO01. The sequence continues at coordinate 42,815 of JBFGIM010000004.1, read as the reverse complement.
CTGCTGCATTCGCGTCTCAAGCTCGGTCTCCAGGGCTATCTGACCGACCACCGCTTCCGCGGCGACATCGTGCTGCTCGAGCCGCGCGAGCGCGACGCCGAATTCTTCAACGTGAATCCGCTGGCGTTCTGGAAGCGCTCGGAAGCGATCCAACACGGCTTCGAATCGGTGCGCCAGACCATCGAGCAGAACTTCGACACCCTGCAGGAGGTCTTCGGGCACTACGGGCTCGAGATGAGCCGCGAAACCGCCCGGCGTCGCGCGCACCGGACCCGAGCCGAACGCGGCTGGGACGCGGTCGCCGCCGAGGAGCGGCAGCGCAAATCGCGCCAGAAGACCCGTCTGCGCGTGGTCGAGAACGGCTGAGACCCCCAATCCCGCGATTTGCCCCGCGGGGCGCGGTGTGTTACGTTCCGTTCGCTCTCACTCGACCCTCCAGCCGACGGGGCTCGACCCCGTGACCCGGGTCCGTCCGCCGGTCTGCCCACCGCCGCGTCGAGACGCCCGGAATCCGTAGCGCTGGCCGTCGGAGCACCGTGGGCGCGGGCCGGAGGCATCGATGTGCACGCTGATCGCGCTCCATCGCTGTGCGCCCGGCGCCGACCTCTGGGTCGCCGCCAACCGCGATGAACACCGCGGGCGCCCGGCCGAGCCGCCGGCCCTGCGGCAGGTGAACGGGCAGCGCGTGGTGTCGCCCCTCGATCTCGAGGCCGGCGGAACCTGGTGGGGCGTGAACCAGAGCGGGGTATTCGCAGCAGTGACCAATCGCCCGGTCTCGACTCCCGACCCCCAGCGGCGCTCCCGGGGCCAGCTGGTGACGGACGCGCTAGGCGCACGATCGGCGCTGGAAGCCGCTGCGTGTCTGCGATCGCTGCCCGAGGGCTCCTACAACCCCTTCAACTTCTTCGTGGCCGACGCGCGAGAAGCCTTCGCCGCGACCTACCGGGACGCGCCGGTGGTGTGGCGGCTCGATCCCGGTGTCCATGTGATCGGCAACGCCGATCCGCGCGAGGCGGCGGGCGGAAAGGTGGGGCGCACGCGCGACCGCGCCGTGGCCGCCCTCGATCGGTCGCAGGGCGCGCGCGATGCCGACCTGCGCGAGGCGCTCGCGGAGATCTGTCGCAGTCACGACGAGAGCGGCGATCCGCTCGCCAGTGTCTGCGTCCACACCAGGGGAGACTACGGCACGCGCAGCTCGAGCCTGCTGAAGCTCGGCGGTGCCGCCCCGGCGCTGTACCACGCCGAGGGTGCCCCCTGTGCGAACGAGTACGTCACTTTCACGGACCTCCTCGGAGAGCTGGGGCTCAGCCCGGCGCGGAGTGAGGAAACAACAGAGGCGAGGAAGGCCAGTTGAGAAGGATCGGCAGCAACATCCGCAAGCAGAATTCCGACGCGAAGAGTCACCGCGTGGTGAAGAACATCATCCGCTACACGGACGACGAGAAGCCTCGGAACGACTATCCCAAGAAGATCGTCTCCCCGACGAAGCCGAAGAAGTGCTGCAAGGACGCCAACCGCGAGGTCGTGGGATCGACCCGCGAGATCGACGGCTTCAAGTTCGCGTACAAGATCTGCAAGAAGTGCGGCTACGCGCTCAAGTTCTACTATCCGGCCAATCAGGGGACCAGCGAGGCGGTCCAGAACTACCGCCAGTGGAAGCGCTACCTCGTCCAGTAGGGCACAGATCGGGGCACACATCCGCAGCGCGGAGCAGGCTTCGGCCTATCTCGATGGCCTGATCGACCTCGAGCGCCGGCCCGATCTCGGCCGCGAGCGGCTCGATCTGGCGCCGATCCGCGCGCTGCTCGAACGCCTGGACCACCCGGAGTCGTCGCTCTCGGTGCTTCACGTGGCTGGCTCCAAGGGCAAGGGCTCCACCGCCCTGCTCGCCGAGCAGGTGCTGCGCGCGGCCGGTGAGCGGGTCGGGACCTTCACCTCCCCGCACCTCGAGCACTGGACCGAGCGCTTTCGCATCGACGGTGCCCCGGTGGAGGGCGAGCGGCTGGCCCGGGCGGTCGAGGCGCTTCGGCCGCACGTCGACGCGCTCCGAGCCGGGGAGTCGCGCCGGGTGCCCACCTTCTTCGACGCCACCACCGCCGCCGCGCTGTGGCTCTTCGCCGACGCGGGCGTGGATCGCGCCATCCTCGAAGTCGGACTCGGCGGTCGCCTCGACTCCACCAACGCGGTGGAGCCCGCGGTCACGTGCATCACCACGATCGAGCTGGAGCACACCGACAAGCTGGGCGACAGCCTCGGCGCGGTGGCCGGCGAGAAGGCCGGCATCCTCAAGCCCGGACGCCCGGCGGTGGTGGGGGTGCTGGCGCCCGAGGCGGAACGCGTGGTGCTGGCGCGCGCGCGCGAGGTGGGCGCCCCGGTTTCGCAGCTGGGGCGGGACTTCCATGCGGAGGTCCTGGACGAGGCCTCCGACGGACTCCGGGTGCGGCTGCGAGACGGCGCGCTCGACTGCCAGGTGACGCTTCCGGTGCTGGGTCGCCACCAGGCCGGGAACGCAGCGCTGGCAGTGGCGTGCGCGGCGCGCCTGGCGCCGCGCGATCCGGGCACCTGGCCGGAGCAGGTGGCGCGGGGACTCGCCGCTGCGGTGCTCCCCGGGCGCATCGAGGTGCTCGGCCACGAGCCGTGGATCGCGGTGGACGGCGCCCACACCGGCGCCTCGGCACGCGCTCTCGCCACGGTGCTGGGCCAGCTCGAGCCGGCTCCCCTGCACCTGGTGCTCTCGATCTCCAGCGGCAAGGACGTCCCCGCCATCCTCGAGGCCTTGCTGCCCCATGCGTCGCGGGTGACGGTGACCCGCGCCGAGCCCACCCGCTCGCTGGCGCCGGCCGAGGTGGCGGCGGCGGTGCGGGCGGTGGACGCCGACGTCGCGCTGCGGGTCGTCCCCAATCCGCATCTGGCGCTGCGCGCCGCCCGCGAGGCACTCGGGCCCGGGGAGCGACTGTGTGTGACGGGCTCCGTCTACCTGGCGGGGATCGCCCGCCGACTGCTTGGCGGGGGCTAGCCGCGAAGAAGGCGAGGCGCGCCTGCGGGATCACGCGCGTCAGCACTTGCGCCGCAACTATCTCGCCCAGCTGGCCCACGGCCTGCTCGGGCAGACCGGCTTCCGCCTGATCCACGCGCCGACCTTCGTGCCGGCGTACATCTTCGAGCTGTCGGGCTCCAACATGGCGGTGGGACTGGCCCGCGCGATCCAGTCGCTCGGCATGCTGCTGTCGCCGGTGCTGGGCGCCTCCGCGATCGAACACCGGCGACGTGTGCTCGGGGTCGGGCTCGTCGTCGGGGGCGCGATGCGGGTCCAGGTGCTGGGCCTCGCCCTGGCGGGCCTGCTGCTGCCGGCGCCCTGGAACCTGCGCGCGATCTTTCTCTTCCTGGGGCTCTTCGGCTTCTTTCTCGGCATGCAGAGCGTCGTCTTCAACGTGCTGGTGTCGAAGGTCATTCCGCTGGAGCGGCGCGGAATCCTGATGGGTCTGCGCTCGACGCTCTCCGGGATCACCGCGGCGGCGGTGGCGGTGGCCGGTGGCGCGTTCGTGGAGCGGGCAACGCTCGGCAACGGCTACGCCTCCACCTTCCTGGTGGCCTTCGCACTCACCTCGCTCGGACTGGTGGCACTTCTCTTCGTACGCGAGCCGGAAGCGCCGCGGGTGCGAATGCGCGAGTCGGTGGGCGCGCGCCTACGGCAGATGCCCGCGCTGTTGCGCAGCGACCGGGCCTTCACCGCCTACTTCGTGGCGCGCGCCCTCGGCACCATGGGGCGCATGGGCTTCCCGTACTATTGGCTGTTCGCGAACAGCCGTATGGAGCTCACCGGCGCGGACCTGGGCCAGCTGAGCGCGGCGTACCTGCTGGGGCAGAACCTCCCCACGGTCGTGTGGGGTGCAGTGGCCGACCGGATGGGTTTCCGCGCGGTCTTCGTCGCTTCGCTTGGGCTCTGGATCGCGGCTACCGGCGGGTTGCTGGCCGCCCAGACTCCCCTGGCCCTGCTCGTGGCGTTCGGTGCCCTGGGCGCCGGGCAGGGCGGCTTCATGTTGTCCTCCCAGAACCTGGCGCTGGAGTTCGGCTCGCGGGAGAACCTGCCGATGCGGATCGCCGTGGCGAACACCGCCACCGAGGTGGTGGGCGCCATCGCGCCGTTGCTGGGCGGCGTGCTGGCCGCCGCCATCTCGTACACGATCGTCCTGGAGGTGGCGCTGGGCGTCCAGGCGCTGGCGCTGCTGTTCACCCTGAGCGCGGTCTCCGAGCCGCGCCACCGGCGGCGTTGAGCGAGGCGCGCAGCGTGGTCGCGGTGAGCTCGGGTGTCACCGCGGTGGGCGCGACGGCGGTCGGCGTCCGGTTGCGCGCCAGCGCGCGGGCCGCGCGCCGCAGGCTGGCGACGGCGCGGTCGAGACGGCGGCCGACGATCGCGAAGTTCGACGGGTGGCAGCGGGCCCGCCAGAGCTTGCGCAGGCGCTGTCGCAGCGCCACCTGCGCGTCGGCGAGTTGCGTCAGCGAGCGGGCCAGCGTGCGCCGTCCACGGGCGTCGAGCGTGGCGGGATCGTCACGCCATGCTGCGAAGCGCCTGCCCGCCATGGCCTTGTCCACCGCGTGCAGCGAGGCGTCGGCCGCGAGAACCAGCTCGGCGTGGGTGACCGCGTCGGGGCCGAAGGCGCCAGCGGCACCCGCCAGCCGATCGCGAACCCGCGCCAGCCGCCGGCGGGTGCGCCGCAGTCGAGCCGGCGCCGCCGCGCGCACGAAATCCCCCGGGTCGAGCGGGTCGAAGTAGAGGAACTGGAGCGGCGACGAGTTGGTCACCCGGAAGCCCGCGTCGTGGATGCTCCCCAGCTCGCGGTAGAGCTTCGCGGCGGTGCCGTGCCGATCACCGAAGAAGACGCGGGTGAAGGCGCGGTCGAAGCGCTGCGTCGGCTCGCTCCCCGACCACGACTGCTGCGCCGCCCACGCCAGCGCGAGCCAGGAGTTTCCCTGCAGGTTGTAGTGGCCGAAGTCGCCCCAGTCGGTGAGCAGCAGACCCCGCGCCCCGTGCCGGCGCCCGGCGTCGGCCCAGCCCGTGATGTTGGTGATCGCGTTGTCGAGCCGCGGGAAGAGGGCGTTCCAGGAGGAGGTGCCGGGGCACACCCAGCACTCGAAGCCGCGCCGGGTCAGGCGCGCGACGCGATCGTAGTCGTCGTCGGCCTCGTAGCCCCAGTCGCACAGGACCCAGTCGCGCTCCAGCTCGCCGATGCGCTGCGGGTGGCGGTGCACGAAGTCGGCCCAGAGCATCGGTCGACGCCCCCGCTCGCGGGCCAGGGCCGCGATGCGTGTCGCGTGGTGGAGGAAGAGGCCGCCGGACCCCAGCCGCTCGGACAGCGCTCGCGAGCGGCCGCGCCCCAGATCCCACGGCTCGGCGCAGTTGGCGTGGAAGTAGCCCGACGAGAAGTTGGGCAGATACTCGTCGTAGAGGTCGCGCAGCAGCCGGTAGGTCGCGGGTCGCGCGCAAGCCAGGGTCCAACGCGCGCCGCTCTCCGCCAGGGGTTCGTAGCGCGGCAGGCCCAGCACGTGCTGCATGTGGCCCAGCGACTGCAGGTTCGGGATCAGCTCCACGTGCCGCTCGGCCGCGTAACGGTCGAGCTCGCGGATCGTCTCGGCATCCAGCGCCGACGCGTCGGCGCCGATCTCGGGATGGCGCCGGAAGCGGAAGACGTGCTCCACGTAGAGCATCAACGCGTTCATCTTGCAGGCGGCGAGGCGGTCCACCAGGTGCTTCAGCGACGCGAGGGTGGGGACCTTGCCGCGCGAGACGTCGAGCAGGAAGCCGCGGACGGCGAAGTCGGGCGCATCGTCGATGCGGCACGCCGGGACGCGGCCGCGCTCGTCCACGAGCTGGGACAAGGTCTCGGCGGCGTAGCGCAGCCCCGACGCTCCGGAGGCCTCGGCCGTCACCAGGCCGGGCGTGACCCGCAGCGTGTAGGCATCGGTTCCTGCCGCGCTCCCCTGGCGCCGCCGCAGCTCGATGCGCGGGCCCAGATCGCCGCTGCGGGTATGGGTCTCGATGGGCGGTGAGATGCCGCAGCGCGCCCGAATCGCGTCGCGCAGCGTCCCGGCGCTGGCGAAGTCGTTCGCGTCCGAATCCGGAGCGAGCACGATCGGCCGATCCGGGACCAGCGCGAAGTGCCCGGGGCGCCGGAGCGCGCGCTGCGGGCGGGGAAGGAGCGGAGGCAGCGTCGACTCGCGCGCGGGCATCGGAGGAGCGATTCTAGCCGCGCACCAGAACCGGGAAAGGGAGGGATGGCATGCAGAGAGCCGCCTGGCGCGATCGCGTGCGCGAGGTCATCTTCGGCGTCGAGACGCGGTCCGGGCGCGCCTTCGACGTGCTGTTGCTGTGGATGATCCTGCTCAGCGTCACCGCGGTGCTGTTGGAGAGCGTGGCGAGCATCCAGGTCGCGTGGGGCCGGGAGCTGCGCTGGCTCGAGTGGGTCTTCACCGCGCTCTTCACGGTCGAGTACTGCCTGCGCCTGGCGTCGGTGGAACGGCCCGTCCGCTACGCCACCAGCTTCTTCGGCTGGGTCGACCTGTTGGCGATCCTGCCGACCTACCTGAGCCTGCTCTTCCCCGGCGCCCACTCGCTGCTGGTGATCCGGGCGCTGCGACTGTTGCGGGTGTTCCGCGTGCTGAAGCTGGTGCGCTACATGGGCGAGAGCACCACGCTGTTGCAGGCGCTGCGCGCGAGCCGGGCCAAGATCACCGTCTTCCTGGGGGCCGTCATGACCCTGGCGCTGATCCTGGGCACCCTGGTCTACCTGGTGGAGGGCTCGGAGAACGGCTTCACCAGCATCCCGCGCGCGCTCTACTGGGCCATCGTGACCATGACCACGGTGGGCTACGGGGACGTCGCGCCCCAGACCGTGCCGGGCCAGATGCTCGCCACCATCGTGATGGTGCTGGGCTACGCGATCATCGCGGTTCCCACCGGCATCGTGTCCGCCGAGCTGACCCACGCCCATGACCAGCCGAGCGACCGTCTGTGCGCCTCGTGTGGCGCCGGCGATCACCGTTCCGACGCCCACTTCTGCCGTCGCTGTGGCGGGCGGATGTGAGCGCCCGGCGGACCCGCCAGGCCGATCGCGAACGCGCCCCAACGCGATGCGCCCGGACCGGCACCCCGCATGGTGCGGGGGGAGGGGTTGCCAATCCGGGCGCGGTGGACCGCGAGGCTTGTTGTGATCAAGTAGTAGAGCAAGGCGCGTGCCCAACTCGCGCGCGCGCCCTACGGGGCTCCGAAGCGCAGCGTGGATGCAGCGTCTCAGCAGCGAGGCACGACGGGGCGGCAGTGCGCGCGCAGCCGGGGCGCACCGGCGTTCCGGCGGTGACGCAAATTTCGTCACCCGAAGCGCGCGTTGCGTAGCTCAGCCTTCCCGAACGGCAGCCCGATCGTCAGCCAGTGCGCGGATGTGGTCGGGACCCGTGCCGCAGCAGCCGCCCACGATGCGTGCGCCGGAGCGGCGCCAGATGCGCGCGTGGGCGGCAAAGTCCTCCGGATCGCACTCGTCGCTGCGGGTGAAACCGCTCTCGTCGTCGGGCTCGCCCAGGTTTGCGTACACGCCGAAGGGTGCCGCGCCCGCGGCCAGCAGCGGCAGACAGGCCCCGACGTGACGGGGCGGCAGACAGTTGACCCCCACCACGGCGGGTGAGAACCGGGCGACCGCCGCCAGCGCGTCGTCCAGCGTCTCGCCCGAGAGCAGCCGCGCCTCCGGTCCACACACGAAGCTCACCCAGACCGGCAGTCCGGTGGAGCCCGCGGCCGCGAGGGCGGCGCGCGCCTCGCGCACCGTGTTGACCGTCTCGATCAGCAGCAGATCGGCGCCGGCGTCGGCCAGGTGTCGGGCATGCTCGCGATGCTCGCGCTCGAGATCGGCGTCGGGCGGGACCCGGTCCGGCCGGTAGCAGTCTTCGAGCGGTGGCATCGAGCCGGCCACGAAGATCATCCGGTCCGAGCCGCCCGCCGCGCGGCGAGCGAGCGCCACGGCCAGGTGCGTCAGCTCGCGGGCGCGATCCCCCGCCCCGGCGCGGGCCAGGGTGCGGGCCTGGGTGCGGAACGTGTTGGCGGTGAGGATCTCGGCGCCCGCCGCGACGTAGTCGCGGTGGATCTCCTCCACCGCTTCGGGCCGCTCGATCAGCGCGTGGCTCGACCAGAGCGGCAGCCCGGTGTGGAGGCCGCGTCTCTCGATCTCGGTTCCCGTGGCTCCATCGGCCACGATGACCGCGCCCTCGGCGATTCTGCGCTCGAAGTCGGCCATACCCCTCCCGCCGCAGACGGCCGGTATACTGCAGCGCCCATGCAGCTGCCCAATCTGCGACACGCCCGCGCGGGCCGACTGGAGGCGACGCGGGCGCTGGCGCGGCTGGGCGGCGTCACCGGCGAGAGCGCCGTCGTCGAAGTGCCGCTCGTGGGCGGCGAGTGCGCACTCGGCCCGTTGCGGCTCTCGCTCGGCGTCGAAGGCGATTCCGAGTCCGCCACCTGGGTGGTGCGGGTGCAGAACGCCTCGCCCGATCCGATCGAGCTCGAGGCGGTCGGCATCGGCTGGCGTTGGACGCCCCCCGCCGCGAGCGGCGGCCTCCGCTTCCTGCGCCAGGGTCACCAGTCCTGGTCGTTCGCCGGCGGTGCCGCACTGGACGATGTGGGCGCGCCGCGGTTTCCGTCCGGCGCCTGGCTGCGCGGCTTCCACCACGGGGTGGGGGAGCCGCCCGCCGATCGCGCGGGTTGGCACGAGGCCGACGGCGTGACCGCCGCGGAAGCCGGTCCGGAAGCGGCGTGTGCGGCCGGCGCGCTCGAGACCGGGCGCGCCTTCGGTGTCGTCTACCTGCGGCGCGACGGCGACGCGGTGCGCATCGAGTTGGAGCAACGCTTCGAGCGCATCCTCGATCCCGGCGAGGCGGTCGAGGCCGAGGCGGTCCGCGTGGCCCTCGGCCAGAACGCGCAGCGATTGCTCGAAGCCCACGCCACGGAGCAGGGCGCGCGGGCCGGCGCGCGCACGTCGTCGGCCTTTCGGGCCGGCTGGTGCAGCTGGTACCAGTTCTTCCACGACGTGGACGAGGAGAGCTTTCTGCGCAACCTCGACGCGCTAGCCGCTGCGCGCCGGGAGATCCCGATCGGGATCGTCCAGCTCGACGACGGCTACCAGCGCGCCATCGGCGACTGGCTCGACACCAACTCTCGCTTTCCCGGCGGCCTGCCGGCGCTGGCCAAGGCAGTCTCGGAGGCCGGGTTCCGTCCGGGCCTCTGGACGGCGCCGTTCTGCGTCGCCCCGGACAGCGCGCCGTACCGGGAGCATCCGGAGTGGCTGCTGCGCAGCGGGGGCGAGCCGCTGCGCGGGCTGCATCACGCGAAGTGGCATCCCGACGGGTGGATCCAGGTGCTCGATCCCTCCCATCCCGAGGTGTGCGCCCACCTGGAGCGCACGTTTCGCACACTGGTCGATATGGGCTTCAGCTACCACAAGATCGACTTCCTCTACACCGCCGCATTGGCGTCCGACGCCGCCGACCGCCGCGTCACCCGGGCCCAGCGACTGCGCCGCGGGCTGGAGGCGATCCGTGCCGGCATCGGGGACGACGCCTTCCTGTTGGGCTGCGGCTGCCCGCTGGGCCCGGCGGTGGGACCGGTGGACGCCATGCGCATCGGTCCCGACACGGCTCCACACTGGTCGACGCTCCAGGCCCAGCGCCTGCCCGGGCTCGAGTCCACGGTGCCTTCGGGCCACAACGCGCTGCGCAATACGCTCTCGAGGATCTGGATGCACCGGCGCCTGTGGGTCAACGATCCCGACTGCCTGATGGTCCGCTCGACCGATTCCGAGCTGAGTCGGAACGAGGCGCGGGCGCTGGCTGCCTCGATCGCGGTGAGCGGAGGCATGGTGGTGGTGTCCGACGACATGCCCGCGCTCGCCGCCGAAGACCGTGCCTGGGCGCGCGAGACCGTGGCCCTGGCCCGCGAGGTGGACGCCTCGTCCCAACGCGGCGGCGCCCGCGCCCTCGGCGCCCTCGACTCCGAGATTGCCCCGGTGGCGGTCGCGCGCGCCGGCGCGGACTGGCTGGTGGCCTTCTTCAACGTCACCGGGACGGTGCAGCGCCGATCACTCGAGCTGTCCGGTCTCGGCTCGCTTCCCCGGGAGCCGTCGGCGCGGCCCCTGCTGGGGTCGCCGGCCGCCGACGTGCGGGACGACACCGTTTCGGTCGAGCTGCCGCCGCGGAGCGGCGCGCTGTACCGCGTGGCGGGCGCTCCTGCGCTGGCGGTCTTCTGCGACTTCGATGGCACCTTCGCCGTCCAGGACGTCGGGGCGACCCTGGCGATCCGCCACGCGGGCGAGCGCCGGCCCGCGCTGTGGGAGCGGCTGCGGCGCGGCGAGTTCGATGCCTGGCAGTACAACATGGAGCTGCTCGACGGGCTGCCCCTTCCCGAGTCGGAGCTCGAGGCCTTCCTGCGGACCGTCGAGGAGATGCCCGGCGCCCGCGAGCTGATCGATTGGTGCGAACGCGAGGCGGTGCCGTTCCGGATCTTGTCCGACGGCTTCGACCGCAACCTCGACCGCCTCCAGGAGCTGTGGGACCTGCGCTTCGCCTACGACGCCAACCACCTGCACTACGAGAGCGGCGTGTGGCGTCTGGCGGCCGGCGCGCCCGATCCGGCCTGCTCGTGCGGCACGGGGGTGTGCAAGCGGGGCCGCATCGAGGCGTTCCGCAGTGAGCATCCGGGTGTGCCCGTAGCCCACGTGGGCAATGGCCGGGTCTCCGACCTGTGCGGCGCCCTGGCCGCGGACCGGGTCTTCGCCAAGGACACCCTGGCCGAAGAGCTCGACGGCCGAGGCGTCGACTACGAGCCGTTCTCCGATCTGCACGACGTGCGAGCTGGTCTCGAGCGCTGGCGGGCCTCGCCGGATCGATGAGCCGCGGGACCGGGGAGCGGCTACCCTGCCCGACCCCCATGGCCGAGACGCCCCGAACCGTCGCCGTGATCGGAGCCGGCCCCGCCGGTATCACCGCCGCGTGGCGCCTGGCGCGCGCGGGCTGTGCCGTCACTGTTCTCGAACGGAGTGAGCGCGCGGGAGGTCGCGCGGGCTCTTCCGCCCCGCATCTCCTGAGCGCCGCGGACCGCCGCCTGCTGGCCCTGCTGCAAGACGCCGGTCTCGCCGGCGAGTTCCTGCCGCTGCGTCCCTGGTATCGCGCGCGCTTCGCCGGGGACGGCGATCTGGTGCCGGCGGCGGGCATCGGCCCGCTGGCGGCCTGGCGGTTGCCCGGTGTGAGCTGGATCGAGGCGCTGCGGCTGGTGCGTCTGAACCGGTTGGGACATCGCTACGCCGACTGCCTCGATCCCGAGGCGCCCGAGCGAGCCGCCCCGCTCGACGATCGCTGCCTGCGCGATTTCGGCGAGCTCTACTTCGGTCCGGGCGTCGTGCGCCACTGCTTCGAGCCGCTGCTCGGCGAAGCGGCCCCGGCCAACGCCGCCCACGTCAGCCGCGTGGCCTTCCTGCTGCGTTGGCAGAGCCGTCGCGGCGTGGCGGTCGGCGCCCTGCGCAGCGATTCCGGTGCACCGTGGCGAAGACTCGCCGAATCGCTGGAGACCCGCTTCGATCACGCCGTCGAGGCCATCGATGTCGCCGGCGAGCGGATGCAGGTGCGCTGGCAGGCCGGCGACGCGCCAGGCTCGGGAGAGTTCGATGCCGTCGTGCTGGCGCTGCCGGCCCGCGAGACCGTCCGCCTGGGCGGGGCGTTGCTGGTGGATGCCGAGCGCCGCGATCTGGCGGAGGCGCCGATGGATCCCGCCATGCGCTGGCAGGCAGAAGTGGGCTCGGTTCGCGCCGCCGTTCGCACGTGGGTGGTGCCGCCGCCGGGTCAGCCCCTGGCGAGTCTCACGCTCGAGCCCGGGATGGGCGCGACGCCGGCCCGCATCTCGGCGCTGGCGCGACCCGGGTGGAGCCTCGAGCGTCTCGCGGTACCCGACGACACCGTGGTGAAGGAGTTCGCCGCTGCCGTCGAGCGGTACGGCCTGCGCGCGACCGGCACTAGCCTCGAGCGCCATCCGCAGGCGTTCCCGCGCTTCGACGTGGGCCGGTACCGCAGCCTGGCCCGGCTGCGGCGGGTGCAGCAGGATCGGCGTCGCGCGGGCCGCCGGCTGTACCTGGCCGGCGATCACTGGATCGCGCCTTCGATCGAAGGCGCGGTCGTTTCCGGCGAGCGGGCAGCCGCCGAGGCGCTGGAAGACCTGCGCGTCTCCCGGTCGCATTCCTAGCTCCTACTCGGAGAGCACCACCTCGGTCACCCCGTCGCCGCCGTCCTCGGCCCGGGCCGGGCCGAAGCGGCGGGCATAGGGCGAACGCGCCAGCGATTCGCGGACGGCCTTGCGCAGCGCACCGGTTCCCAGACCGTGGATGACCAGCAGCCGGTGGGCTCCGGTGAGGGCAGCCCGGTCGAGCGCGGCGGTCAGCCCGTCCAGGGCCTCGTCGACCCGTTGGCCGCGCAGGTCGCAGTGCGTCGTGGCCGTGTCCTGGGTTGCAACGGCATCGACGCGGACGCGCTCCGCCTCGCGTTTCGCGGACGACCGGGCCGGCGCTGTCGGCGACGCCGCGGCCAGGCCGACCTGGTCCACTGGAACCAGCAGGCGCGCGGAGCCGGCGCGGACCGCTACCCGGCCCCTGCGGTCGGGCAGCGCCAGCAGCTCGGCCGTCCCGCCGCGCTGCAGGGCCACCGGGTCCCCCGGCGACGCCCGGGTCCAGTCCACCGGCTCCAGCCTCGGCTCCCGGACCTCGGCGTGCTGCTCGTCCTGGCGGGTCTTCTCCTCGAGGGCGAGCAGATCTTCCCGGGCCCGCGCCGCGGCGCGGGCGCCTCCGCCGCGCTGGAGTTCGCGGATCACGCGGGCCACCTCTTCGTGGGCGCTGCGGAAGGAGGCCTCCAGGTCGTGGCGCATCTCGCCGTAGATCCGGTCGCGACGCTCCTGGAGCTTCAGCAGCTTGCGGCGCATCTCGTCGCGCTCCGACTCGGTCTCGACGCGCAGCAGCCGGGCCTGCTGGCGTTCGCGTTCCAGGGCCAGCCGACTCTCCGCCAGCTCGGAGAGCATGCGCTCGAGTCGCCGGTCGTCGCGCTCGAGCAGCGCCTGGGCCCGCTCGAGGACGTCGCGTCGCAGCCCCATGCGCGCGGCCACCGCCGTGGCCGACGAGACACCCGGCGACCCCAGTCGCAGCCGGTAGGTAGGCGCCAGGGTGACCGGGTCGAACTCGAAGCTGCCGTTCTCGAAGCGTGCGTCGACCGCGGCCATCTCCTTCAACAGGTTGTAGTGGGTCGTGGCCACGACCCGGGCGCCGGCGTCGGCAAGCGCCTCGAGGACGGCCTGGGCCAGCGCGGCGCCCTCGCCCGGGTCGGTGCCGTCGCCGATCTCGTCGAGCACGACCAGGGTGCGCGGGCCGGCGCCCTCGACGATCGACGCCAGGTTGGCGAGGTGCGCCGAGAAGGTCGAAAGGTTGTCGCGCAGGCTCTGGGCGTCGCCCACGTCGGCCAGCAGCGCGTCGAAGCCATCGATGCGGGCACTGGTGTCGGCCGCCACGTGCATTCCGGCGCGCGCCGCCAGCACCGCCAGGGCCAGCGACTTCATCGCCACCGTCTTGCCGCCCGCGTTGGGTCCGGAGAGCACCAGGACCCGGAACCCCTCGCCCAGGAGCAGGTCGTTGGGGACCGCCGCTTCCGGCGCCAGCAGCGGGTGGCGCAGCTGCGGCAGACGCACCACGCCCTCGTCGCGCACCTCGGGCTCGACGCCCCGCTGCTGCTGCGACAGGGCGCCGCGGGCACAGGCCAGGTCGATCTCCTCGAACACTTCGAGGCTCACCCGCAGGCCCGGCGCCTCGCGTCCAGCGCGCTCGGAGAGCTCGCGCAGGATGCGGGTCGTCTCACGCTCGATGCGCAGCTCGGCCTCCCTCAGCCGGTTGTTGAGGTCCACGACCGGCTGGGGCTCCACGAAGAGCGTGGTGCCCGAGGCCGAAGCGTCGTGAACGATGCCAGGCACGTGGCCGCGGGCGTCGGCCCGCACCGGCAGGACGTAGCGATCGTTGCGCACGGTGACGAAGTGGTCGGAGAGGTGCGGTGAGATGGCCGGGTCGCGCAGCGATGCGTCCAGGCGGCGTTGCAGCTCGCCGGCCAGGCGCCGCGTTTCGGTCCGGGCCTCGGCCAGGATCGACGAAGCGCTGCTGCGCACCTCGCCTTCGGCGTCGATCGAGGAGCGCACCGCCTGGGCCAGATCGCGGTGCTCGCCGAGGCTGGCGCTCAGTCCCGCCAGACGGGGTGCGATCGCCGCCTGCGCGGCAAGCACGTTCTGGGCGTGGACGACGCCCTCGATGGCGGCGGCCACGTCCTGCAGCTCGCGGGCGACCAGGGCGCCGCCCACCTCGGCTCGGTGCAACGAGGGCGCCACGTCGGGGATCTCGTCCACGGGCGTGGCCCCGGCGTCGCGCAGCGCGCGCGCCTCGCTGGTGCGCGCCAGGGCCTCGCGCATGCCGTCGTCGTCCGAGGCGAAGAATGCGTGGGCGGCGTCCGGCTCGCAGCGCCGGCGCCCGCCAGGCGTGCGGACGAGCGCCTGCAGCCGTTCCACCAGCTGCGGCCACTCGAGCATCTCGAGGCTGCGGGCATCGACGCGCACGGGCGGCGAAACGTAGAGAGCCCGGGGCCTTGCGGCCACCGGGCTCTCGCATCTCACCCCGGGAATGCGGTGGGCTAGGCCTCGGCCTGCTCCATCTCGCGGATCCGGCGATTGAGCGTCGTGATCTTGCGATCGATCCGAGAGACGTCGCTCTTGGTCGCGATCGGCAGGGCGCCGAGCAGCTGATCCACCTGCTTCTCGAAGCGCTTGGTGGCTTCGATGCGGAGCGACTCCGCCCGCTTCACCAGCGGCTGCTTGCGGATCTCGCGCTGGACCCGCTTGATCTCGGTCTGGGCGCGCTTCTCCAGCTTCTTGCGCCGGCTGGTGAGATCCTTTTCCAGACGGCTGCGCCGGGTCTTCACCTGGCGCTGGATCTTCTTGAGTTCCTTGTCTGCCCGGCGCACCGCCGTGCGGACCTGGTCGAGGCCTTCCTGGATCGGACTGGCCTGTGCCATCGTTTTCTCCTTCGTCTCCGGTAGGGGCGGGGGGCTCCCGCCGCGAATGGCTTGCGGGACCCCTCCTCGCGAAGCGGCAGAAATCTAACACGCCGCGTTATCGCGTCAAGGATCCCAAAAAAAACAGCTATTCCGTATATTTGTCTCAGTATATCCGGATCGATCGATGCACGGGCAACGCGACGCGGCAAAGTGTCGGCCCGACCTATCCCCGAAGGGAGAAGGCTACCAGCGAGCCACTGCCGTCGCCCAGGTGAAGCCCGAACCGAAGGCGGTCATGGCCACGATCTGGCCCGGCTGCAGGCGGCCGTCCCGGGCGACCTCGTCCAGCAGCATGGGGATCGAGGCGGCGGAGCAGTTGCCGTAGCGGCCGATGTTGCTCGGGCACTTCTCGGGCGGGATGCCGAGCTGCTGGGCCACGTATTCGTTGATCCGCAGGTTGGCCTGGTGGAACAGGAAGTGATCGACGTCGTCGAGCTTCACGCCGGCCGCGTCGAGGGTGGCGCGCAGCACTTCGGGCATGCGGGTGACCGCGTGCTTGAACACCAGACGCCCTTCCATGTGCGGGAAGTGGCGCCCTTCCCGGAACATCTCCTCGGTCATGCGGGTCGGATAATGGGCCGAGCTCGGCGCCTCGACCCACAATCTCCGGGCGTGTTCGCCCTGGGCGTGCATGCGCAGCCCCAGGATGCCCGTGCGGCTCTCCGGGTCGTCGTTGGCCTCGAGCACCACGGCCCCCGCGCCGTCGCCGAAGAGCACCGCCACGTCGCGGCCCCGCGTGCTGAAGTCGAGGCCCGTCGAGTGCACCTCGCAGCCCACCACCAGCACGCGCCGCATCTGGCCGGACAGGATCAATCCCTGGGCCGTGGCCAGGGAGAACAGGAACCCGCTGCACTGGGCGCGCAGGTCGAAGCACGGGATCTCGGCGACGCCGAGGCGCTCGTGCAGGAAGAAGGAGGTGCCCGGGAAGTCGTGCTCCGACGACAGGGTCGCCAGCACGATGCCGTCGAGCTCGCCGGCCTCGATGCCCGCGGCCTCGAGGGCGCGGCGGCTGGCCGCCTCGGCCAGGGAAGCGGGGGTCTCGCCCTCGCGGACGTGGCGCCGCTCGACGATGCCCGAGCGCTGCTGGATCCACTCGTCGCTGGTCTCCATGACCTTGGCGAGGTCGTGATTGGTCACGACGGTCTCGGGCACGCACATTCCGGTTCCGATGATCTTGACTCGCATCGTCACTTCCTCACCCTCTGCGTTCGGTCCTTGCATCGATCGCCCGGCCCCTCAGCCGACCACGGGCTCCGGATCGCCCGCCAGGGCCGTCAGCCGTTCGCGTTGTAGCGGAGCCGCGTCCTCGCGCCACATCGCCTTCTCCACATGCTCGAGCAGGTCGCGCAGTCCGCGCTTCCGCAGCGCCGAGATCGCCACGCCGCCCTCTCGAGCCGCCAGCGACGCTCCCAGGCCTGGCTCTAGCCGGTCGATCTGGTTGAAGACCAGCAGCTCGGGCGTTCCATCGAGCCCGATGTCCTCCAACACCCGCCGCACCGTCGCGATACGCGCCTTGAACTCCGGGTCGGAGGCGTCCACCACATGGAGGAAGAGGTCGGCTTCCCGCAGCTCTTCCAGGGTCGCGCGGAAGGCCTCCTTCAGGTCCGGGGGGAGATCGCGGATGAAGCCCACCGTGTCCGTCACGATCACCTCCCGTTCCCGGGGGAAGCGGAGACGGCGCGAAGTGGGATCGAGGGTAGCGAACATCCGGTCCTCGACGCGCACGTCCGCTCCCGTCAGCGCCCGCAGCAGCGTGCTCTTGCCGGCGTTCGTGTATCCGACGATGGAGAGCACCGGCACCGACCGCCGCGTGCGCCGCCGTCGCCGGCCCTCGCGCTCACGGCCCAACCGCTTCAGCTCCCGTTCGAGACGGGCGATGCGCTCGCGAACCCGTCGCCGGTCCACCTCGAGTCGTTGCTCGCCCGGACCGCGTCCGCCGATGCCGCCCGCCAGGCGCGAGAGCCCCTGGTCGCGCTGGGCCAGTCGCGGCAGGCGATAGCGAAGCTGTGCCAGCTCGACCTGGAGCTTGCCGTCACGGCTGCGCGCGTGCTGGGCGAAGACGTCGAGGATCAGCTGGGTGCGGTCGATGACGCGCAGGTCGAGCCGTTCGCCCAGGTTGCGCGCCTGGGCCGGCGTCAGGTCCCGGTCGAAGATCACCAGGTCCACGTCGTTGCGGAAGGCCGAGATCACCAGGTCCGGCAGCCGCCCCGCGCCCAGCACGGTGCGCGGGTCCGGGCGCGACCGGTGCTGGGTGATCACCTCCACCACCTCGACCTCGGCGGAGCGGGCCAGCTCGATCAGCTCGATCGTCGACGCCTCGGTTTCGTCGCGGCGGGCGCCGGTCGCGACCAGCACCGCCCGCTCGCGGTCCCCCACGGCGCGCACCCGACGCGCGCGCGAAAGCTCCTCCTCCAGGGCCCGGATCCACTCCTGGAAGTCCAGGTCCAGACGGGCCGGAGGGGTGGGGGGCAGCTTGTCGACGATGGCACCGTCGTCGCCGGCCGGATGCAGGTGGGCCACCTGTGCCTCGGTCGGGAGACCGTCGTCGTCGAAGCCGACCGTCACCATGGCGTCGAGCCGCAGCAGCGCCAGGTCCGACAGGTCGTCCTGGCTGATGGCATCTTCGCCGCCGGGCCCCAGGTGGGTATGGATGCAGCGCAGGCCTCGCAGGCGGCCGGCACCGGCGCGCAGGCGTCCCCAGTCCGGCAGCTCGATCGAGTGGCCGTCGCCCACCATGACGTGGCTCACCGCACCGCGGCGATCGACGAGCACGCCCACCTGCCGACGGATCTCGTGGGAGATCTCCGTGAGCTGGCGCGCGAGCTCCTGGGTGATCAGGCGGTCGGGTGCGAGTCGGCGGCGATACAGGCGCTCGAGGAAGCGGACCTGGCTCGCCTTCAGGCCCTGGGTGTTGCCGAAGATGCGTATGTCTGGGGCTCTCCTGGCCGAGATCGGCTGCTGGGAATCTAACCCACGCCACCCGGCGCCGTAACGAGGCTCCCCCCAGGGGGAATTTCTGCCTGGGGTCTCGCGCCCGGTCCGGCCGATGTACCCTGCCGGGCTGTCTCGGACCGGGTCCGTGGCGCGGAGTGGGGAGAGCGGATGTGAAGTCGCAACGGGCGCTCGCCGTGGTGATCCTGGCCGCCGGCCAGGGCACGCGCATGCGCTCCTCACTGAACAAGGTGCTGCATCCGATCGCGGGCCGGCCGATGCTCGCCTATGCACTGGAGGCCGCCCGCTCCCTCGATCCCCAGCGCGTGGTGGTCGTGGTGGGTCGGCACGCCGAGCGCGTCCAGGAAACCTTCGACGGGCAGGCCGAGTTCGCGCTCCAGGCGGAGCAGCGTGGCACCGGTCACGCCGTGCTGTGTGCGCGCTCCCTCCTCGAGGGCTTCCACGGGGACGTGCTGGTTCTCTACGGCGACACCCCGCTGCTGCGGGCCGAGACCCTGGCCGAGCTGCGCCGCACCCAGGCCGAGCGGGAGCTCGAGCTGCTGATCCTGTCGTCCCCGGAGCCGCTGCCCGGTCGGGTGGTTCGCGACGCGGAGGGGCGCGTGGTGCGCATCGTCGAGGTCACCGACGCAACGCCCGAGGAGCTCCGGATCCAGGAGGGGAACACCGGCGTCTACCTGCTGGACGCCGAGTTCCTCTGGAAGGTGCTCGGCGAGCTGAACGACCGCAACGCCCAGGGCGAGCTCTACCTCACCGACGTGGTCGAGCGCGCCGTGGCAGCCGGGCGCGGGGTGGACGCGCTGCCGATGGACGACGCCGACGAGGCGCTCGGCATCAACACCCGCGCCGAGCTGGCCCGGGCCGAGCGCATCCAGCGCCGCCGCAATGCGGAGCGGTTGATGGCCGCGGGCGTCACCCTGATCGATCCCGACGCCACCTACCTCGATACCGACGTCGAGGTGGGATGCGACAGCGTGATCGAGCCCGGCTGCGTCATCCAGGGGCCGACCCGCATCGGCGAGCGCTGCCGCATCAAGGCCCACTGCGCGATCGAGTCGTCCGAGCTGGCCGACGACGTGGTCGTCGGCCCCAGCGCGCATCTGCGTCCGGGCACGCGGCTCGGGGCGGGCGTGCGCATCGGCAACTTCGTCGAGGTCAAGAACAGCAGCCTGGGCGCCGGGGCCAAGGCCGATCACCTGAGCTACATCGGCGACGCCGACGTGGGCGCGGGTGCGAGCTTCGGCTGTGGATCCATCGTGGTGAACTACGACGGCCTCGAGAAGCACCGCACCACGGTGGGCGAGCGGGCCTTCATCGGTTGCAACGTCAACCTGATCGCGCCGGTCACCGTGGAGGACGACGCCTTCGTGGCTGCGGGATCCACGGTCACCGAGGACGTGCCGCGCGAGGCGCTCGGGGTGGCGCGGGCGCGGCAGCGCAACGTGGAGGGTTGGCGCCGGCGCAAGCAGCCCCGCGACCCGGAAGCGGAGGAGTAGGGTATGTGCGGAATCGTCGGCTACGTCGGTCGCGAGCGGGCCGCTCTCGAGGTGCTCTTCGAAGGCCTGCGCCGGCTCGAGTACCGCGGCTACGACTCGGCGGGCGTGGCCGTCTTCGACGGTGAGTCCTTCGCTCTGCGCCGCGCGGTCGGCAAGCTGCGCGTCCTCGAGGAGCTGCTGAAGGACGATCCGCTGCCCGGTCAGATCGGCATCGGACACACGCGCTGGGCGACCCACGGCAAGCCATCGGTGCGCAACGCCCACCCGCATCGCGCCGGCCGCGTGGTGGTGGTCCACAACGGCATCATCGAGAACTACCGCGCCATCCGAGCCCAGCTCGAGGGCGAGGGGCGCGAGATCGAGTCGGAGACAGACACCGAGCTGATCGCCCACCTGATCGACCGCGAGATCGGTACTGGCGTGAGCCTGCCCGAAGCGGTGCGCCACGCCTGCGCCCAGCTGGTCGGCTCCTACGCCATCGGCGTGGCTTGCGAGAGCAGCCCCGACACGCTGGTTGCCGCCAAGAACGGTGGGAGTCCCATCATCCTCGGCCTCGGCGACGACGAGTCGTTCCTCGCCAGCGACATCCCGGCCATCCTGCCCTACACGCGCCGGATGCTCTTCATCCAGGACGGCGAGTTCGCCACCGTGCGCCGCACGGGCGTCGAAGTGTTCGACCGCAGCGGCGCGCCGATCCAGCGCGAGCCGCGCGTGATTCCGTGGGATCCGGTCTCGGCGGAGAAGGGCGGTTACGACCGCTTCATGCAGAAGGAGATCTTCGAGCAGCCGCGCGCCATCACCGACACGATCGGCACCCGGGTGTGCCCGGATGGCAGCATCGAGCTCGACGGGGTCGCGCTCAGCGCGGAGCGCGCGCGGAACTTCGACCGCGTGCACCTGGTGGCGTGCGGGACGGCCTACTACTCGTGCCTGGTCGGCCGCACGTTGCTCGAGCAGATTGCCGGCATCCCGGCCGAGGCCGAGCTGGCCAGCGAGTATCGCTACCGGCGTCCGCTGGTGGACGAGCGGGTGCTGGTCATCGCGGTGTCGCAGTCGGGCGAGACGGCCGACACGCTGGGGGCGCTGCGCGAGGCGCGCGAACGCGGGGCCCACGTACTCTCGATCTGCAACGTGCGCGAGGCCACCATCGCCCGCGAGAGCGACGACGTGCTCTACACCCACGCCGGTCCCGAGATCGGCGTGGCCTCGACCAAGGCCTTCACCACCCAGGTGGTGGCGCTCTATCTGCTGGCGCTCCACCTGGGCCAGGTGCGCGGCACGCTCTCGGACGAGGACCGGGCGGCGCGCGTGGAAGAGCTGATGCGGCTGCGGCGCGGCGTGGAGGTCGTGCTGGGGGCGGACGCCGAGATCCGCCAGATCGCGACCCACTACAAGGACGCCACCAGCTTCCTCTACCTGGGACGCGGCATCATGTACCCGATCGCTCTCGAGGGCGCGCTCAAGCTCAAGGAGATCTCCTACATCCACGCCGAGGGCTATGCCGCCGGCGAGATGAAGCACGGTCCCATCGCGCTGATCGACGAGGATATGCCCGTCGTGGTGATCGCGAACCGCAGCCCCGTCTACGACAAGGTGATCTCGAACCTCGAAGAGGTCCGTGCACGCGAGGGCAAGGTGATCGCGCTGGCCAGCGAAGGCGACGACGAGATCGCCGAAAAGGCCAACGACGTGATCCGCATCCCCGAGCTGGGTGCCTACCTGACCGCCGTTCTCGCCGCGGTGCCGCTCCAGCTGCTGGCCTACCACGTAGCCATGCTGAAGGGCACCGACGTGGACCAGCCGCGCAACCTCGCCAAGAGCGTGACCGTCGAGTAGCGCCAGCGGAGCCGTGGCTCCGGCACACCGATGCGCAACCCGCGCCCCAGGGCGGCGACGCCGATACCTTTCTTGCGGCGCTCCTCGCCCGATGCCGATCGCGTCCAACGGACCCTCAAGCGGCGCCCCTTTCGAGCCGAAGAATCCCCTGAGCGACCGCGGGCCGAGAGGATTTCATGGAGTCCGAGCGAACGGACGTGGGACCCGGCCTGCCGATCGCCGTCGAGCCGCCGCACGGTCCCCGACATTCCACGAAGACGGCGATCGCGCTCGGCGCGTTGCTCGCGGTGCTGGCGGCCGCCATCTTCTCGCTCGACCGCTCGCTCGACTTCGAAGCGGTCTGCGTCTCGTACGTTCCGATCGTCGTGCTGGCGATGTGGCTTCCCTGGCAACGCGCTCCGCTGTGGACGGCCGCCGGCGCCACTGCGCTCATCGCCGTCGCCCACGCCAGCCGCGCGGCGACGGGTGATTCCGCACTGCTTCGGGAGCCCGTGCTGACGGGCCTGCTGCTGCTCACCACCGGCGCGCTGTGCACCTACCGGATGCAGTCGCTGCTCACCTCCTTGGCACTCTTCGATCGGAGCGAGCTCTTCGCCACGATCGCCCGGAATCTCTGCACGCCCGTGACCGTCCAGGATGCCACCGGCCGCGTCCGCTTCTGGAACCCGTCCGCCGAGCGGCTCTACGGCTTCGACGCCGGCGAGGCGTGCTCGATGACCGGCGTCGAGCTGTTCGCAGAACGCCATCGCGAGCGCGTCGCGGACACCTTCGCCCGTGTGATCGAGACGCGGGAGGCGCTCCACATGGAGGCGACCCGCATCGACAACAATCAGCGTCCGATCGACGTCGAGATGACCGTGGTGCCGCTGGTCGGGTGGAACGGTGACGCGCTGGGCATCGCCACGATCGATCGCGATCTCGAACCCGAGCGCAAGTCCAGCTACGCGAACCACAAGCTGACCTACTTCGACAGCCTCACGTCGCTCCCGAACCGCCAGAACTTCCAGGAGAAGCTCGATCTGGCCCTGGCCGCCGCCCGGGAGCAACGCAAGCTGACGGCGCTGCTCTTCTTCGACCTCGACGGCTTCAAGGAGGTCAACGACGCATTGGGTCATCCCGCCGGAGACCGCCTGCTGTGCGTGGTGGCCGAGCGGCTGATGGCCTCGGTGCGGCGCGTCGATCACGTCAGCCAACGCGCCCCCGCCGCTCCGCTGATCTCGCGGCTGGGAGGCGACGAGTTCACCGTCATCCTTTCCGAGATCTCGTCGCCGAAGCAGGCCGCGAATGTGGCGAAACGGATGCTCGACGCCATCGAGCGGCCCATCGACCTGCTCGACCAACAGGTGAGCGTCAGTGCTTCCGTGGGGATCGCGGTCTATCCCTACGACGGAGTGGACGGCGAGACGCTGGTGCGCAACGCGGATACGGCGATGTACGAGGCCAAGAAGGGCGGGCGCGGAAGATGCGCCTACTACTCGGCGGGCATGAACCGCGAGCTCAAGCGCAAGCTCGAGGTGGCCGCGAGCCTGCGGCGCGCCCTGGACGCGGGGAGCCTGGAGCTGCACTTCCAGCCGGTGCTCGATCTCGAGAGCGAGAGCATCGTGGGCGCCGAGGCCCTGGTGAGACTGACGGACCCGGATCTGGGGAGCATCTCGCCCGAAGAGTTCATCCCGATCGCCGAGGAATCGGACTCCATCATCCGACTGGGCGAGTGGGTCCTGCGCACCGCCTGCGCCGAGGCCGCGGCCTGGCAGAGCCGCAGCGAGCGACCGGTCTGGGTGGCCGTGAACCTCTCCACCCACCAGCTTCGCCTGGACCACCTCGAAGACCTGGTGCCTGCGGCCCTCGCCGAATGCGAGCTCGCCCCGGAGCTGCTGGAGCTGGAGATCACCGAGAGCGCCGTGGTCGAGAGCGAGCGGAACGCGATCCGCATCCTCGAAGCCCTGCGCGAGCGCGGCATCCGCGTCTGTCTCGACGACTTCGGCACCGGCTACTCGTCGCTCGGTCGCCTGCAGAGCCTGCCGATCGATCGTCTGAAGATCGACCGCTCGTTCCTGCGGAAGATCGATCGGGAGCCGGACGGGGGCGCGCTGGCCGAGGTGATCGTGGCGATGTCGCGCGTGCTGGGCGTGACGGTGGTCGCCGAGGGCGTCGAGAGCGAGCGGCAGCTCGAGTTCCTGCGCGAGCAGCGCTGCGACCTGGCCCAGGGCTTCCTGCTCGGGAGACCGATGCCGGCCGAGCACTTCGTGAGCCTGCTCGAGCCGGGCAAGGGCGCGGACGAGCCGGAGTGCGCGCTGTGAGCATGGCGCCCGTCGAAATCGCCCTGGGAGCCGTCTCGCTGGTTCTGTTCTTCGTCTGGCTCGGCGAGCGCAAGCGCCGCCGCGCCGAACTCCTCGAGCAGCGCGCGCGCCTCACCGAGGAGCGCCAGCGGACGAGCGCCCTGGCCGCACGGAACAAGGAGCTGCAGCGCTCCGAGAGCGAGCTGCGGCGGACCATCGTCAACGTTCCCACGATCGCCCAGCGCCTGGCCGAGAGTCGTCAGCTCCGCGACGTCCCGGGCCGTGCACTCGGTCTCGTCGAGGAACTGTTCGGCGCCCAGTGGTCGGTGTTCTTCCGGGTGGCCCGCTCCGAGCTGGTGGCCGTGGCCGTCTACGGCAATGCGCCGTTCAAGGTCGGCGACCGCGTGGGCACCGGGCAGGGCGTCGTGGGGTGGACGGCGGTGAAGCAGCTCACGATCACCCCCGAAGACCTGAAGAACGAGACCTCGCTGATCAAGGCCAAGCACCTGTCCAACTCACCGCGGTACGCGTTCGACGTCAGCGTACCCGTCGTCTACCGCGAGCAGACGATCGCCGTCGTGCTGGTGGGACCGACCGAACGCAAGCTCCCCCACCGCAGGGAGCTGGCCCAGACGATCGGCCTGATGACATCGGTGACCATGTCCACGGTGAACGTCCTGAAGCAGCAGACCCTGCTGGCCAAGACCGACGGCCTCACCGGGCTGCTCAACAAGAAGCACATCCAGGAGCAGTTGCGCGAGTTCGTGAACGCGGGGGTCGCCGGTGTCGAGTCCGTCTCGATCTTCCTGTTCGACATCGACCACTTCAAGCACTACAACGACACCAACGGGCACCTGGCCGGCGACGAGCTGCTGCGCTCGCTGGCGGCGCTGCTCCGCGAGGCGACCCGCGAGGGAGAGTTCGTCGGCCGCTACGGGGGCGAGGAGTTCCTGATCCTCATGCCCCATGCGACCGCCGAGCAGGCCGTCGGTGCCGCCGAGCGCGTACGATCCACCATCGCCGCCCACCGCTTCCCCTTCGGCGAGAGCCAGCCGGGCGGACAGCTGACCATCAGCGGTGGAATCGCCACCTTCCCGGGCGGCGGTCGCGACGTCGAGGAGCTGATCAAGGCGGCGGACGACGCGCTCTACGAGGCCAAGCGCGCCGGGCGCAACCGCGTGTTCGCCTGCTCACAACCCCGGGACCTGTTCTCGGCCGCCGCGAGCCTCGAGCTGGGCGACGTCGTCGAGGAAGAAGAGAAGCCGGAGTAGTCCGGCCGCTCACGGCGCGCCGTAGCCGAGCGCCTCCAGCATCTCGCGGGTGCCCGGGTCGAGCGCGCGCTCGCCCGGGTCAGTCTCGAGCTCCGGCGTCTCGTCGAGCCAGTCCTGGAGCAGCGAGCTCAGCTCGCGGACGATCTCCGGCCGGTCCCTCGCCAGGTCGCGCTGCTCGCCGGGATCGGCGTCCAGGTCGAAGAGCCGCACGTCGCCCAGCATCTCGCGCTCCTGCGGTGCGCGGGCGCGCACCAGCTTCCAGCGACCGCGACGCACGGCGACCGTGTACGGTTGGTGATAGCCGGATTCCATGAACACCGGCCGCGCCTCGTCGCCGGCGCCGATCCCCGGCAGCGCCGCGCCCTGGAACGACCCGGCCGCGGGCAGATCCGCCAGCGCCAGCAGCGTGGGCGCCAGGTCCACGAGTCCCACCGGCGCCGACACCTCGGTGCCCGCCGGCAGACGCCCCTCGGCCACCAGCACCAACGGCACCCGCGCCGTCGGTTGGTAGGGGAGCTTGCCGTGCTCCAGGTAGTAGTCGTGCTCGCCGAGGCTCTCGCCGTGGTCCGCGGTGAGCGCCACGATGCGCGGCCGCTCGCGACCGAGGGCATCGAGCCCCTCGAGCAGCGCGGCCAGGGCATCGTCGAAGACGCGGATCTCCCCGTCGTAGCGGCTCTTGTAGACGCCCAGGTCGGCAATCATCAAGCCGGTCTCGGCGTCGTAGCGGCGCTGGTAGGGGGGCAGCACCTGCCAATCCACCGGCTCGGCGGGATGGTAGGGCGCGAAGCGCTCGCTCTGCTCGGCGGGCGGGTCGAAGGGACCGTGCGGGTCCATGTAGTGGAGCCACAGGAAGTACGGCCGGTCGTCGCTGAGCCCGCGCGCCCACTCGAGCGCCTGGCGAGTCACGGTGGCGGCGCCCGTGTACCGCTTCACGACGCCCGGCGCATTCTCGAAGGTCTCCCTGCCGGTCTCGCGAAGCAGGGCCTCCACCCACGACTCCACGAAGTGTTCGAACCCCTGGGCGAAGCCGAACTGGCGGCCCACGTTCACGTTGGCCACCACCGCCGCCGTCCGGTAGCCGGCGGCGCCGAAGATCTCCGCGAGCGTGCTGTTGCGGTCCGCCAGGAAGTGCTGGTGGTAGCGGACGCCGTTGGTCGCCGGATAGGTGCCGGTCAGCAGCGAGCCGAGGCTGGGCCAGGTCTTGGGCGTCTGCACCGTGGCGTCCGCGAAGCGCACACCGCGGGATGCCAGGGCGTCGAGGGTCGGCGTCGTCGGCGCCCGGTGGCCGTAGGCCCCGACGTGATCGGCGCGCAAGGTGTCCACGGTGATCAGCAGCACGTCCGGGCGCTGCTCTTCGGCGGGAGCACACGCGAAGGCGACGCAACACCACAAGAGGCTCGCGCTGATTCGTCCGCGGCTCACGGCAACCCGCCCCCGCCGAAGGAGCGGCCGGCTGCGAACTCCGCGCGCCGCGCCGCCAGCTCGGCGACCAGCTCCAGGTCGTCACCCGCTCGTGCGAGCACCAGCGCGCGGTCGAGGGTCTCGATCGCCGCCTCGAAGCGCCCGACCGCAGCCTGGGCCACGGCCAGCGTATCGAGGATGGTGATGTCGTCACTCCCGCTGCCCGACGCGGCCCGCTCCGCCAGTGCCAGGGCGCCTGCGGGGTCGCGCAGCGCCGAATCTGCCGAGGTCGCGAGCAGCCAGGCCAGGTTGTTGGCGGCCCGCCGATCGTCGGGCCGCAGGCGCAGCACGGTCCGGTACCGGTCGGCGGCTTCCCCGTCCCGCCCTTGGATGCGCAGCGCATCGGCGAGCGCCGAGTGCAGATCCGGATGCCCGGGCCGCTGCTCCAGGGCGGCCCGAAGCGCCGCCTCGGCGTCGGCCGCGTCGCCGGCTTCCAGCTGCAGCAACGCCAGGTTCGCGCGCGCCTCGGCCAGCTCGGGATCCAGCTCCAGCGCGCGCCGATAGTGCTGGAGCGCCCGCTCCGGGTGACCGGACTCGGCTTCGGCCACACCCATCAGCAGCCGGACCCGGGCCGCCTCGGCGGGCGTGGCCTCGCCCAGCACCGCTGCGAGGTGGGGCAGCGCATCCTGGGGCCAGCCGCGATCGATCAGCAGCTGCCCGTAGCGGCTGCGCAGCGTCACGTCCTTCGGCTTGAGCGCAATCGCCTCGCGGTAGTTGAGGATCGCCGCGTCCAGGTCGCCGCGCATCTTCATCGCCTCGCCCAGCCCGGCCCGGGCGGCCGCCCACCGCGGCATGATGCGCGCCGCTGCGGCCAGGTGCGGCAGCGCCGCCTCCACCTCTCCCCGGTCGAGGAAGTGGCGTCCCAACCCGTGGTGCGCGACGAAGTTCTCCTCGGTGACGCGCAGCGCCTGGGCGAACAGATGCTCGGTGTCGCGCCAGTGCTCCAGCTGCCGATGCGATCCCACCGCGAAGGCGAGCAGCGCGCCGACGCCCGCCAGCGCCAGCGCCGCGCGGCCCATCGCGCTGCGCCCCAGCGCGTCCCGGGCGCCCCAGGCGACGGCGATCGAGAGACCCACCAGCGGGACGTACATGTAGCGGTCCGCCATCGACTGCATCCCGACCTGGACCAGGCCGATCATCGGGAACAGGGTGCCCAGGAACCAGAACCAACCCACGGTCAGATAGGGCCTGCGCCGCCAGCTGCCCGCGGCCAGCGCCGACAGTGCCAGCATGAGGCCCACCGCGGCCAGCAACCTGGTCCAATCGGGCGATTCGGGCGGATAGGGATAGAACGCCGCGAGCCCGCTGGGCCAGACGGCATCCTTCAGGTAGGCGACCAGCGCCAGCGCGGCGTTCTCGAGCCGCCGGTCCAGGGCGATCTGCTCCAGGCTGCTCATGGCACCCGTGTCGCGTTGCACCCAGTAGGTGATGGCCGACGCGGCCAGCACCAGCGGCAACATCGCGACCTTCTCGAGGACGGCGCGGCGCAGGAGCCGCGGCGAGAAGCTGCCGTCGGCCTGCTGGAGCCGGCGCAGCGGCCACAGGTCGAGCAGCAGCAGCGCGAACGGGAAGCTCACCAGCAGCGCCTTCGAGAGCAGCCCCAGCGTCAGACACAGCAGCACCGCGCCGAAGCGCAAGGCCGCGGGACGGCGCACGTAGCCGGCATAGGCCGCGAGCCCGAGCATCCAGAACAGCCCCGCCAGGCAGTCCTTGCGTTCGCTGATCCACGCCACCGATTCGACGTGGAGTGGGTGCAGCGCAAATACGCCCGCGACGAAGGCGCTGCGGCCCGGCGCGCCGGTCCAACCCGCCAGCACCCAGAAGAGCAGGACGACGCTCGACAGGTGCAGCGCCACGTTCGTCCAGTGGTACCCAGCCGGCTCCAGCCCGTAGAGCTGGTGGTCCACCAGCAGCGACAGCCAGGTCAGGGGGATCCAGTTGGTCTCGTAGGGTTCGGTGAAGGCCCAGCGCAGCCCCTCGACGCCGAGTCCCGCTTGGAGATGGGGGTTGTCGATCACGTAGATCGGGTCGTCGTACTCGACGAAGTCGAACTCGCCGACGTTCGAGTAGACCGCCAGGGTGGCGGCGCCCAGCAGCAGGGCGATTAGCGCGCGTCGGGAAATCGTCACGGCCGCAGACCATAGCCGGCTGCGGTAGCCTCGCGCGCATGGGCAGGGTGGTGGTGCTGCTGTTCGCGCTTGCGCTCGCCGCTGCCTGTGGCCGCGGTCAGACGCACGGCGCGATCGTGGTGGTGCTGGATACGTTGCGCGCCGACCACCTGGGGGTGTACGGCTACCCCCGCGACACCAGTCCGGCTATCGATCGGCTGGCCGAACGGGGCGTCCTCTTCGAGCAGGCGGTGAGTCCCTCGAGCTGGACGCTGCCTGCCACGATCGCCCTGCTCAGCGGGCGCTACGTCACCGCCGAGGTCTTCTCGGGCGGGCTCCGCACCTCGCTGGTGGAGACGCTGGGCGCGGCCGGCATCCGGACCGCCGCCTTCACCGAAGGGGGCTTCGTGTCCGAGCACTTCGGGCTCGACCGGGGCTTCGAAGCGTGGCAGGAGAGCGAGGGGCCGGTGCGGCTGGTGCGGGCCGGGCACCGGACGCAGGACGGGGGCGAGGGCGGCATCGAGCACACCTTTGCCCGGGCGCGCCAGTGGTTGCGAGACCATGGCGAGCAGCCTTTCTTCCTGCTGATCCACACCTACGAGGTGCACACGCCCTACCGGCGTCCGCCCAGGGGCGGAGCTGCGGGCCGGGGCCGTCTGGGCGAGACCTTCGAGATCGGAGACGTGGAGCGGGTGCGCCAGGGCGAGATCGAGCTGGGCGACACCGAGCTGGACTACCTGGCCCGGCTCTACGACGGGGGCGTGGCCGAGGCGGATCGCCAGGTGGGCGCCCTGCTGGCCGACCTCGACCTGCTGGGACTGCGCGACCGGACCCTGGTGGTGGTGACCAGCGACCACGGCGAGGACCTGGGCGCTCGTGACCGGCGCTTCGCAGCCGACCACGGCCACTCCCTCTACGACGAGCTGACCCGCGTACCGCTGATCTTCGCCGCACCGGGCGCGCCGCGCCCCGGGCTGCGGATCCGGCAGCAGGTGAGCCTGCTCGACGTGATGCCCACGGTGCTGGCGTGGTTCGGTCTCGAGGTTCCCGCTGGCCTGGGCGGTAGCAGCCTGCTGCCGGCGCTGCACGGCACGGAGATCGAGCACCGGCCCCTGTTGATGCGTCAGTTCGCGCGCAGCGGCGCTTCGCTGCGCCCGCTGCGGACCGCGTGGCGCGACGGCGTGACGAAGCTGGTGCTGAACTTTCCGTTCCTCGAGCCGTCGGCACCCACCGTCGAGCTCTTCGACCTGGCCGCGGATCCGGGTGAGCGCGTCAACGTCGCCGAGCGGCGGCCGGAGGCGCGCGACGACCGTATCCAGCAACTGCGCCAACTCGAGCGGGTGCTCGACGCCGAGGGGCTCGCCGATCTGCGGGCGGCCGGCGACGTGCCCGCGGCCCTGCGCGAACGGCTCGAATCGCTGGGCTACGGTCACTGAGCCGGCTACCCTCACGGTCCCCTCCGAGCCCTCATCGACGCCGCGCCCCGTGCGATCTCGCGGGGCGGTGGCCATGGAGACGCGCAC
This sequence comes from Myxococcota bacterium, assembly GCA_041577695.1. GTDB lineage: Bacteria > Myxococcota_A > UBA9160 > UBA9160 > PR03 > JASJBO01. Next base: position 12,730 of record JBFGIM010000004.1, on the reverse strand, counting down.
GCGGTGCTGGTCGAGAGCATTGTCGAGGGATTGAACCCGGAGCAGCGGCAGGCGGTCGAGACGACCGAGGGCCCGTTGCTGGTGATCGCGGGCGCCGGCAGTGGCAAGACCCGCGTCCTGGTGCACCGCATCGCCTACCTGATCGGCGTCTGCGGCATCCCGATGGAACAGATCCTGGCGGTGACCTTCACCAACAAGGCCGCCGGCGAGATGCGCGAGCGCGTCCAGAAGTTGTTGGGACCCGAAGCGGCCGGGCTCTGGGTCACCACCTTCCACGCCGCCTGCGTGAGAATCCTGCGCCGTGAGATCGGCCACCTCGGCATGTCGCGCGGCTTCGCGATCTACGACGACGCCGACAGCCTCGGCACGGTCAAGGAGGCGCTGCGGCGCCACGGCCTCGATCCGAAGACCCACGATCCCCGCCGGCTCCGCTGGCAGATCGACCAGTGGAAGAACCGGGGCTGGCTGCCGGCCCGCGCGGCCGAGGCGGCCGAAGACCTGGAGGCGGAGCGCAGCGCCGAGATCTACGCCAGCTACCAACGCCTGCTTCGCGAGGCCGACGCGCTCGACTTCGGCGACCTGATCCTCCAGTGCTCGCAGCTCTTCGAGCGCTTCCCCGAGGTGCTGGGCCATTACCGCCGGCGTTGGCAGTACGTGCTGGTGGACGAGTACCAGGACACCAATCATGTCCAGTATCAGCTGGTCAACATGCTGGCCGGGGAGCACGAGAACCTGTGCGTGGTCGGAGATCCCGACCAGTCGATCTACGCCTGGCGCGGTGCCGACATCCGCAACATCCTGGATTTCGAGCGCGACTTTCCCGACGCGCAGGTGGTGAAGCTCGAGCGCAACTACCGCTCGACCCGCTCGATCCTCGAGGGCGCTTCGGCGGTCGTCTCCCACAACACCGCGCGCCAGGGCAAGCGGATGATCGCCGAGCGCGGCGAGGGCGAGCCGATCCGCTTCTACGAGGCGATGGACGAGCGCGACGAGGCCCAGTTCGTCGTGCGCGAGATCCTGAACCAGGCCCGCGGCGGCGGCCGCCCGTTCCGCGACCTGGCGATCTTCTACCGCACCAACGCCCAATCGCGGCCCTTCGAGGAGGAGCTGCTCAAGTACGACGTCCCCTACGCGGTGATCGGGGGCGTCCGCTTCTACGAGCGGGCCGAGGTGAAGGACGCGCTGGCCTACCTGCGGCTGCTCTTCAACCCCAAGGACGGCGCCGCGCTGCGCCGGATCGTCAACACGCCGGCCCGCGGCATCGGCAAGACCACGGTCGAGCGCGCCGAGGCGCTCGCCGAGCGCGATGGTGTGGCCCTGCTCGAGGGGCTGCGGCGGTTGGCGGCCAGCGGCGATGCCGGGCGCGCCGCCGGGCGCATCCGCGACTTCCTGCACCTGATCGACGAGCTGAGTGCATCGCTGCGCGACGTGGGGCCCGCCGAGGCGCTGGGCCGGCTGCTAGACCGCACCGGCTACCTGCGCCACCTGGAGCGCGAGGGCACGCCCGAGGCCGAGGCGCGTCTGGAGAACCTGCGCGAGCTGGTCGCCGCCGCCGAGGACTTCGGCGCGGCCAACGCCGACGTGGCTACCGAGGACGGCGCCGCGGTGTACCTGTTCCTGGAGCAGGTGGCGCTGGTCTCGGACGTGGACAGCTACGACGGCCAGGCCGACCGGGTCTGCCTGATGACGGCGCATTCGGCCAAGGGGCTCGAGTTCCCGGTGGTCTTCCTGGCCGGGCTGGAGGAGGGCATCTTCCCCCACGCCGCGTCTTCGCGCGATGCCGCCGGCCTGGAGGAGGAGCGCCGGCTGTTCTACGTGGGCATGACCCGCGCCATGGAGCAACTGGTGCTGCTCTGTGCGCAGCAGCGCCGTCGCTTCGGATCGCGCAGCTACGGGGTTCCTTCACGCTTCCTGCGCGAGATTCCCGAGTCGCTGCTGGTGGGAAGCGATCCCAGCGCCGCCGCCGGGGGTGGCGCTGCGGACGATCCGTCGCTCGACTTCTCCTATTCCCAGGACGCGCTCGGCGAGGTGCGACAGGGCCTGCGGGTGCGGCACCCGGTGTTCGGCGCCGGCACCGTGATCGGTGCCAGCGGGAGTGGTCCGTCCCAGAAGCTTCGCATCCGCTTCGATCGCGTCGGCGTGAAGACGGTGCTGGTACGCTTCGCGAACCTGGAGCCGATCTGAACCAGCCATGGCCCGCCCCACCAGCACCTTCGACAACGCGCGGCACGCGAGGGCCTTCGCCTCGGTGCTGGACGCGTTCGCGCAGATTCCCCTGCTGCGCACCGGTCTCCAGCTCGGTCTCTTCGAGGCGCTGCGCACGCCACTGCGTCCGCAGGAGCTGGCCGAACGGCTGGGGCTCGCGCCGGACCTGGTGGCAGCCTGGGCTCGCATGCTGCACGCGCAGGGCTGGCTCCAGCGCAAGGGCGACGCCTATCGGCTGGGACCCACACTGGTCTGGATGCTGGACGCGCCCGAGTCGGCGGCGCTCCAATCCCTGCTCGACCTGGCGGTGGAGACGATGGCGCCGCAGCTCGGCTCGCTGCCCGAGCTGCTGAAGGGCGGCGAGCGCCCCGCTTTCGGCGCTGGCGACGCACCGTTGCGCATCGCCGCCATCGCGCGGCTGGTGGAGCCACGCGCGCTCCGGGCGCTCGAGCGCGTTCCGGGCGCGCGACATCCCCACCGCATCCTCGACGTCGGCTGCGGCCAGGGCACCTACCTGACCGCGCTGCTGAAGCGCTTCCGCGACGCCATGGGCCTGGGCATCGAGCTCGACCCGCGCGTGGCCGACGAGGCGCGCCGGCACCTGGAAGAGGCCGACGTCTCGCGCCGCGGCGAGATCCGCTGCGGCGACTTCATGAGCTCGGCGCTGCCCGAGGGCCGCTTCGACCTGATCCTGTTCAACCACAACTTCCACTACTTCGCGCCGGGCGACCGGGTGCCGCTGCTGCGCCGCGCCCGCGAGCGGCTCGAACCGAGTGGCGTCCTGCTGGTGCAGACGCTGGTGGTATCCGAAGGGCTGTTGCACGGCCTGCTCGGGCTCCAGGCCGGTGCTGCGCTCTTCGACCTGCTGCTGCGCACCCACAGCAACCTGCACGGCCTGCCCGACGTGGAGGAGGTGCACGAGGTGCTGCGCGAGGCCGGCTTCGCCGTCACCGGCGAGGTGCCGGTGGTGGCGGGCGGCGCGGTGCGCTTCGTGTGGGGAAGCGACCGGCAGACGACCGGCATCGATTGAGCTAGCCGGTCGGCGGCCCCTTCAGCTCCACCACGTTGCCGTCGGGGTCGCGCACGTACATCGAGGGGCCGTTGCCCTGGGCGCCGTAGCGCTGGGCCACGTCGCCGGGTTCGATGCCGCGCTGCTCCAGGTGCTGCCGGATCGCCACCTCGTCGAATTCCTCGAGGGCCAGCGCCAGGTGGTCGACGTTGCGGCCCTCGCTGCCCGGGGCGGCGCCGCCCGCCTTGCCCAGCGGACCGTCCAGCGGCACCAGGTCGATCAGGCTCGCGCCCGCGCGCAGCTGGTAGAGACCCAGCGCCTCGATGCGGCGCTCTTCGCTACAGCCCAACGCGCCGCAGTAGAACTCCAGCGACGCCCCCAGGTCGCGGACGCGCAGTACGACGTGGTCGAGTCCCCGGATGCGGATGGCGCTCACTTCCAGTCCTCCATCGGCGTGACGCCCTGGGCCCGCAGCCGCTCCACGCGACGGCGGATCCACTCGGCGTCGGGGTGGTACGGGTTCAACCGCAGGGTCTCCTCGAAATCGTACAGCGCGAGTCGTGGCCGACGCTGGCGCAATCGGATCCGACCCAGCAGCTGACGCACGTTGCCGTCGTCGGGGAATACGGCCAGGGACGACAGGTAGGCGTCCACCGCGCCCTCGAGGTCGCCGCGCCGGTGGCGCTCGGCGCCCATGCCGGTCCAGCCGGTTCGACCGAGCGGGTATGCGTGGGCGGCTTCCTCGTAGAGCGATTCCGGGTGCGCCCAGAGCTGGGCGCGCGTCACCGTCACCGCGCCGAGTGCCATCAGCACCGCAACGCCCGCGGCGAGCACCGCGTTGGGCGCCCAGGCCCGACCGCTCCCGCGCGCGCGAGCATGGATTGCGCCGGCGGCGTCGGCGGTCAAGGCCAACGCGCCCGGCAGCGCCACGTAGAGGTAGCGGTCCGCGAACAGATTGATCATCGGCACCACTTGGAGTACAGGCGCCAGCATCGCCAGGAACCACACCACGGCGACGATGCGCCGCGGCTGGCGGCGGCAGGCGAGGAAGAGGCCGGCGGCCACCAGCAGCAGTCCGAGCAGCGGGAGCCAGAGCCGCGGATCGTCCCAACCCGCAATCGGAGCCGGATGGACGCCGTGCACCAGGTCGTAGGGCAGCAGCGAGAGTCGGACGTAGCGCCACCTCAGCCACGGGAGGATCTGCGCGGTACCCAATGGGCCGCCGCCGAACCAGGGCGAAACTCCCCCTTGAAGCGTCTGCGCCAACAAGTTCATCAACAGAGCCACCCCGGTAGCCACCGCCAGCGGCATCAGGTCGCGAAGTCGGCGCTGCCCGGGTCGGCCGTGGGTCGTGCTCGCCACCGCAAGCACGGCCACGAGCAGCAGCGCCGAGGGCTTCGACAACAGCGCCAGCACGCCCGCGGCCCAGACCGCGTTGCGCCGGCCCCTGGAAGGGGCGTCGAGGTGGGCCAGCCAGCGCTCGATCGCGAGCAGCGAGAAGGCGCTGGCGAGCAGGGTCTTCGACTGGTTGATCCAGTTGACGGGCTCGGCCGCCACCGGATGGACCAGCAGCAGCGCCGCGCCGAAGGCCGAAGCGCCCCTTCCGAGGCCGCCGCGCCGCAGCGCGGCTCCGAAGAGCGCCGCTCCCACTGCGTGGAGGATCGCGTTCACCACCCGGTAGCCCACCGGGTTCTTGCCGAGCGCGTGCCACTCGGCCAGGAGCACCAGCTGATGCACCGGCGACCAGTTGCCCACCGTGAAGTAGGCCGTGGTCAGGATGCGGCGCAGCGCGCTGCCCACCGGCTGGTTGAGGGTCTCGCTGTTGTGGAGGTAGAGGAAGTCGTCGGAGAGGAAGGGGCCCCCGAAGCCGGCCGCGTGGAGGGCCACGGAGGCGGCGATCATGCCGGCGATCACCAGCGCCCAGCCGCGCGCGCGCTTGACGGAGTCGCTCGGCGCGCTCACGATACGTCCCTCCCATGGCGAAACCGCTGCCGCCCCGAGTCGCTCTCTACTCGCAGACCGTCTCGGTGATCGAGGCCGGCGGCGAGGTCACCACACCCCCGTGCCCGGTGTGCGACGCTGTGGCCGCGCGTTCGCGCTTCGGGCTGCCGGACTCCGGCCACCGCGTGGTGGTCTGCTCGGGCTGCGGTCTGGGAAGTCTGTTGCCCATGCCGGGGCCGGACGAGATCGCGAGCTTCTATCCGAACCACTACTACGGAGACCTCGGTACCAAGTTCCAGGGTGTCATCGAGTGGATGGTGCGCGTCGTCGGTCGGCGTCAGGCGCGCTTCCTGCTGCGCACCCTGCCCCGAGGGGCGAGAGTACTCGACATCGGCTGCGGGCGCGGGGTGCTGCTGAGCGCCTTCGCGGATGCGGGCTTCGAGCCCCACGGCGTCGAGCGCAGTGAGGCCGCCGCCGCGGGGGTCGATCCTCGGGCGACGCTGCGCATCGCGCCCCGGCTCGCCGAGGCCGGCTATCCCGAAGCGCACTTCGACGGCGTCATCCTGTGGCACGTGCTGGAGCACCTCCCCGATCCCCGCGAGACCCTGGCAGAGGTGCACCGGATCCTGCGGCCGGGTGGCACGCTGGTCGTCGCCGTGCCGAACTTCTCCAGCTTCCAGTCGCGTTGGGCCGGGCCGGCGTGGTTCCACCTCGATCTGCCGCGCCACCTCTACCATTTTCCGCTCAGCGCCCTGCGCCGGCTGATGCAGCGCGAGGGATTCCAGCCCGATGCCGAGTACCACTTCTCCTTGCGGCAGAACCCCTTCGGTTGGGTCCAGAGCTTCCAGAACCGGCGGCCCGGTCTGCCCCACAACGGGCTCTACACCCTTCTCTACGAGCGCGGCGCCGATCAGCCGCCCCCCTTCGACGCGTCCACGCGGCGCCGCCTGCTGGCCGGCGCCGCCCTGGCTGCCGGACCGGCGTTGGCCCTGTCGGTCGCAGCGGCGGTCCTGCGCAGTGGGGCCACGGTGCACGTGACGGCGCGCCGCACTTCCTAGGCTCAGAACGGCGGCATCCAGTCTGCCATCATGCCGCGTGTCTCCAGCAGCACGCGTCCCGCCCGGTCGATCACCACAAGCTCGAGGCTGCCGCGCGGCAGCCGCTCGCCCTCGACACCCGCGGGCTGGGGAGACGTGCGCGTGAGCACCAGGAGCTCTCCGTCGGGCGACCAGCGCGGCGCGAATTCGTCGTGGGCGGCACTGGCCGTGAGATTGCGCGGTGCGCCCCCTTGCCGCGACCACAGGAAGATGTCGCGTGTGCCGCTGCGGTCCGACACGAAGGCGATCTCGTCGCGGGTGGGAGAAGGCCGGGCCGAGTGATCGTCGGCCTTCGGATCAGCGGCGGCCAGGGTTTCGGTCGCGCCGTCGGACGTCCGCAGCGCGGCGATCTCGCGCGCCTCTCCCGGGCGCCGGCGGGTGAACACCACCGAGGTGCCGGTGCGATCGAAGAAGGGCTTCTGCTCGATCCAACCCTCTTCGGTGGTCAGCCGGCGCGGCGGCGCCGCACCGTCGAGAAGCCAGAGCCGGGTGCGGCGCCCGTTCTCGTGGCGCCGTTGTGCCACCACCTGGATCCCGTCGGGTGCATAGTCCGGCCGGTAGAAGAAATCCTTCGGCCCGGTGGCGGCCAGCACGGCGCCTCGTCCCGAGGCGTCGAGCCAGGCGAGCCCGGCAGCCGGTGTTCCGCCCCGGAATGCGTAGACCACGCGCTTGCCGTCGGGCGACCAGCAGGGCCAACGCTCGTCGCGTGCAGGGGTCTGCGTGAGGGGATGCGGCACGGCCTCGCCGGGCGACCAGTGCCACAGGTCGTTGCGGGTGTCGCCGACCGGGCGCGACTGGAAGAGCAGGCGGCCACCCGCGGGACTCCAGTACGGCCACGTCTCGACCCGGTCCGGCGTCTCGCCCAGGGGCCGCACCGCGCCGTCCGAGAGCCGGACCCGGAACAGGTCCGAAGCGTCTTCGGTGCCCGCGACGAATACCAGCCCGTCGGAGGCAGCGCCGTGCATCTCGAGCACGGGGTCGCCGCACCCGGGAATCGCCAAGCCCGACAGCAGCGCCGCGCCCCGGGCGGCGAGCGCGGCACCCCGGGCGATCGTGCCGCGCAGACCCATCCCCTCGAACCTCCCGACTTCGGCCGCACCCGCGCACGTGCGCGGCCCGCACTGCCGCAAGGTACCCGAAGCGGCGCAGGGCAGCCGTTCGGGCCCGAGGCGTCCGGCGACTGGCGTCGGGTGCAGGTACACTGCGCCGGCCATGCAGGATCCGGGCGCCCGATCCGTTCCGCCGCGGAGCTACGCGGCGCTCTTCCTCGCGTTCGCGGTCGCGGCGATCGCGGTCTACGCCCGCGCGCTGCGCGGCGGCTTCGTCTCCGACGACATCGGTTACGTCCTCGGCAATCCCTACATCCACGGGCTGACCGCTTCGAACCTGCTGGCGATCCTCGATCCGCTCGGCCCCGCCGCGGCCCACACCGCCAACTATGCGCCGGTGCACCTGTTGCTCCACGCGCTGGGCTGGCAGCTCTTCGGCGCCGACGTGCTCGGTCACCACCTGGTCAACGTGGTGCTGCACGCCGGGGTCTCGACGCTGCTGGCGGCCTTCTTCGTGCGGACCGGAGCCTCGTTCGCCGCCGCCGCCGCCGCCGCCGCGCTGTTCCTGGTCCACCCGGCCAACGTCGAGGCAGTGGCCTGGATCTTCCAGCTGAAGACCATCGTCTCGGTCGGGCTGGCCGTGGGCGCGCTGCTCCTCGAGTCGCGCCGACCCGGCATCGCATGTGCGCTCTTCGGCCTCGCGTTGCTCACCAAGATCCACGCAGCCTTCGCGCTGCCGGTGGCCGCCGTCCTGATCTGGACCGACGCACCCGGCACCGCGCCGTCGCGGGTCGTTCGCGCGCGCTGGCTCGCCCTCTGGACCGCGCTGCTGGCGGTCGTACTCGTCCCCGAGCTCTTCGCCTTCGAGCGGCTGGGCCACGCTGCGCTGTCCGCACCGGATGGCCCTGCCGAGCAGGTGCGGTGGATGGGTGCGATCGCCGGTCGCTACCTCGTCATGGCGACCACGTCCTGGGGTGTCTCGGCCTTTCACCAGCCCGACGCGTCCGACTCGTGGCTCGATCCGTGGTTCCTGCTGGGCGGGGCGTCCGGCGTGGCGATCGCTGCGCGCGCGATCTGGGCGCTGCGCCGCCGGCGGGTGGAGGCGGCCTGCTGGGTCTGGGCCGTGGCGGCCTTCGTGCCGGTCTCGCAGCTGCTGCCGTTCCTCTATCCGATGGGCGACCGGTATCTCTACGCGGTGCTGCCGGGGCTCCTCGGCGCTGGGCTCTGCGCGCTTCACGGGGCGCTCGGCGACGCCGGCATCCGGCGCGTCGCCGCGCTGCTGGCGGCCGGCGTCATCCTCGCCTTCGGCGTGCGCAGCGCCGAGCGCGCGCGCATCTGGCAATCGGACGTGACGCTCTCCATCGACGCGGCCGCCCACTACCCGGACGGCATCCCCGCCAACATGCTGCGGGCCCACGGCGCCGCCATGCGCGGCGAGGTGGACGTGGCGGTGACGGCGCTGCGCGCCGCCCACGTCCGGGGCTTCGACCGCTTCATGGACCTGATGACCAGCCCCGTGTTCCAATCGCTCCGCAACGACCCGGGCTTCCGCCAGGTGCTCCGCGAGATCGCCGGGGGCTGGATGCGCAGCGTCGAAGGACGTACCTCGCTGACCGCCAGCGAGCTGCGGGTGCTGGGCCTGGCCCACGTGGCGCGCGAGGAGTGGTCGCCGGCAGTGGAACGGTTGGAGCAGGCGGTGGCGGCAGGTGCCGGCGCCGAGGCGCAGCAGGAGCTGTCCCGAGCCCGCGAGCTGCTGCGCGCCGCGGAGCGGGCCCGGCCCGGTGCAGATGGCGAAGGGGGTGGCGATGGCGCGGCGGCGCCCTGAGCCCGCGCCCCGTGCGGGGTCGGGGCTGCGCTGGCCCGCTTCGGATGCGGGTTTCGCCGCGCTGCTCGCGCTGCTCTTCGCGGTACTCGCGCTCTGGATCTACGGTCCGGCCCTCTCGGGTCCGTTCGTTTCCGACGATCACCACTACGTCGCGACCAATCCCTACATCCAGGAGCTGAGCTGGGAGAACCTGCGAGCAATCGCGGATCCCGCCGGAGACGCCAGCGTATTCGTGGTAAACTACACGCCGGTCCACCTGCTGCTGCACGCCCTCGAGTGGAGTGTCTTCGAGGATCGGGTGACCGGCTATCACGTGGTGAACGTGCTGCTGCACGCGCTGGGTGCGGCGCTGCTCGGACTGCTGTTTCGCCGCGCCGGTGCCGCGCCGTCGGCCGCCGCGCTGGGCGCGCTGCTCTTCCTGGTCCACCCGGCCAACGTCGAGGCGGTGGCCTGGATCTCGCAGCTCAAGACCACCGCGGCGTTGCCGCTGGCGCTGGGCGCGCTGCTCGCCCACCCGCGCCGCCCGCTGCTCGGGACGTTGCTCTTCGCGCTCGCGCTGCTGGCCAAGCCCACCGCAGCCTTCGCACTGCCGGTGGCGCTGCTGATGGACGGGTGCAGCGACACGCGCATCCGCTGGGCCTGGCTCGGCGCCTGGGCCGCGCTGCTGGTCGGATACGCGGGAGCGGAGTTCTGGACCCACGAACGCTCCGGTGCCGCGGCCCCGATCTCCGACGATCCGTGGGTGCGGGCGCGCAGCGTGGCGTCCTTTGCCGGTCGCTACCTCGTCATGGCCGCCACCGGCCACGGTGTCTCCGCCTTCCAGGAGCCCGGGCCCTCGACCTCCTGGCTCGACCCCTGGGCGTGGCTCGGGCTGCTGGCGAGCCTCGCCCTCGGCGCGCGCACCGTGATGTGCCTGCTGCAGCGCCGCGTGGAGGGCGCCTTCTGGGCCTGGGCCGCGGTGTCATGGCTGCCGATCTCGCAGATCTTCCCGTTCCTGCATCCCATGGCCGATCGCTATCTCTATTTCATCCTGCCCGGGCTGATCGGCGCCGTGCTGCTGGCGGCTCCGGCCCTAGGATCCGTACTCGAGCGGTGGCGGGTGATCGGTCCGTCCGGCTGGATCCGGTCGGTCGGGAGTCTCGCGCTGGCGGCGGGTGTGGCGGTGGCGGTCGTCTTCGGCGCCCAGGCCCACGACCGCGCGGCGCTCTGGCGGCAGCCGACGCGTCTGATGGCCGACTCGGCGCTCCATTTCCCCGACGGGCGCACCGCCCACGTGCTGCGCGCGCGCCGCGCGGCCCGCGTCGGCGATGCGGATCGAGCGGTGGCGGAGCTGCGCGCTGCCTGGGAGCGCGGCTACAACCGCTTCCAGGAGATCCAGGCCGATTCGGCCTACGCGGCGATCCGCGGCGATCCGGAGTTCCGCGCGCTGCTGCGCGAGATCGCGGGCTGGTGGGTGGACGAGATCGGCGCCAAGCCGGATCCGACCCAGCTCGAGCTCCGCACCCTGGCCGTGGCGCACCTGGCCCGCGACGAGCCGGAGGCAGCGCTCCGCCGACTGGAGCAGGCGCTCGCAGTGGGCGGCGTTCTGGACGACCAGATCCGCGGGGAGATCGAGCGGGTGCGCGCCCAGGTGCGCTAACGCCCGGGCGGGGCGAGCAGTGGCGCGACGCGCTCGGCGAGCGCCTGTCCCACCAGTCGATGTCCCAGCGGATTGGGGTGGCAGCCGTCGGGCAGGTAGGTCCAGAGCAGCGGCTGGGCGCGCACGGCGTCGGCGCCGTAGCGCTCCTGGATGCTGGCGCGTTCGGCGCGAAAGCGAGCCTCGGTCGCCACCCGCGGGATCGCGGCGTCGAGCAGCGCGGTGGCGTCGAGGTGGGGCGTGCCGGTCTGGGCTGCCACCTCCGCCAGCACCCGCGCCGGCGCGCCGCGCACGCACTGCGACACCAGCACCAACGGAACGCCCTGGCGCCGCGCAGCGGCGACCACCGCCGTGATGTTCCCCGCCGCCGCCCGATAGCTCGGGATGTTGCGCTGGGCCACGTCGTAGGGGTCCGGCGGCGTCGGCGGCTGCCACGCCGCGCGCGCTACGCCGATCCACGCCTCCAGGGTCTCGAAGGCGCGGCTGCGGTGCAGCACGGCGAGCACCGCCCCGGTGGTCCCGAGTCGCTGCTCGTAGGTTGCGCGGTCGTCGGCGCCGGTGGCGGCGCCGTCGTTCGACAGATAGCTCCACAGGATGGCGTCGGGGCGCAACGCCAGCGCCTCCCGCTCGAGTAGCACGCGACCCTGGAAGGTCGAGTAGCCCGGGACGCCCAGGTTGATCACCTCGACGGCGTCGGGCTCGACGCCCCAGAGCGCGCCCAGGGCGGCGCCCAGCCGCGCCGGGTAGGCCTCGAAGTGCTCGACGCCCCAGCCGAAGGTCGACGAGTCGCCCAGTGCCAGGATGCGCCGCCGCCCCGGCTCCGGCAGGGCTGCGAACTCTCCGGAGCGGAAGCCGCGACCATTGGTGTGGACGCTCCAGCGGGTGCGGTCGCGGCCGCCCGGCGGTGCGAACACGTCGAAGAGCTCCAGGTCCACGTCCGGACGCAAGCGGTAGAAGAGATAGCGGTCCCAGCGGTACAGGTCGTAGTAGCGCGCCAGCAGGCCCGCCGCGGCCATCTCCTCGCGATACTCCGAGCGCAGCATCCAGCGGTCGCCGAGCCACGGCGGGTTCGCCAACGCACCGCCCTGGGCCGGTCGCAGGTCCACCGCGCGGGTCAACGCTTCGGCGGCGCCGAAGAAGACCAGCAGCGACGCGATCGCGAGCAGCGCGTTGGCGAGGCGCCCGCTCACGGTGCCACGAGAACCGCCGCCCCCGATCGCACGGCCTCTTCGGTGACCGCCCGCTCGTAGCGCTCGGCACCGACCTGCACGACATAGGGGCCGAGGGTTCGCGTCGGAGCGTCGCCCTCGGTGGGGTAGGGCACGCGGACCCGCGCGATCCCGTTCGCGTTGGCGAGGCCGCGGGTGCGATACTCGAAGAGGCGTCCCGCCGACGTGCGCACCGTCACCTCCGCACTCATCGGCGTGCCGGGCAGAGCCCGCGCCTCGAGCAGTGCGCCGGGCACCACCTCGTAGAGCTTGTAGGGCGCCATGCCGGAACCCGTGCGCGAGAAGAGGGCGGTCAGCGCCATCCCGCCGCGCGGGCCCTCGTGGATCAGTCGGAAATGGCTCCAGGCCGGCGCGTCGCCGACCGCCCGGCCGTCGTCGGCGTGAAGCCGCCGCCCCAGCGTGCCGGGGAGTGTCTCGCCGAAGTCCATGGTGACCACATAGCGAGCCCCCACCTGCTGCGCGAACGAGAAGGCCGGCAGGTCGCCCGAGCGACCGTAGAAGCGCCTCACGTCCTCGAACCAGCGCGAGCCGGCATAGGGTCCGAAGTTGTCGGCCGGGGTCGCCCGCTGGCCCACGTAGTGGATCACGTGGCCGATGTTGGGTGGACAGATCACGGCGTACTCGGCCCGCTGGCTCGGGTCTGCGAACGCAGTCGTGTGGGGCGTCAGCTCGCGCACCGACTCGGCGAAGCGATAGAGCGAGCCCGCCGGCGTGGCCAGCGCCGGGTCGCGTCGCGCGG
>JBFGIM010000003.1:0-52705 GCA_041577695.1 Myxococcota bacterium | reverse complement strand
GTTCGCGCGCTTCGACCGCGAGCCGCTGGCCGCCGCCTCGATCGCCCAGGTGCACCGGGCGCGACTCCCGGGCGGGGAGGAGGTGGTGGTGAAGGTGCGGCGCCCCGGCATCGAGGCGCTGCTGCACACCGATCTCGACATCCTGCGCGGGCTCGCGGCGCTCCTCGAGGAGAGGGTGCCGGAGGTGCGCGACTACCGTCCGTCCGCCATCGTCGAGGAGTTCGCCCGCTCGGTCGCCCGCGAGGTGGACCTGACCCACGAGGCGGCCAACATGGCCCGCTTCGCCCGGCTCTTCGCCGGCAATCCCCACGTCCACGTGCCGGCGGTCCATCCGGAGCTCTCCCGGGTCGACGTGCTCACGATGGAGTACATCGACGGCATCAAGGCCTCCGACCTGGCCGCGCTCGATGCGGCCGGTCTCGACCGCAAGAAGCTCGCCGAGGTGGGCGTCCGCTTCTGCCTGGAGCAGATCTTCGAGCACGGCTTCTTCCACGGCGATCCGCACCCCGGCAACCTCTTCGTGCTGCCGGGTCACGTGATCGCTCCGATCGACATGGGACTGATGGGCAGCCTCGACCGCGAGACCCTCGACGACCTGCTCGAGCTCCTGGTCGGGATCCTGATGCGCGACGTCGACAAGATCATCCGGCTCTTCTTCCGGCTGCGCTTGATCGACGAGCGGGTGGACGTGCCGGCGCTGCGCCGTGACGCCGGCGAGCTGATCGATCGCTACTACTCGGTGCCGCTGGCACAGGTGGACGTGGGCGCCTTCATGGCGCAGCTCTTCGAGGTCTTCCAGCGCCACCACGTGCTGGTCCCCTCGGACCTGCTGCTGATCGGCAAGGCGATGGCGACGGTGGACGGTCTGGCCCGCGAGCTCTACCCGGAGCTGGATCCGATCGAGGCGATCCGGCCCTACGTGCTCAAGACCTACCTGCAGCGGCTGGCCGACCCGCGCTTCGTCGCGCGCGACTGGATCGCCGTGGTCCGCGACTACGCCCATCTGGCGGCGTCGCTGCCCGGGGACCTCCAGACCGTGTTGCGCGACCTGCGCTCGGGTCGGCTGAAGATCGGGGTGCGCGACGAGGGTCTCGAGCGGCGCGTGCTCGAGCAGGCGCGCAGCAGCAACCGGCTGTCGATGAGCGTGATGGTGGGCGCCGCGCTGCTGGGCTCCGCGCTGCTGCTGGCGGCGCAGGGCGGACCGCTGCTGCTCGGGGTCGAGCTCAATACCGTGCTCGGCTTCCTCGGCCTCGGTATCGCCGGCACGGGCTACGCCATCGTGGCCTACGGCTTCTGGCGCTCGGGTCGCTTCTGAACGCGCGCCCTAGGCCAGGGCCTTCCAGATCAGGCGCAGCGCCACCAGGGTGAGCACGGTGCGGATCGCGATGCGGAAGTAGCGCTCTTCGATGCCGGCCAGCAGTCGGGTGCCCAGGGCCGAGCCGGCGATGGCCGCCGCGGAGAGTCCCAGGGCCGGCAGCGCGAACACCGCGAAGTCGAAGCCGCCGGCGCCGAACAGGCCCACCTTCACCGTGTGTCCCAACGTCTGGCAGGCGGCCAGGGTGCCGATCGTTGCCTCGCGAGCCACGCCCAGGCTCAACACGAAGGGCGCCAGCAGCGGCCCGGTGGCGCCGAAGAGCATGTTCGAGAAGCCGACCAGTGCGCCCGCCCACAGGAAGCGGTGGGCGCTGACGGCGGCGCGCCGGGTGCCCCAGCGGAAGATGGCCGGCGCCCAGGTGGTGACCAGCGCGAAGATGCCGATGCCCAGGCGGCCGATCTCCGCGGGGATACGCTGCACCAGCAGCAGGCCCAGCAATCCAGCCGGAACCAGCAGCAGCGCGAAGCGAGCCGCGGCGTCCCAGCGCACGTGCCGTCGCTGCAGGTAGGCGCGCGAGAGGTTCGACGCCAGCTGCACCACGCCGTGCACGGGGATCGCCACCAGCGGCTCCAGGAAGATCAGCATCGCCGCCAGCAGCAGGATGCCCCCGGCGAGTCCGACCACGGCGGAGAGGGTGGAGGTGACCAGCGCCAGCGCGCCGAGGCCGAGCCAGAGAAGCGGATCCGGGCCGCTCAGACGTCCGCCCGCACGCGTCGCACCAGCCATTCGAGCAGCCGCTGCACCGCGTCCACCTTGGGCAGGCGGTGGGTGGCGGCGGTCGATTCGTCGGCGCTGCCGACCCGGAAGGTCACCGACAGTCCCGCCAGCAGCCGGAAGGCGTCCTCGTCGGTCTGGTCGTCGCCGATGTAGATCACGCGCACCTGTTCCGACCACGAGGGTCCGTAGCGGCTGCGCAACACGTGCAGCACGGCGCGGCCCTTGTCCCAGCCGATCGGGGGCCGGGCTTCCACGGCACAATGGGCGTCCCGTGGCTGGAAGCCGGCGGCGCGGATCTCCTCGCGGGCGCGCGTCGCCAGCGCGGCGCGCTTCGCCTCGGGGACGGCACGGTAGTGGTAGGTGAGCGTCGGTCCCTTCATCTCGGTCCAGGCGCCGTCGCGGTCGAGCTCGGACAGCGAACGCGCCAGCGCCTCGGTCCGGTCCATGTAGTGGACCAGGTCTTCGTGCAGGAAGTCGCCCACGCCCGGCCCGGCCACTTCGAGACCGTGGTTGCCGGCATAGATCACGTTCGGGAGCCGCACCAGCGCGCGGACGTTGTCCAGGGAGCGGCCGCTGACCACCGCGACGTCGGTGTCCCCACGATCGGCCAGGTCGGCGATCGCGCTCCGCATCGAGTCGGAGAGCGCGGCCTGGTCCGGGTGATCGACCAGCGGGGTGAGGGTGCCGTCGTAGTCGAGGAAGAGCGCCAGGCGGTAGCGCTTCAGGAACTGGGAGAGCCAGCCGGCGAAATCCGCGTCGCCCAGCGGCGCGATCGGGTACCCACCGGTCTCGCCCGCCTCGATCAGGCTGCGCACCCATTGCTCGACGTTGTCGCGCCGCTCGCGCCGCCGCAGCGCCGCCATGCGCGAAGCGCGCTCGGTCTCGTCCATGGACAGTGCCCGGTGCAGGGCGCTGGCGGTGCCGTCCACGTCGTAGGGGTTCACGACGAGCGCCTCGCGCATGGTTTCCGCCGCGCCCGCAAGCGACGAGAGCATCAACACGCCCGGCTCCCCGACCCGGCACGCGGTGAACTCCTTGGCCACCAGGTTCATGCCGTCGCGGAGCGGCGTCACCATGGCGACGTCGGCATCGCGGTAGGTGGCGCACAAGGCCTCGCGGTCGAAGGATCGATAGAGGTAGCGGATCGGCGACCAGGTGGCGCTGGCGAAACGGCCGTTCACGCGTCCGACCAGCTCGTCGATGTAGCGCTTCAGCTCGCGGTACTCGGTCACCTGGGCGCGGCTGGGGACCGCGATCTGGAGCAGTACCACCTTCTCGCGGTGCTCCGGGTGCAGCTCCAGCAGGCGGGCGAAGGCTTCGATGCGCTCCGGGATGCCCTTGGTGTAATCGAGGCGATCGACACCCAGCACGACACGCTCGGCGCCGCTGGGTTCCGTGACCGCCTCGCGAGCGGACCGCTCGAAGTCGTCGAACTCGATCCCGATCGGGAAGACGCCCACCCGGATGGTGCGATCGCCGAACTCGATCAGCTTCGCCTCGCGGTCGACGCGGGCTCCCAGGATCCGCGCGGCACAGTCGAGGAAGTTGCGCGCGTAGCCCTCCACGTGGAAGCCGACCAGGTCGCAACCCAGCAGTCCGCGCAGCAGCTCGCGATCCCAGGGCAGCAGCCGGAACAGGTCGAAGGGCGGGAAGGGGATGTGGAGGAAGAACACCAGCTTCGAATCCGGCGCCAGCCGTCGCACCTCCTGGGGCGCCAGCATCAGGTGGTAGTCGTGGATCCAGGCCAGGGCCGCCCCTTCCACCTCGCCGGCCACGGCCTCGGCGAAGCGCCGGTTCACCCGCTCGTAGGAGCTCCAGTCGCGGCGGTCGAAGCGCGCCCGTTCGGGCATCGAGTGGAGCAGGGGCCACAGGGTGCGATTCGAGAAGCCGTGGTAGTAGCGGTTGATCTCGGTGTCGGTGAGCGCCACCGGGGATACCCGGTACGGCTGTCCCTGGCGCTCGATCCGTTCGTCCTCGCGCAGCGCCAGGCCGGGCCATCCGACCCAGGTGCCACCGCGCTTGCGCAGCACCGGCTCGAGCGCCGACACCAGTCCCCCGGCCGAGGGCTTGCGCTCCAGGCCCTTCGGGGTGCGTTGCACGGTGAAGGGCAGCCGGTTCGACGCCACCACCAGCGGGCGCTCACTGTGGGATCGTGCCATCCGCCGAACATAGGACAAGGCGCTGCGGTCGGTCGGCTGGCTAGATCGCGGCGGAGGGAGCGCCCCGATAGCGCAGGGCCGGGGGAGTGGTCGCGCGCTCGCGCGCGGTCACCACCCGGTCGTGGTGCGGCGACAGTGCGCACGCCGGATCCGCCACCGAGGCGTCCCCGGTCAGCCGGAAGGCCTGACAGCGGCAGCCGCCGAAGTCGCGTTCGCGCTCGGGGCAGCTGCGACAGGGCTCGCGCATCCACGCCTCACCGCGGAAGGCGTTCATGCCGGGGGCGTCCTGCCAGCAGGCGCGCAGGTCGCGCTCGGTCACGTTCCAGAACTCGAGCCCCGGCAGACCAGCGGCGGCGTGGCAGGGCAGCGCGGTGCCGTCGGGAGCCACCAGCAGCAGCCGCTGGCCCCAGCCACCCATGCAGGGCTTGGGGCGGTCGGCGAAGTAGTCGGGCAGCACGTGGAGGATCTCGGGGCCGTCGCCGCTGCGCCGCGCCTCCGCCACCCGGCGGCGGGCGACCTCCACCTGCTCGGCGCTGGGCAGCAGCGCGTCGCGGTTCAGCAGGGCCCAGCCGTCGTACTGGGCGTGGGCCAGCTCGAGGCGGTCGGCGCCCCAGGTTCGGCCCAGGGACAGGATCTCGTCCAGGTGGTCGAGGTTGTGCCGGTGCAGCACCACGTTGAGGGTCAGCGCGAGGCCCAGCTCGCGGGAGGCGCGCGCGATGGCGCGCTTGCGTTCGAAGCTCGTCGCGCCGGCCACCGCGTCCGAGCGCTCGGCCCGGGCGTCCTGCACCGAGAGCTGCACGCTGCGGAGTCCCGCGTCGTGTAGCGCCGCCAGTCGGGTGGCGTCCAGGGGAACGCCCGCCGTCACCAGGTGGGTGTAGAGGCCAGCCTCGGCCGCGTGGGCGACGATCGTCTCCAGGTCGCGCCGCACCGAAGGCTCGCCGCCGGTCAGACCCACGTGGACCGTGCCGAGCTCCGCCGCCGCGCGGAATACCCGGCCCCAGGCGTCGGCGTCGAGCGCGTCGCGCACGTCGGCGTGGCCCACCGGGTTCGAGCAGTAGGGACAGCGCAGCGGGCAGCGGTAGGTCAGCTCGGCGATCAGGTTCCAGGGCCGGGGAGCCGTCACCGCTCGGGGTCCGACCACGACACGACGCCGATCCGTGCCATGTTGTCGAGGAAGTCGCAGACGTCCTCCGAGAGCCGCTCCACGCCGGGATGTCGCGCCCGCAGGGTCGCCATCAGCGCCTCGGCGCTGCGCTCGCCATCGCACAGCTCGAGGATCTCGTGGCCGGCCTCGTTGACGCGCACCGCGCGTTCGGGCAGCACCGCGAGCCACTTCTCGGGCTGCTCCGGATCGCCGCGGAGCTGTACGTGCGACGCGATGCGCGGCGCCCGATGCGCCTGCTCGACCGCGTCGAGCAGGCTCCACAGGATCTCGCACTTGCGCTCCAGCGCCTCGACGCAGCGCTGCTGCGTCTCGAAGTCGCGGGCGTGCTCCACCACGAAGCGCAGGCCGAAGGCGGCGTCGCGGGGCGCCAGGCGGGTGCGGGTGCGGAAGTAGCTCAGTCCCTCGGACTCGACCCAGGGGTAGTGCTTCTCGAAGGCTTCGATGCGACCCGCCATCAGCTCGCCCGCGAAGAGCTCGGTGAGCGACGCGGCCACCGCCTCCAGCAGGTCGTGCTGCTCGACGAAATCGACGTAGGCGTCGCAGGCGCGGCGCACCCCGGGAAGCACCCCGTCCAAGCGTTCCACGGGACCGCGATCCAGGCCCACGGCTTCGGCCAGCCGCAGCCACAGCTCGAGGCCGCCTTCCTGGTCCGGGTCGCCGTCGTGGTCGTGGATGCGCTGGATCCACGCACGCCGGAAGGCGGCGTCCGGCGCCTTGGCCAGGATCGAGGCGTCCTTGCGCGGGATGCGCGTCTGGTAGTAGTAGCGGTTGCGCACCCAGGTGCGGATCTCCTCGGGCGACAGCGCGCCGGCGTGCATCCGCACGTTGAACGGGTGAAGGTGGTGATAGCGCTCGGCGCCGACCCGGCGCAGCCGCGCCTCGAACGCCTCGAGGCCCTCGCTCACAGCTCCAGCTCCATGCCGTCGCGCGCCACCTCGACGCCCGCCGCCCGCACCGCGGCCGCTGCGGCCGAGCCCTCGTCGAGCACCGGGTTCGTGTTGTTCAGGTGGATGTAGAGACAGCGCGCATCGAGCTTGGCGAGCACTTCGAGGCTGCCGCCCGGGCCCGCGATCGGCACGTGTCCCATGGCGTGGGCGTCGGGCGCCCCCGGGCGCGACGCCTGGAGCTCGTGCGCGGTGTAGAAGGTGCCGTCCACGAAGGCGAGGTGCGCGGCCTCGAGCTCCGCCCGCGTGCCCGCGTTCAGCGACCTGGACCCCGGTGCATAGACCAGCCGCCGGCCGCTCCGCGTGTCGGTGATGCGGACGCCCACGGTCGCCTCGGCGTGGTTCTTCGCCAGGTCGCCAAGCCAGGTGGGCACCTTGCCCGGAACCGGGAAGAAGCGCGCCTCCAGCGCGCCGTCGCGGTCGAGCGGGATGGCGTGGTCGAGCCGCGCCGTGCTCCAGGCCGGCTCGAGCAGGCGCCAGGCGGCGTTGTGGTCGAGCAGCGCGCTGCGCACCCAGGCGGTGGAGACGATGCGGTAGGGCAGGGCCTCGCGCAGCACCAGCAGGCCCAGTACGTGGTCGATGTCGGCGTTGGTCACCAGCAGGGTGTCGAGCGGCAGGTCGCGGGTGCCCGGGCGCGGGTGCAGACCCGGGAAACGGGCCAGCTGGTCGCGCACGTCCGGGCTGCCGTTGAGCAGCGACCAACGCCGGCCGTCGGCCGACACCGCGATCGAGGGCTGGCTGCGCGACGGCACCGCGGGATCGCCTGCGCGCGCCCGCACGCAGTTGTCGCAGCCGCAGTTCCACTGGGGAAGTCCGCCACCCGCGGCAGAGCCGAGCACGCGGATCTTCATCGCCACTCTCGCATCGCGCCAGGGTAGCCGCAGCCGCCGCGGGCGTCGCGAGCGACTCGCGTTGGGGTCAGAGCGACGCTCTCACCAGCACGACGTCATCGATCCAGACCGTCCCCTTGCCGTCGACCACGACGTTGAGTCGCACGCGGCTCGGCACCTGGCCCTTCTGCAGGAGGAAGGGCGTCTCCTGGCTGGTCCACTCGCTCGTACCCGAGAGCGGCGCCTGGAGCGCGCGCGAGAAGTACTCGCCCTTGTCGGGGAACACGCACCACATCTCGAGGTATGCCGTCCCCTCCAGATCCCGGCTGCGGAGCTGGGCCCGGTAGATCAGGCGCGCGTCGTCAATGGGAGGGATCTCGACGTCGGCGATCTCGATCCTGGTCGGTCCGGTCGCATCGATGAGGATCGAGCCGGCCCCATCGGAGCTCACCCCGGCATCCAGCGCGACGTCCTGCTGGGTGATCACCTCCTCCAGCCCGTCGAGCGGGATCTCGAGAACGGTGACCTCCGGCACGGACGCCTGTGAACAGGCCAGCGCCACCGCGAACGCCAACGGAACCCAGCGGGTACTACGCATGCGATCTCCCCAGTCTTCGGAGCGCCACGATCCCCAACACCAGTCCGGTGATCTCGGCGCCGTGCAGGACGTATCCGATCGGGCCGGGCGCGCCGGCGATCGCCCAGCTCAGGAAGCGCGCGCTGGCCATGCTCGCCAGGGTCGCGATCACCACGAAGAGCGCCGGCCGATGCCAGCCGGGCCGCGCGGCCCCGGCGACCAGGAAGACGGCGAGACCGACACCCGTGCCGCCGTAGACGGCGCGCACGTCGTTGTCGGCAGTGGCGCTCTCCAGGCTCAGGTCGACCGCCGCACCCATGGTCTGGGGAGCGACCAGGAACGCCAGCCCCACGCCTCCGTAGGCGAGCGCCGAAGCCCAGAGCACCCAACGCGTCAGCTGCACGCCCCTTCCCCCACGCCTCCTGGCATATCGTTCAGGGTACCATCGCTCCGAGCGCCGTGGCCCTCCTCACGGCTCCAGGGTCGCCGCGAATGCCTCGATCTCGTCGGCCAGCAGGTCGGGCGCCTCCACGTGCACGTCGTGGCCCACGCCTGCAACCTCCACGAAGCGCGAGTCGGCGATCCGTGCTGTCAGCCCGCGCGCCGCGTCGATCGGGATCGATGCGTCCAGGGCGCCGTGCACCTGGAGCACCGGAACGCGGATGTCCTCGTAGGTGCCGCGCAGGAGCCGGAAGCCGTCGATGGTGTACTGGCGGCGGATGAAGGTGAGCAGCGCGGCTCGGGTGCCCCGGATCCGGTAGGCCGCCTCGAGTCGGGTGCGATGCTGCGGAGAGAAGGTGTCGCCGAAGACCGTCATGCGCGACACCCAGATTTCGCCGAGTCCCGGCACGAACGGGACGACCTGGGTCGGGTCCATCGCCATTCCGTGGCCGACGAAGACGGCACCCCGGATCCGCTCCGGGTGATCCGCCGCCAGACAGGCCGCCACCACGCCGCCCGCCGAGTGCCCCATGACCACGGACCGCTGGACGCCCAGGGCGTCCAGGAGGTCGATCGCCTGCTGTGCCCACAGCGCGTTGCCGTAGCGCAGACCGTGGTCCCGGTCGCTCGACCCGAAGCCGTAGTTGTCGTAGCCGATCACCCGGTGGCGGCGTGCGAGCCGGGCGGCGAGCCCCTCCTGCCAGTCGGCCACGCTGCGGCCGGAGCCGTGCAGGAGCAGCAGGACGTCGCCCTCGCCCGCATCGAGCACGTGGACGCGCCCGGAGCGGGTGGTCACGAACGAGGTGTCCGGGTCCGAGGCCTCGGTGGCCCGTGCCAGCGGTTCGAGGTCTGCCGAGATCCAGCGGCCGGCGACGAAGAGGGCGCCGAGCACCAGGATCATCGCGAGCAAGAAGCTGCTGAATCGCATCACGGCTTTCCTGCTCGCGGGTTCGTGCCGAGGGCCTCGATGCAGGACTCGCGAATCCGCCACAGGGCGTCGAGCGAGAGCGACGACCCGGGGCGGCTGCCGAGCCAGCGTCGAAGATGCTCTCGATGGAATGCGACCTTGTAGTCGCCGATCTGCTCCGGATCGATCGCCGTCTCGGCGTGGAAGCAGGTGATGGGTTCCGCCGCGGCGAGGCCGGCACGCGTGATGTCGATCCGGCGCCCGTCGTGGCGCAGGTAGCAGTGGGCTTCCGGCAGCGATTCCAGTCCGTGCCGAGCCAGCGCCGGACCCACGCCCGGCGTGTTCTCCTGGTTCATCTCGTAGATCCCGATCGTGAGCACGACGGGTAGCCCCTGCTCGCGGGCCACCGCCGCCAGCAGGGCGTGCTTCGTGCTGCAGGTGCCGCGGCCCTCGAGGAGCACCAGGCGGTAGTCGGAGCGGTCCGAGTTGCGCCCGTAGGGAAGCTGCCGCAGGTAGCGGGCCGCCTCGCGGAATCCGGTGCATCCGGCGCGGAGCAGGGCTTCGGAGGCAGGTCCGTTCGCGCCGAGGGGCGCGTCCGGCAGGGACTCACAGGAATCCATCGTCCGTCCTCGCTTGCGGTCCGCTTCGAACGATCGTTCAGCCCGCGATACGGCCGCCTCGAGCATGCAGGAGGCGCCGCCTACCCGCCAGGAATCCCGATTCAGAGCGTCGTCCGAAGTGCCGATACGGACCGCGGAGCTCCGCACCTTGTCCAAGCCCACGACCGCGCCCGGCGTTCGCGCCGCGTACATGAAGAACCTCTTCCACGAGCTCGAGCAGCGCGGTCAGCTCGGTATGCTGGCCGAGCACGATGCGGCGCTCCTGCACGACGTGAACGACGCGCCTCGCACCACCTGGCTTCCCGTCTCGATCAACGTGCGCGCGGTCGAAGCCATCTGCGCGGGGCTCGGCGAGGACCGCGGCCTCGCGCTGCTTGCCGAGTGCGTCTACGCCCAGTTCGAGACGCCGCTCTGGCGCAGCTTCATCGCGCCCGCCGTCCGCATGCTGGGCAAGGAACCGGCGTCACTGGCGCGCTGGATCCCGGGCGCGCTGCAGATCGTCTTCCGCGGCTGCGGCGAGTGGACGGTCGAGGGCGCCGGCCCCGCCGAGCTCACGGTGCGGGCGCGCGCCCTGCCGACCGAGATCGCGAGTCACCGCGTCTGGCTGCGCTCGCTCGGCATCGGCATGGGACCGCTCTTCACGATCTGCGGCTGCGACGGCAGCGCTGATCTGGCGCGTATGGACCCAGCGACGCGAAGCGCGACCTATCGGCTCGCCTGGACGGCGCGCGCCGGCAGCTAGCCGGAGATCAGCAGCAGCGCGCTCCCGCGCGCCCAACCCTGTGGCCCCGCGGGGTCGTGTTATCCTCCCCCGACGCTCTTGCCGGTGTCCGCGCCGGATCAAGCTGATCAGGGAGGTCACCGTGCGCGCCCGTTCGTTCGCCATCATCTCGCTTCTGTTCCTGTCGCTCGCCGCCGTGCAGGCGCAGGCCCGCTTCATGGTCTTCGAGTCCGGCCCGGTCCGTCCGCTGGCCCTCTCCCCGGACGGCACGAACCTCTACGCCGTCAACATTCCCGACAACCGGCTCGAGATCTTCACCGTTCGCGCCGACGGGACGCTGCGCCACGACGGCTCGGTGCAGGTCGGCATGGAGCCGGTGGCAGTCGCCGCCCGCACCAACGACGAGGTCTGGGTGGTGAACCACCTCTCGGACAGCGTCAGCGTGGTGGACGTCTCGGTGGATCCGCCGCGCGTGGTGCGCACACTCCTGGTCGGCGACGAGCCGCGCGACATCGTCTTCGCTGGAACCGGCGGCAACCGCGCCTTCATCACCACCGCCCACCGCGGCCAACACCGCACCCACGCCTCGATCTCGGGCGTATTCGGCGGCAGCAATCCGGCCGACCCGCGTTTCACCACCGAGGGGATCGACCGCGCCGACGTCTGGGTGTTCGACGCGCTCTCCCTCGGCAACACCATCGGCGGCACGCCGGTGGACGTGGTGACCTTCTTTGCCGACACGCCGCGCGCGCTCGCGACGGACGGTACCACCGTGTACGTCGCCGCCTTCCACTCCGGGAACCAGACCACCGCCGTGGATGCCGGCATGGTGTGCGACGGGTTCGCCGGTGCCGGTGCCTGCGCCGGTGACGGCGTCACCTCCCCCAACGGTCTGGGAGGCGGCAACCTGCCCGGCGGGAATCCCGGGCCCGCGACCAACCACCAGCTGGTGACCGCCCCCGAGGTCGGTCTGATCGTCAAGTTCGACCAGGGATCCGGTGAGTGGCGCGACGAGCTGGGCCGCAACTGGAGCAACGGCGTCCGCTTCTTCCTGCCCGACCACGACGTCTTCGCCCTCGACGCCAACACCCTGGTCAAGAGCAACATCTACGATCACGTCGGCACCATCCTGTTCAACATGGCGGTGCATCCCACCTCGGGGAAGGTCTACGTCTCGAACGCCGAGTCGCAGAACCTGACCCGTTTCGAGGGAGACGGCGTCTTCGGCCCCAGCACCGTGCAGGGCAACCTGGCCCAGTACCGCATCAGCGTCCTGTCCGGCGCCTCCACCGTGACCCCGCGCCATCTCAACAAGCACATCAACTACGGTGTGACGCCGGCGCCGGCGGGGACCGCGGACCACAGCCTCGCCACGCCCCTCGAGATGCGCTTCAGCAGCGACGGCAGCACGGTCTACGTGGCGGCCTTCGGGTCCCGCAAGGTCGGCGTGTTCCAGACCGCCACGCTCGAGAACGACAGCTTCGATCCCACCGTGCAGAGCGCCCAGTACATCGACCTGAGCGGCAGCGGACCCGCCGGTCTGGAGCTGCTCGAAGCCAAGGACCGGCTCTACGTCTACAACCGCTTCACCAGCGACATCTCGATCATCGATACCGTCGCCGGCGTCGAGCTCGGAACGACCCCGCTCTACAACCCCGAGCCCCCGCAGGTGGTGGACGGGCGGCCGATGCTCTACGACGCCTTCAACACCTCGTCCAACGGCGAGGCCTCGTGCTCGAGCTGCCACATCTTCGGTGACTTCGACAGCCTGGCCTGGGACCTGGGCGACCCCGACGGCGACGTCACCAGCAACACTGCGCCCTTCACGCCGGTGCCCGTGGCCGGCGCCGTCAACGGCGGCGCTGCGGACGACGAGTTCCACCCCATGAAGGGCCCGATGACGACCCAGACCCTGCGCGGCATGGCCAACAGCGGCGCCATGCACTGGCGCGGCGACCGGGTGGACGGGTTCTTCGGGCTGGACGACCCGTACCTCACCGGAGGCGGCACCAACGCCGGCGACGAGGACCTGAACTTCCGCAACTTCATCGTGGCGTTCCCGGGCCTGGTGGGCCGCGACGCGCTGCCGACCAACGGAGACATGCAGGCCTTCAGCGACTTCGCCCTCGAGATCGTGCTGCCCCCGAACCCGGTGAAGTCGCTCGACAACACGCACACCGCTGCCGCCAGCAGCGGCCGCAACATCTACTTCAACGACAACATCGACACCCAGACCTGCAACACCTGTCACAACCTGGATCCGGCCAACGGCTTCTTCG
Source organism: Myxococcota bacterium (assembly GCA_041577695.1). Classification (GTDB taxonomy): domain Bacteria; phylum Myxococcota_A; class UBA9160; order UBA9160; family PR03; genus JASJBO01. Next base: position 39,970 of record JBFGIM010000003.1, on the reverse strand, counting down.
GGACCGGTGGTCTGGCGAGCTTCGAAGGCGAGACCCAGATCCTGAAGGTGCCGCACCTGCGTAACATGTATCAGAAGGTCGGGATGTTCGGGATGCCGAACGCCCCGTTCTTCCTGCCCGGCGGCGACAACACCCACAAGGGCGACCAGGTGCGCGGCTTCGGCTTCCTCCACGACGGCAGCACCGACTCGATGTTCCGCTTCTTCCGGGCCCAGGTCTTCTCGCTCTTCCCGCCGTTCATCGGCTTCGACAACGACACCCAGCGGCAGCAGGTCGAAGAGTTCATGCTCGAGTTCGACAGCGACCTGGCGCCGATCGTCGGCCAGCAGGTGACCGACGATGGCTCGGGCATCGCCGACGTGGCGACCCGCATCGCGCTGATGAAGACGCGCGCGGGTACCGGCTTCGTCTCCAAGTTCGCGGGAGGCAGCGTCACCGAGTGCGACCTCGTGGTGAAGGGCACGGTGGCCGGCGACGAGCGCGGCTTCCTCTTCGACCCCGGAGCTTCCAACTACGACTCCGATCGCCTGGCCGAGGCCGACCTGAGCCAGGCGGCCCTCGATGCCTTCGCCGCCGTGGCGGGCCAGTCGCTGACCTACACCTGCGCGCCGCCGGGCTCGGGGGTTCGCATGGGCATCGATCGGGACGAGGATGGCGCACTCGACGGCGACGAGCTCGATGCGGGCACGAATCCGGCCAACCCCGGCAGCATCATCGGTGCCTGCAACGACACCATCGACAACGACGGCGACGGGCTGGTGGACCTGCTCGATCCCGCGTGCCTCAACTCCGGGCTCCACAACGAGAATCCGGAGTGTGACGACGGCGTCGACAACGACGGTGATGGCAACATCGACCTGGCCGATGCCCACTGCAACTCGTCCCGCGACAACCGCGAGCGCGTGAAGACCGGCTGCGGCCTCGGCTTCGAGCTGGCGCTCCTGCTGCCGGTCTGGATGGGAGCGCGGTCCCTGCGGCGCTCGCGACGACTGTCCTGATCTGATCGCCGGCTAGCGCGCGGAGCCGCCAGCTCCGCGCGCCAGTTCGACGGCGATCGCCCGGCACAGCGCGAGCATCTCGCTGGTCGACTCGAAGTTGTTGCGCTGGAAGTCGGGGTTTGCCGAGTTCTTGGCGATGACCATGCGGTGCTGCGGGTCGACGTAGATCATCTGGTTGTAGACCCCCAGCGCCACGAAGTCGCCGCGCCAGTCGGCGGGCAGCCACCACTGGTAGCCGTATCCGAGGGCATTGATCGTGTCGGGCTTCGGGCCCGGCACCAGGTGGGGCGCGTCGGGCGTCACCGAGGCTTCGACCCAGGCGACGGGAATCACCTGCCGACCGTTCCATTCGCCGCGGTTCAGGAACAGGCGCCCGAAGCGGGCGTAGTCGCGCAGGCCGGCGTTGAGGCCGCCGAAGGCCATCTCCATCCCGGAGTCGTCGACCATCCAGAAGGCATCGAGCTCCATGCCGAGCGGCTTCCAGAGCTTCTCGGAGGTGTAGGTGGCCAGGTCCTGGCCGGTCGCTCGCACCAGGATGGTGCCCAGCACCTGGGTGTCCATGCTGACGTAGTGCTGCAGCGTGCCGGGCTCGCGTTCGCGCTCGAGCGAGGCGCTGAACTCGAGCAACGTGCTGCCCAGCGCCACCACGCGGCCCATGCGGTTGATGTCCGAGCCGGGGTCGCCGTAATTCTCGTCGAAGCGGACGCCGGACGACATCTGGAGCACGTGCTTGATCGGAACTCCGTCGTAGCCGGAGCCCTCGAGCTCGGGCACGTAGTCCGTCACCGGCTGCATGATGTCGGCGATGTGCCCCTCGGCCACCGCGATGCCGAAGAGCGCCGAAACCACCGACTTGCTCACCGACCAGGCGATGTGTCGGCTCTCGGGAGAGTGACCGCGCCAGTAGCGTTCGTAGACGATGTCGTCGTCCTTCACGACCAGCAGCCCGGTGGATACCGTCCGCTCCAGGAACTCCTCCGTGTCGTAGATCTGGTCCCGGTAGGGGAAGCGCTCCGGCAGCTGGTATCCACCGACGCGCCCGAACTCGAACACCCGTTCGCCCCGCGCGACCGTGTGCGTCGGAAACAGCTCGTCCATGTGCTGGAAGTTGTAGACGATGACGTCGGGGTCGAAGAGGTGAGCCACCCGGTAGAGCTGGGTCAGCTCGCTGCGGTAGAACAGGGCCACGGCCACGAGCAGCCCCAGGGCCACGCCGACGGCGCGGAGGAGGCGGCGCGACCGGCGCGGCTGGGTCCCGGGCTCCTGCATCGGGTCGATGATACATGGAAACCGTGCGCTTCTATCTGGCCACGCGCCCGGAGCGGTCGTTCTCGGATGCCGGGCGTTCGAGAACCCGGCTCCAGAACACGAGCCCGGCGCCGGCCACCACGGCGAGGGCGCCCAGCCACCACGTGCGCGCCTCGATCCAGAGCGCGAGCAGGCCCAGCACGACGACGACTCCCCCGATCAGCGCCAGCTTGCGCGGCTCGGCGACCTCCGCCGCCTCGCGCAACCGTTCCTCACGGGACACCACCAGGTCGCTGGGCGGGAATCGCTCGACGAAGCGCGAGACCCAGAGCACGTAGCCGACGATCGCCAGCGCGAGGGCCGCCAGCGGCAACACCAGCGCGTCGGCCGCCTCGGCGAAGGAAGCCGCTTCCGCGTCGAGCACGCGCTGGAGGACGTGTGCCGTCCAGGTGCCGATGGCGATCACGCCACCCATCAGCAGCGACACGGCGCGCGCCGCGCGCTGCCTCGCCACGTCACCGTCGAGCCGGTAGCCGCGCCGGGTCAACCCCCACGGAAAGAACACCGTGGCGCCGTCGGGCGCTCGGCGGAAGAATCCGCGCTCCAGGGGGCTGGGCTGGGGCATGCAACCGGTATCGGTGCGCCCCGAGCCGCGGTTTAACCGCGCATCCATTGGCCGAGCCCGGCGCTCAGCGCCGGATCAGCCGCCTCGCCAGCTCCCAGAGGAGCGCCCCCAACAGCATGGCCAGCAGCAACACCACCAGCTTCGGAACCTCGGGGATCGACCAGAACAGGAAGTCGATCTTGGTGGGCTCGAGGTTCTGGAGCACCACGATCGCGACGACGAAGTACAGGATCGTGTGGGCGATCCCGACCGGGTGCGTGAACGCGAAGCGAGCCGCGCGCGCGAGACGCGACCCTCTCTGTTCGGACGAGTCTTCCATCGCCACCGACCGCTGCCTATTCGCCCTGGGGCGCGACGGCGTCCAGGATGCGGGCGTCTCGCTCGAGCCGACCCTCCTGGTTGACCTGGATGCGCTTGGCCATGCTCTCGGTCTCGATCGTGCGGCGCCGGATGAACGCCGCGGCCACGTCCAGCCGGCTCGGATCGCCGCCCACCTGGCGCAGGAGCTCCGTCGCCGCGATCACGTTGATCACCATCTGGGCGATCAGCTTGGCCCGCAGCAGCGCGTAGTTGATGTCGCTGAAGAGCACGCCGATGCTCTCCTCGATGCGGCCGACGCTCTCCTCCACCATCTTGGCCAGCTCCGCTCGCTGCGGGTCGCCGGCCATGGTGGACAGCTCCTGGCGCACCTGGGTCGCCACCACACCGAGTGCGCCCTTGCCGATCTCGCGCAGGGCGAAGCTGGCCTGGATCTCGCTGGTGCCCTCGTAGACCGTCATGATCAGGCTGTCGGCGTGGAGCTTGGCCACGTCGGCGTCCATCGTGTAGCCGATGCCGCCGTACACCTGCATCGCGTCGCGGGTGATGTCGTGGCAGATCTCGGTGGCGAAGTACTTGCAGAGGGGCGTGAGCAGCCGCACCCGGGCCTCGTCGCGTTCGAGAGCCTCGCGCATCTCCTTTGCGGTGCTCTCGTCGAGGTCGCCGCGCGACAGCGCGGCTTCGCAGGCCACGTTGTGGTCCACCAGCTCGAAGGTCCGGTAGAGCAGGGCGCGGGCCGCCTCGATGTTGATCGCCATCTTGGCGAGCATGGCGAGCACGAGTGGCTGCTTGGCCACCGGCTGGCCGAACTGCTCGCGCTCTCGGGCGTAGCGACTGGCGTCGTCCAGCGCCGCCACCGCGATGCCGATGGCCTGGGCCGCCACGCCCAGGCGCGCGTTGTTCATCAGGTCGAGCATGGCCTTGAAGCCCTGGCCCTTGTCGCCGAGCCGCCAGCCCACGGCGTCCTCGAAGACCACCTCGCAGGTGGGCGAGCCGTGTATGCCCAGCTTCGACTCGAGCCGCGACACGCGGATGCCGTTGCGCGAGCCGTCGTCCAGGTGGCGCGGCACCAGAACCAACGACAGGCCGTTGGTGGTGCCCTTCGACTCGTCGAACTTGTCGGCGTCGCGGGCCAGCACCAGGTGCACCTCGGAGCCGCCGTTGGTGATGAAGATCTTCTGGCCGGTGACCCGCAGCGTTCCATCGGGCTGCTCGGTGCAGCGGGTGGTGATGCCGCCGAGGTCGCTGCCGGCCTGGGGCTCGGTGAGGTCCATGGCGCCCTGGATCTCTCCCGACGTGAAGCGCGGCAGGTACTTCTGCTTGATCTCGTCGCTGCCGTAGCGTTCGATGTCGCCGGCGGCACCCGTCTGCAGCCCCACCACGGTCATCAAGCTGGTGTCGGCGCGCGAGACCATCTCCAGATACATGCCGTTCAGCATGCCGGGCAGGCCGGGGCCGCCGTACTCCTCCGAGATGAGCAGGCTCACCAGGCCGGCCTCCCTCAGCTCTTCGTAGGCCTTGCGGATGTGCTCGGGCGGCTCGGCGCCCCCGTCCTCGGTCAACTCGGCCTCGTCCGCCCAGTGTTCACGGGCCCGGCGCTCGAAGGTCTGGGCCAGCGCGCCGGCGGTCTCGAGCACGGTGCGAAATGCGCCCACCTCGGATTCCACGTCCGGGACCTCGCCGTTGCGGAGCTTCAGGTAGCTCTCCCAGTCGATCAGCTTGTCGATGTAGAGCCGCATGGTCGGTGCGAAGTAGTCGCTCATCGGGGGGCCTCCTCGGCAATGCGCGCCACGCCCACCTGGATCGAGAACTCGCCGAAGCGGGCCTCGTGACGCGAGAGTTCGGGATCGATCTCTTCGGAGATCTCGACCTGGGTCGCCAGCGTCTGCTCGGCGATCCAGTCGCGGAACCTGTCGACGGCCGGCTTCCACCCCTCGGGAAGCGCCAGCGCCAGCCGGATGCGGTCCGAGACGTGCAGACCGGCATCCTTGCGGGCCTGCTGCACGCCTCGCACGACGTCGCGGGCGATGCCCTCCTGCACCAGCACGTCGCTGAGCTCGAGGTCGAGCACGGCGATGGCGTCGTGGGTGGAGAGCGGCTCGCAAGCCACTCCCGGCTTCGGCTTCAGGAGCAGCTGGTACTCGCCGTCCTCCAGCACCTGATCGCGCACGGTGATGCGGCCCTCGGCGTCGCGCTTCCACTCGCCGCGCTTGGCGGCGCCCAGCACCTCCTTCATGGAGCCGCCCAGACGCGGACCCAGGATACGCGCGTTCACCTGGAGCTGGAAGGTGGCCCACTGGTCGATGCTCTCGGCCAGCTTCACCGACTTGACGTTCACCTCGTCGCGCAGCAGCGGCTCGAAGTCGGCCAGACCCGCAGTGCCGGGCCCGGCGAGGGTGAGCGAGGCCAGCGGCTGGCGCACGCGGATGCCCTCGCGTTCGCGCAGGGTGCGCGCCGCCGAGCAGGCGTCGCGCACGCGGTCCATGCGGGCGACCAGCGACGGGTCCGAGGGCAACGCGTCGACATCCGGCCAATCGCTCAGATGCACGCTGGCCTCGCCGGTCAGGCCGCGGTAGATCGAGTCCGATACCAACGGCAGCAGTGGCGCCGTGGTCCGGGCCAGGGTGACCAGCACGGTGTAGAGCGTGTCGTAAGCATCGCGTTTGTCGTCGTCGAACCCGGCGGCCCAGAAGCGCTCGCGACTGCGTCGCACGTACCAGTTGGTGAGCGCGTCGAGGAAGCCGAGCACTTCGTCGCAGGCGCCCCCCAGGTCGTAGCCGTCCATACGCTCGGTCACCACCGCCACCAGCTCGTGGGTCTTCGCCAGGATGTAGCGGTCGAGCATGCCGTTGGCGTCGGTGCGAAAGACCGCTTCGACGCCGTCGATGTTGGCGTAGAGGCAGAAGAACGAGTACGCGTTCCAGAACGGGTTCAACACGCTCCGGACCACGTCGGTGATCGCCTTCTCTTCCAGGCGCAGGTCGAGGCCGCGCAACACCGGCGAGGCCACCAGGTACCAGCGCAGCGCGTCGGATCCCCGGGTCTCCATCACTTCGAGCGGATCGGTGTAGTTGCGCAGCCGCTTCGAAAGCTTCTTGCCGCTGGCATGGAGGATCACGCCGTGGCAGATGCAGGTCTCGAAGGGCGGCCGGTCGAATAGCGCCGTGCTCAGCACCATCAGCGTGTAGAACCAGCCCCGGGTCTGCGCGACGTACTCGACGATGAAGTCGGCCGGAAAGTGCTTCTCGAACCACTCGCGGTTCTCGAACGGGTAGTGCACCTGGGCGTAGGGCATCGAGCCCGAGTCGAACCACACGTCGAGCACGTCCGGGATGCGCCGCATCGTGCTGCGCCCGCTGGGATCGTCCGGGTTGGGGCGGGTCAGGCCGTCGATCCCCGGTCGGTGCAGGTCCGTCGGCCGCACCCCGAAATCCCGCTCCAGCTCGTCGAGGCTGCCGTAGACGTCGATGCGCGGGTGCTCCGGGTCGTCGCTCTTCCACACCGGGATCGGCGAGCCCCAGAAGCGGTTGCGGCTGATCGACCAGTCCTGTGCGCCCTCGATCCACTTGCCGAAGCGGCCGTCGCGAACGTGTTCGGGGATCCAGTGGATCTGCTGGTTCAGCTCGACCATGCGAGGCGCGAATTTCGAGACGGCGACGTACCAGCTGCTCATGGCGCGGTAGATCAGCGGCTCGTCGGTGCGCCAGCAGTGGGGATAGTTGTGCACCAGGCTGTCCTGGCGGACCAGGCTCTGCTGATCGCGCAGCGCCCGGATGATGGGCGTGTTGGCGTCGAAGACCAGCTCGCCGAGCCACGGCGTCACCGGCTCGGTGAAGCGGCCGCGGTCGTCCACCGGGCAGACCACCGGGATGCCCGCGGCCTTGCAGACGCGCATGTCGTCTTCACCGAAGCCCGGCGCCTGGTGGACGACGCCGGTGCCGTCCTCGGTGGTGACGTAGCCGTCGGCCAGCACCCGGAACGCGTTCTCGACGTCGGCGAAGAACGGGAAGAGGGGCCGATAGCGCAGACCTGCCCATTGCGCGCCCGGAGCGCTGCGGATGCGCTCGGCCTCGCCCAGCTCCTGTGGGTAGCGCTCTACCGCCGCTTCGGCGACCAGGATCCGGCGATCTCCCAGGCGCAGCAGCGCGTAGTCGATGTCGGGACCGACGCAGAGCGCCAGGTTCGAAGGCAGGGTCCACGGCGTCGTGGTCCACGCCCACAGCTCGGTGGGCCCGTCGGCACTGGGCTCCAGTACCTGGAAGCGCAGGGTGACGGCCGGGTCCTGCCGCTCGCGGGTGGCGTCGTCGAGCCGTGTCTCGAAGTTCGAGAGCGGTGTCTCGGCCGCCCAGGAGTAGGGCAGCACCCACTCGCCTTCGTAGACCAGCCCGCGATCCCAGAGCTGCTTGAACGCCCACAGGACGCTCTCCATGTAGGAGAGGTCCATCGTCTTGTAGTCGTTCTCGAAGTCCACCCAGCGAGCCTGTCGGGTGACGTACTCCTCCCACTCGTGCGTGTAGCGCATCACCGACTTGCGGCAGTGCGCGTTGAAGCGATCGATGCCGTATTCCTGGATCTGCGCGCGGCCGCTTACGCCGAGCTGCTTCTCGGCCTCCATCTCGGCGGGCAGGCCGTGACAGTCCCAGCCGAAGCGGCGCTCCACGCGGCGCCCCCGCATGGTCTGGTAGCGGGAAACGATGTCCTTGACGTAGCCGGTCACCAGGTGGGCGTAGTGGGGCAGTCCGTTGGCGAAGGGCGGGCCGTCGTAGAAGACGTACTCGTTCTCGCCGCCCGGCCCGGCGGGTCGGCTTTCGACCGAGCGCTGGAAGATGCGCTCGCGGCGCCAGTGCTCCAGCACCGCGTGCTCCACCTCCGGGAAGCGGGGCTGGGGATCGACCGCGGGATAGTGGTGGGTCGGGTTCATGCGCCTGCGATTTTAACCGCCATCGAGGACTGCACAAAAACCGCACTCGCAGTCAGATCGCGACGTCAGGCAGCTCACCGGCACCGGGCTCGGTGGGGGCGGGCTGCTCCAGGTCCAGGAAGCGGCGCAATTCGGTGCGGAAGCCGCGGGCGTCTGCCTCCTGGCGGAAGCCGAAGGACGCGCGCAACGGCTCGCCCCGGCCGTCTCGCAGCGATACGCGCCACGGGCGCGCGATGGCCGGCCGCTTGATTTCGTCGCCCCGGAGCCGGCGCTGCTCCAGGGTCACGTCGCGCAGCACGCTGCGCGGCCAGTGGCGTTCGCGGCCCCAGAAGTCGCGCTCGATCACCGCAATCCGGCCCAGCTCGAGGTGCGGCGCTCCGATCGGCTCGAAGGACGCGTGCACGGTCGTGAGGATACGGTGGAGAGTCGGCCACTGATCGGCCAGCGAGCGCACCACGGCGCGGTCTCCGTCGTCCTCGATCGAGTAGGTGCCGTAGCGGACGCCCATGTCGTGAGCATGGGACGATCCACAAGCGGTTGGCAAGGAGATACACAGCCACAGCGCGGCGACCCGGGTCGATCGGCCCGCGCACCTCACGGGCGAATCGCCGTCTGGAAGCGCATCATCACGCGCTGCTCCTCGCGCAGGCCCCGCGCGTGCTCCTGCCGCATCTTCTCCCGCTGGGCCGGGGTGAGGTCGGCCGGGCCCAGGACCCGGAAGCCCATCCTGGCATAGAACGGCTGGTTCCACGGCACGCCTCGGAACGTGGTCAGACCGACCCCCGCGTAGCCCTCCGCCGCTGCCCACGCGCACACGGTCTGCACCAGCACGGAGCCCAGGCCCCGCCGGCCGTGATCCGGATGCACGTCCAGCTCTTCCAGGTGTGGTTCCTCCCCGAGCATCTCGACGTGGGCGAAGCCCACCGGGCTGCCATCGGGTCCTTCCGCCACCCAGAGCCGGCCGGCATCGAAGGCCTCGCGAAACCCGGACACCGTCGTCACTTCGTCGGGGATGTCCAGTTCCAGCGGCAGGTCTTCGAAGAGTCGGGCCGCCGCCCGCTCGATCTCCGTCAGCGCGGCCAGCTCGCCGGCCCGGGCCCGTCTCACGCGATACCCCTCGGGCAGGGTTCCTTCCCGCTCGGGCGTCCGTCCGTCCAAAGCCGGGGACATCCTGGCCTCACTTGCCGGACGGCGAGGGCGCTCGCGGCAGAGAAGCCTCAACCGCCCTCGCTCCAATGCCGATCAGCCCAGGATGGCCACGGACCCCGGTTTCCAGCGCATGCTGGTGGCGCACACCGGCCACGGTGCGTTCGCGCCCATGGCGCGCTCGATGATGGCCAAGCTGGGCTACCAGATCGTCGATCCCGAGGCCTTCACCGCTGCCGCCGGGGAGGGCGCCGTGCCCGATCTGTTGCTGGTGGACGAGCAGAACCTCGGGGCATTCGCGGCCGAGAAGACGGTCCCGATCATCGCCCTGATGGGGCGCTCCGCCGGCTCGGATCCGCCGCCCGGCGTCGTGGGCGCAGTGAAGCGGCCCGCCAGCCTGCACGGCCTCTATCGCCTGGTGCAGGAAGTGCTCGAGGATCATCCGCGCGCCACGCCGCGCGTTCCGACCCGGCTCAGCGCGCTGTGCCGCTTCCAGGACGGCGCCCGGCGCGTGCCGGTGCGGTCGCTCTCGCAGAACGGCTGTCTGATCGCGGCGCCCGACGTCCCGGCCCTGGGCACCGTCTTCGACCTGCATCTCGAGCTGCCCGAGCAGGATCCCGTCACGGTGGCGGCCGAGGTCGGGTACACCATCGCCTCGGGCACCGGGCTGATCTTCTGCGGCATGTCGGTAGCCTCGCGCTACGCCATCGCGGCGCACGTCACCTCGCTGCTACGCCAGCGCTAGCCGTCTTCAGAAGGGCCGGTCCCCGGCCACCGTCACGCGCACCATGCGCCGGCGCGCCGGCCAGTAGTCGGCAGCGGCGTAGTGCTGGGAAGCGCGGTTGTCCCAGAAGGCGATCGAATCCGGGCGCCAGCGGAAGCGGCACTGGTACTCGGGGATCTGCGCCTCGCGGTAGAGCTTGCGGAGCAGCGCGGCGCTCTCTTCGGGCTTCATGCCTACGATGCCCGTGGTGAAGGCCGCGTTCACGTAGATCCCCTTGCGGCCGGTCTCGGGATGGGTGCGCACCACCGGATGGTGCGCCACCGGATACTTCTCCTGCATCGCGCGCAATTTCTCGGGCTTCATGCCGCGCCCGAAGACCTGCGTGAAGTCGTGGGTGGCCGTGAGCCCCGAGAGCTGCCGCTGCAGCGCGTCGGGCAGCGCCTCGTAGGCCGCCACCATGTCGGCGAAGAGGGTGTCGCCGCCCACCGCGGGCACTTCCAGCGCCCGCAGGATCGAACCCAGGGACGGTTCCTGTCGCCAGGTGACGTCACTGTGCCAGAAGTTCTCGCGGCCCGGATTGTCCTCGTCGTGCTCGATCCGCATCGCCTCGGGATGGCCCTCCTCGTGGGGTGCGAAGGGGTGGATCTCGAGGTCGCCGAAGTGGCGCGCAAAGGCGATGTGCTCGGCGCTGTCGATCGGCTGGTCGCGGAAGAAGATCACCTTGCGATCGAGCAACGCGCGGTGCAGCTCTTCGAAGGTGGCGGCGTCCAGGGGCTTGCGCAGATCGATGCCGTGGATCTCGGCCCCGATCGTGGGTGTCAGCGGCTCCACCCGGATGCGTTCGTAGTCCACGTTACTCTCCTCGGCGCCCCCGCCGCCGGGGGGCATCGTATCACGCCAGCCGTTCGGCGATCACCACCTCCGAGGGAAGGCCCCATGGCGCCAGGGTCCGAGCGTCGCACACCTTCCAGCGCGCGGGATCGAGGTGGTCGCGTAGCGCAAGCGGCCGGCAACCACCCACCCAGAACGCCCGCCGCCGGTGGATTGCCGCCCAGGTTCGCGCCACCCAGCGCGAGGGCCGCGACTCGCCCCAGCCGAGGCTGGCGACGCCGAGCAGCCCGCCCGGTCCAACCACCCGGTGGGCTTCGGCCAGCAGCGCGGCGATGTCCTCCACCGAGAGCAGGTCGAGCACGTAGTTCGAGATGAAGCGATCGGCGCAGGCGTCGGGCAGCGGCAGCGCCGGGGTGCCGTCGGTCCGGACCACCCGGGCGCGGTCGCCAAAGGGAGCGAGCTTCTCACCGGCGAGTGCGATCATGGTCGCGCTCTGGTCGAGGGCCGTGTAGCGCGCGGTTTCCGGCAGGTGCGTCCGGAGCAGTCCGGCCGCGAAGCGACCGGTGCCGCAGCCGAACTCCACCACGTGTCGCGCGTCCGCCAACGCGAGGTGTTCGGTCAGGTGACGCGTGGGCGGATCCTCGAAGAAGCGCGACAGATCCTGCCGCGCGCCCATGCGATCGTAGTAGGCACGAGCCTGGCTTCGCGACAGCATCCGGGACCGCGGGATCAGGGACTTCCGGGATCTGCGCCGCGCCGCAGGCCGGCGCGCAGCTTCACCGTCCAGCCGTCGATGCGCCCTTCGCGTACGTCGGCGCGCAGCTCGGCCAGCTCGGCCCAGCTCAGATCCGGCACCGCGCGGCCGGCCTCGTCCACCGCACCGCGGATCGCCGCCTCCACACTCGACGCCGAGTGTCCGGTCAGCTCGAGCTCGGTGTGGCGCGCGGCGAGCAGGGGATTCGAACGCGCCACGGTGCGGCCGAGGTAGCGCTGGCGCGCCATCTCGGTGCGCTGCTCGAGCAACCGCTCCGCCGCGTCGTCGGGCAGGTCGAGCTCGGAGCGCAGCTTGGCGAGGAACGCCTGCTCCTCCGGGTCGAGCCGGTTGTCGACCAACACATCGTCCAGCGCGCGGCCGTAGACCTCGAAGACCACGTCTTCGTGGATGCGCTGGGCGTCCTCGGCGTCGATCGCCAGCAGGGCGCGAAGGTGGGTCAGGTCGCCGCGCTCCTCGGCACTCAGCTCCATGTCGTCGAGGCAGAACTCGAAGAATCGCCGGTAGAGCCGCGTGCACGGCGTTCGCAGGCTGCGCGGCCATTCCACCTCGTGATTCCGGGCGATGTCTCGCGCTGCCTCTGCCGGAACGTCGCGAACCCGGTCGGCACGGGCCAGCAGGGTCTCGATCGCGTGACAGGCGGCCGACTTGCGCCGCCGGCCCAGCACGCCGCGGCGTTCGGGCCGTTCTTCGAAGGGTTCTGCCATCTGGGTCTCCGTGCGTTCGGTCCGGGGGGATCAGAGGTCGTGCAGGTAGCCGAAGAGGGCGTCCTTGGCGCGATCGGGCATCAGGCGCTGGAAGCCCGTGAGCAGCTTGGCGTCGCTGCCGACGGTGTAGCGCGTCTTGGGCCGCTCGGCGGTGAGCGCGCGGTGGATGGCCGAGGCGACGGCTTCGGGCGGCGCCGCTCGCTTGCCGAAGCGGGAGATGTTCTCGCGAAGCTTGTCGATGGCGTGGCCGTAGAGCTTGCGGCCCTCTTCCGGCAGCTCGCCGCGCATGCGCTCCGCATCGCTCTGCCCCTTGCTCTGCATCGGAGTGTCGATGAAGCCGGGCTCGATCACGCTCACCGCGATGCCCGAGCCGCGCACTTCCATGCGCAGCGCATCGGAGATCGCCTCCAGCGCGAACTTGGAAGAGCAGTAGGGGCCGAGCAGCGGCGTGACCACCTTGCCCGCACCCGAGCTGACGTTGATCACACGACCGCGCGCGCGGCGCACCAGCGGCATGAAGGCGCGAATCATCGCCAGCGGACCGAACACGTTCACCTCGTAGCCGTGGCGCATCGCATCCAGGTCCACGAACTCCACCGGGCCGCCGAAGCCGATCCCCGCGTTGTTCACCAGGCCGGCGATGCCCCGCTCGCCCACCGCCGCATCCACGTCCTTGGCGGCACACTCGACCGCGGAGGCGTCGGTGACGTCGAGCAGGAGCGGTACCAGCTGCGAGGAGGCCTCGGCGCTCAGGCTGTCGGCGTCCTCGCCGCGCCGCACGCCGGCAAAGACGCGGTAGCCGAGCCGGTCGAGCAGCAGGGCGGTGGCGCGGCCGATTCCGGTCGACGTGCCCGTGACGACGACGGCGGCGTCGGTCGGGATTGTGGCGTTCATGGCGATCCTCCTGGGACGCTGGCCCCGATCCTCTCACGGCGGGCCCCGGCTCGTCGAGAGGCTAGAGCCAGCGCCGCACGGTGTGCTTGTAGCGGCGATAATCGTCGCCGAACTTGCGCTCCAGATAGCTCTCTTCGCGCTGGATCACGCCGAAATGCATCACCAGCAGGGTCGGCACCAGCAGCACCAGGATCCAGACGTTGTCCAGCAGCAGTGCCAGCGACAGCTGGATGCCGGTGAGCGCCAGATAGGCCGGGTTGCGCGAGAAGCTGTAGAGGCCGTGGGTGACCAGGCTCGGGGTGGGTGTGTTCGGGTTCCGGTCCTGGCCGCTCTCGGAGAACATGCGCGCGAAACGCACCGACACCGCCAACGAGAAGGCGAGCAGCAGCACACCGGCCACCCAGCGCAGCGAGCTGTCCGGGGCCAGCGAGCCGCCGACGGCCCACTTCGCCGCGACGCCGGCCAGCACCGATCCCAGGTACAGGATGGGCGGCAACACCAGGACGTTGGCGTGGTCACCCTCGTCGGCGCTCGGCGGCTGGAACTCGGACACGGTGGACCTCCGGGCGCGTGGAGGTGCAGGATATCACGGGTCGGCGACCCCGGGCGCCTCGAAGAGCTCGCACCCGGGCAGTGCCCCCGCCAGGTGCTTGCGGTCGGCCTCGGGCAGCGCGCGCCAGGCCTGGCGCAGGTCGCGCCACACGCGCACCTGGAAGCTCTTGGCGACCGAGCGGAACGGATGGCCCAGCAGCGTGCCGTCGTAAAGGGCCTCGCCCCGGTCGAAGGCCGCCTCGTTGAAGTGTGTGCCGCGGGCGCGCGCCCGCTCGTAGGCGGCCTCGTTCTGTTGCATCAGCGGCACGAAGGTCCGCATCACGACCACCAGCAGCGGGCGCAGCGCCGCCGAGAGCGAGGTGCCGCCGCGCGAGCCCACGTGGCGTCGCTCGCGGATGCCCTCGAGCCAGGCGGTGGTCGCGGGGGCGCGCTCACGCATGTGGTCGGCGGTAGTCGGGTCGGCCAGGTTCATCCCGAGCTGTCCGTAGGCGCTGGCGTCCGCCACCGTGAAGCGTTCGCCCAGCAGGAAGGGCTGACGGGTGAGCACCGCCTCCATGCCGGTGAGCGTCGCCTCCCACGCCTCGTCCAGGATGGCGTGGGTGGGCGGAAAGCCGGCCCGCGAGGGCGGCGTGAGCGCGCGCTCCACGCCGGCGTCGAATCCGGCCGGCGCCACGCTGAACAGATAGGGCAGGCGTCTCACCTGTCGCCGCGCGAAGCGGCGCGCCAGGATCGGCCGCAGCGGCTCCGGCACCAGGGTCCGCATCTCATCGACCAGACGGGTGCCCGCATCGTTGGTGGCGGCCGACTCGACCCAGCGCCGGTGGTGCACCAGGTAGAGGCCGAACTCGTCGAAGGCCTCGTCCAGCAGCTGGGCCACGAAGGCCTGGCCCGGCGCCTCGGGAAAGAGCGCCATCGCGTGGCGTTCGGGGTGCGCGTCGAGCCAGCGGGCCAGGGCCGACGAGTCGTAGTGGAAGCGGCGGCCGTCCTCGACGAGGAACGGCACCAGCGGGTACTCGTCGAGGGGCGATGTCGTCGGGTGGCGCTGCACCGCCCGTCGCTTCACGGCCCGTCGCAGGCGCCACAGCGTAAGGAGGTTCTCGATTCGGGCGCCCTCTTCGGGAAGCCAGCGATAGCGGATCTCGGCGTAGTCGAGCAGGGCGCGCAGCTTCAGCGCGAAGGGCGAGAGTCCGGATCCCCACACGGCGTAGTGGGTCATCGCGGCTCAGGTACTCACCCAGACCAGGTAGACCCCGAACGCGATTGCAAAGAGCGACCAGCCGCGCACGAAGCCCGGGCCCTGGCTCGCCCACCACTCGCCGAAGGCGGCCGCGCGGCGCAAGCCGATCAGCGGCACCGAGGCTCCCGACACCATCGAGAGCACTGCCAGTACCTGCACGACGTCCGGTTGTCGGCATCGAGGCGCCGCGACCCAGAGCACCGCGCCCAGGCCCAGGCGAAGCGCGGCCACACCGGCCAACCCGCGAGGCGTCTGCCAGAAGTGCCGCGCCCAGTCGAGCAGCGTGGCGGGACGGATCGCGCCCACGGCCCCGAGGGCCGCAACGGCGAGCCCGGACAAGGCGACGATCTGGGTCATGGAACGACCCCCCGCGCAGACCCTAGCACGGCTCCAGCTGGCCCCGGCTTGCTAGGCGCCCGGCGCCTCGCTCAGGTCCTCGCAGCGGCAGTCGCCGGTCACCCGCAGCTTTTCGGCCAGGTCGCGCACGCCGGTCCTCAAGCCTTCTTCGAAGACCGGATGGTAGAACGGCATGCGAAGCACGTGCTGCACCGTCATCTGCTGCGCGACCGCCCACGCCAGCAGGTGGGCCATGTGTTCGACGCGCGGGCCGAACATCTCGGCGCCCACCAGCCGGCAGTCGTCGCGGCGGGCGTAGAGCCGCACCAGGCCCTGGTTGCGACCGGCCACCCGCGCTCGACCCTGGTCCGCGTAGGAGATCTCGCCGATCTCGATCGCGTCGAGATCGAGCTCGCGGTACGGCGTGCCCACGATCGCCATCTGTGGGTCCGTGAAGGCGATCGCCAGGCGCTCGCGGCGCTGGTGGGCCACGACCTGCGGGTAGGTGGCGGCGTTTCCGCCCGCGATGCGGCCCTCGTCCGACGCCTCGTGCAGGATCGGGCGGTGGCCGCTGACGTCGCCCGCCAGGAAGATCGGCGCAGCTCCGCACTGGGTGGTGGTGGGATCCCAGGGTGGGCGTCCGTGTTCGTCCAGCGGCAATCCGGTCCGGGCGAGGTCGAGGGATTCCAGGTTCGGCCGCCGCCCCGCCGCCACCAGAACCTTCGCGAAGCGATCCTCGTGCTCGTCTCCATCGGCCGAGCGCCAGCGCAGGGTGACGCCGCCGTCCCCGGCGCGGACTTCCAGCACCGCCGCCTCCAGGTGCAGCGGCAGCTCTTCGGCCAGGATCTCGCGCGCCACCCGCTGCAGCTCCGGGTCGCTGAACGGGCCCAAGGAGCGGGTCCGATTGAAGAGGGCGACCCGCGACCCCAACCGCGCCAGTGCCTGGCCCAGCTCGAAACCGATGATGCCGGTGCCGATCACGGCGAGGCTCTCGGGGACCTCCTCCAGCTCGAAGACATCGTCGTTCACGAGCACGTGATCGCGGACGGAGTCGAAGGGCGGTGGCACCTGGGGCGTGCTGCCGGTGGCAACGACGACGGCGCGGGCCTCGACCCGCGTCGGCGCAGCGTCGGCGCTCTCGACGACCAGTGTGGTGGGACCGACGAAGCGGGCGCGACCGCGCAGGCGTTGGGCTTCGGGAATGGCCTCGGTGTCGCGCACCACGAAGCCGACGAAGCGATCGCGCTCGCGGCGAACGCGGTCGAAGACCGCGCGCCCATCCACCTGCACGCCCGCGGGCACGCGGATGCCGAAGCGCCCGGCGCCGGCCACCTCGTGGGCCGCATCGGCAGCGGCGATCAACAGCTTGGACGGCATGCAGCCGACCCGGGCGCACATCGTTCCGTAGGGCCCCGATTCGATCAGCACCGCCGTGCCACCGCTCTTCTCGACCTGCTTCCGCGCGTTCAGGCCGGCGGTTCCCGAGCCGATCACTGCGACGTCCACCGCCACGGTCTCCATGCTCTTCTCCTCCGGGATCGGCTAGCGCCCGCCGCCGGGATCCAGGTACGCGGCGGGCAGCGAGCGGGTGTCCGCCGTGTCCGAGGTGAGACAATAGGCGCCCAGGCTCACCGCCGTCGTCACCAGGACCACTGCCACGAAGCTGGTCAGCAGCATTCCCGCCAACGCGCGGATCCCTGGTGGGTAGCGCCGCGGCTGCTGGGCGTAACCGGTCGGGATCTCGGCAACGCCTACGGGGTTCACGCGGGGCGGCCGGATCGGGTGCATGGGTCTTGGATGCCGGCGGGTCGCCGGGGATGCAGGCCTGAGTGTGGGGGTTCGCCGGGGTCGGCGGTCGTCGCTGGGCCTCGCCGGACGCGGATGCGTGGCGGAGGCACGATCCTCGCTCAGTCGTCCTCGGCTGAGCGGTCGAAGACGATCCCGTAGCCCTCGAGCTCGTCGCGGGTGGGCTCGGCGCCGGATTCGCGGGGCTCTTCGGGCGTCTCGCGCGACCGCTCCTCGCGCTTCCGGGCGGCCTTCTCGGCCTTCTGCCGTTCGCGTTGTCTCTTTAGTACCGACATCTTGCTTGCACGAGCCAAGTTGCCTCCCGCCCGAATTGGGCCCGGCGAGGAAGGAGAGAACCGGGACGGGAGGCGGACCTCCCGTCCCGTCAGACGTTAGTAGCGTCGGCCTCCGCCTCCGCCTCCGCCGCCGCCCCCGCCAGGGCGGCGCTCCTGGGCTTCGTTGACACGGAGGTTGCGACCCCCGAGCTCGCTGCCATCGAGGGCGCGCATCGCTGCGTCTGCAGCGGCGGCGTCATCGAACTCGACGAAGCCGAAGCCGCGCGAGCGGCCGGTTTCGCGATCGGTGACCACCGCAACGGAACTCACGCTGCCGTGACTCTCGCAGACGGCGCGAAGGTCGTCCTCGGTGGTGCTGAAGGAGAGGTTGCCGACGTAAAGCTTCTTACCCAAAACCAAACTACCTCGCCGAACCCGCTTCGCCTCGTGGGCCTCGCAGATACGGCTGGCCCCGCGGCTTCCGACCCGGACTGTCCGGGTACGGCTGCTTCGAGGCAGTGGACACCGTCCGGCATCGAACCGGGCGGGAAAGGCGAACTCGATTGGAAGCGTCGACGGGAAAGTCGGGCCTGAGCCGATCGGAAGGCCTCTCGCGGCGCAGCCTAGCAGACGGGGGAGGCCCCGCCACGGCGCCGTGAGCGCGAGATTCCCCTCCCGGAGGGGGGGGCGGGGCGGTGCGGGGCGGAATCCCCGGTCGGCTTGCGC
Source organism: Myxococcota bacterium (assembly GCA_041577695.1). GTDB lineage: Bacteria > Myxococcota_A > UBA9160 > UBA9160 > PR03 > JASJBO01. The sequence goes on along the minus strand of JBFGIM010000003.1, from coordinate 21,875 downwards.
CAGCAGTAGACCCTCATCGGGGGGACGTTGAGCAGCTCGAAGGAGGCGCTGGGCTTCCCGAACAGCTCGCGACCCAGTACCGCGACCCGGTCGCGGAACTGGTAGGCCACGAAGCGCCCGCCGGGGGCGAGAGACGACCAGACCGCCCGCAGGATGCTTCGCCCCAGCGGTCGCGGCATGGTCGAGAACGGGATCCCCGAGATCACGAGGTCGGGCCTCGGCAACCCGTGCTCGGCCAGCACCTCGCCGATGTGCTCGGCGCTGCCCTGGTGGACAACCAGCCGCGGATCCGGCTCCTGGCGCAGTAGCTCGGCGAACTTCGGGCTCAGCTCGATGGCCAGCAGCCCAGCGTCGTGCGGCATGGCGCGGAGCAGGGCGCGCGTGGTGCCGCCGGTACCCGGCCCCAGCTCGACGATCTGGTGGGCGCGCCTCGCGCCGCTCTTCTCCACCAGCCGCCGCTCCATGAAACGTGAGCTGGGGATCACCGAGCCCACGATCTGCGGGTCCTTGAGGAAGCCCTGCAGGAAGGCGAGCCGCTTGTCGGGCTGGGGTCGGAAACGACGGGTATCGACCATCTCCAAACCATAGCGGCCGCGCCGGGCGGCTCCACAGTACCGCTAGCGGGACGCCGTTGGATTGCGGAAGCGCCGGCGCTGGGCCGACGGCCGGGACGGGCCCTGCCAGCGCCCCGCCTGCTCCGGATCGAGCGGGTCGCGACCGGAAAGGAGGAGCTCGAGATACGGGAGGTCGTCGTAGCCCCAGAAGAGCTCTCCCCCGACCCGCATCGACGGCACGCCGAAGACGCCCTCGGCGATGGCGGCGTCGGTCTGCTCGCGCAGTCGCGCCTTGGAGGCCGGGCTCGCGGCCGCGTCCACCAGGGCCGCACCGTCGAGTCCCGCAGCGCGGGCCACCCGTTCGACCACGGCCGGCTCGCTGACGTGCAGGCCGTCGGCCCACACCGCGCGGAACAGGCCGTCGATCAACGCGTTGCGGTCCGCCTCCGGCAGGGGCAGCGACGAAACCCGCAGCGAGAGCAGCGGGTTGAAGGGGTGGTGCAGGGGGGGCGCCAGGGGGATCCCGAGCAGCGCCGCCTTGCGCAGGTTGTTGCGGATCATCCAGCCGATCTTCGCGGGCACCTCGGCGGGGCCCAGCTGGCCGTGGGCCTCGAGCAGTCCGGCGAAGAGCACCGGAACCGGCTCCACCGCCACGCCGTACTCCGCGGCGATCCGGGGCAGCTGGGTCCACGCCAGATAGGCGTTGGACGAGATGTAGTCGAAATAGAAGCGGAGGATCGGCGTCGCATCCGGCACCCACCGAGCATGGCATGGGAGGTGGCACGGATGCCAGGATTCAGGCGGAGTGCTGGTCCGAGGGCGGAACGGTCGGCGTGTAGGGCGTCAGTCCGCAGCTGCCGCACTTGCGGCTCACGAGCCGCGGCAGGAGACCGTGGAGCGTCGCGTAGCAACGTGGGCAGGTGTGCGACATCACCGTGCCGAAGCGCTGCACGAAGCCCACCGTCAGGACCGAGTAGCCCAGGCCGACCAAAACGAACACGGCGACGACATCGACCAGCTCGCGTTCGAGCATCGACGCCAGGCGGAACAGGGCAGCCGTCGACACCAGAAACAGCGCCCACTCCAGATACAGCCGCTGCCGTTCACGGAGCAGTGCGGCCAGCTCTTCTGACGGGCGCGGGTTCATCTCCGCTCCATCGGCCTTCCGGCCGCGGGGCTGAAGCCGTGCCGGACGGGGCACACTGTCCGACACTCCGGCACGTGGGGGCACTCGGCGGGATGACCGGTGCTAGCGCCGGCCTCCGACACTCATCTGTTCCACGGCTTCCTTGGCCTCCTTCAGCCCGACGCCGTGGAGCCGTCGGTAGGCCTTGATGGCCTCGAGCTTGCGGCCGGACGCGATGCTCTGGTTCAGCTGGTGCTCGAGGGCTGCCCGGTCCTGGGGCGTGGCGGGCAGGGTCGGTGCGCTTCCCGAGCGGCGGAGCACGAGCAGCACCAGCGTGCCGATCACGAGCAGTGCGACGATCGTCCCCAGGCTCACGAACCCGAGAGTACACCACCCGTCGGGCGCCGGAGCCCGGGTCTGGGTTGCGCCGCGCCGGCGGCTGGCATATTCCGGGAGCACGGCAGTCGCCGATGCCAGGAGTACCCAGCCATGGACGCGCTCCGAACCCCGGGAAATCGCTTCGAGACTTTCGAGGAACCTGCCACGGCCCGGGCGGTGCGGTCGTGAGTGCAGCGCTCGACGAAGGGCTGGTGGCCATGATCGAGCGCGGCATCGTGCAGTCGCCCTACGGCACGCTGCTGGGTGCCGAGCTGGTCGATACCGAGGAGGACTGCGTCCGGGTCCGGCTGCCCTACCGGGACGACCTCACCACCTACGGCGACACGGTGCACGGCGGCGTCATCGCCGGGCTGGTGGACCTGGCCGCCACGGCGTCCTTCTGGGCCAGCCCCGAGGTGAAGCCGGGGTCGCGCGGCGCGACCATCGGCTTCTCGCTCAATTTCGTCGCGGGCGCCCGCGGCGTCGAGCTGGTGGCCACCGCGCGGGTGCGTCGCCGGGGCCGCGAAGTCTCCACCGGCGAGGTGTCGGTGTGCGACGCCGAGGGCCGCGAGGTGGCCGTGGCGCTGGTGACCTACAAGCTGTCGCCGCCCAGCTGAGCGGGGTGGTCATCCCGGCACTGCCTGTCCCTTCCGGAGTCGTGGGGTAGTCTCCGCCCCGCCCGCCGCGCGGAGTATCCGTTGCCCCGATCCGAAGCCGATCGCGAAATCGAGTCCGAGTACGACGAGCTCGCCGAACGCCAGCGCGTCATGGCCACCACCCTGTTGAGCTCGAGCGTCGAGCAGCTCGCGTGGCCGGCCGACCAGCTCGCATCCCACCGCAAGCGACGCCTGCGGGGCCTGGTGAGTCACGCGATGGCGCGCTCACCGTGGCACGCCGAGCGGCTGCGCGGCCTGAATCCCGAGTCGCTCGACGAGACGCGCCTGGCCGACCTCCCCGTCATGACCAAGGACGATCTGATGGCGAACTGGGATCGGATCGCCACCGATCCCGAGCTGCGGCTCGATCGCTGCGAAGCCCACCTCGAATCGCTGAGCGAGCCGCGCTACCTGGCCGACCGCTACCACGTGGTCGCCTCCGGCGGGTCGAGCGGCCGGCGCGGCGTCTTCGCCTACAACTGGGACGGTTGGGTCACCTTTTACACTGGCTACGTGCGCTGGTTGGCCCGCCGCGCGGGACGCGAGGGATGGCCGCCGCCGGCCGAGATGGTCACTGCCAGCGTCGGGGCCCAGGCGCTGACCCATCCGACGGTCGCTCTGAACCGCACCTTCTCGGGCTCCGGCGCGGCGGCGCGGAGCTTTCCGGTGAGCCAGCCGCTCGGGGAGATCGTGGCGGGGCTCAACGAGCTCCAACCCCACTTGATCTTCGGCTATGCCTCGGCGTTGGGCCTGCTGGCCCGCGAGGCCGCCGCCGGCCGGCTCTCGGTGGCGCCGCGCGCGATCGTGTCGAGCGCAGAGCCGCTGCTGCTCGAAGTGGCCGACGCCATCCGCGCCGCCTGGGGCGTGGAGCCCACCAACGTCTACGGCACCAGCGACGCCGGCATCGTCGCGATGGGTTGCGGCGCAGCACCGGGGCTCCACGTCAACGACGACGAGCTCGTGATCGAGGCGGTCGATGTCGAAGGCGCGCCCACCGCGCCGGGCGAGTGTTCGGCCAAGCTCTACGTGACGGTGCTCTTCCAGCGCGCGCTGCCGCTGATCCGCTACGAGCTCACCGACCAGATCGAGTGGATCGCCGAGCCGTGCCCGTGCGGCTCGACGTTCCGGCGCATCCGCGACATCCAGGGTCGCCTGGACGACCACTTCGTCTATCCGGGCGGCGTGACGGTACATCCCCACGTCTTCCGCTCGCCGCTGGCCCGCGCCGGGGCTGTGGTGGAGTACCAGGTGCGCCAGACGGCGGACGGGGCGGAGGTCGACGTGGTGGCGACGGAAGCGCTGGACGCCTCGGGCCTCGCCGCGGCGCTGGAACGGGCGCTCGCCGGCGTGGGACTCGACGCGCCGCGCGTGCGCGTGGCCCGGGTGGAACGGCTGGCGCGCATCGGCGTGGGGAAGCTCAAGCGCTTCCTCCCCCTCGGACGCGGAACGGAGCAGCGCTTCCGCTAGTAGCGGTCGGGATCGACCCGGATGTAGACGCCCTCTGCCTCTGCGATCAACGCACCGTCGGTCTCGAGGGTGCCGCGGCAGAACACCTTGCGGCCTTCGACGTGGCTCACCTCGCCCCGGCACAGCAGTCGGGTGTGGAGCGGCGTCGGAAGGCGGTAGCGGGTGGTGAGGCTTCCGGTCATGGTGGCGAAGCCCGCGCTCGACGCGGTGACTCCCAGCACGTGGTCGATCACCGCGGCGACGTAGCCGCCGTGGACGAAGCCCGGGTGGCCGCCGTAGGCGTCGCCGAAGGTCACTTCCCAGTCCGCGGGACCGCCGCCCTCCACCCGCCGCAGCGGGGGGGCCAGGGGGTTCGACAGCCCGATCATGGGATCGCGGTCGTAGACGGGAACGCGGCCGAAACGCACCGCGGCATGCTCGCGGGTGTGCAGTCCTCCAACCTCGACCTCGAGCCGCTTCTCCCGGGCCAGGCGATCCCGGAGCGGGATCAAGGCATCCGCGATCAGGGCGAAGCTGGCGTCGTCGGTGTCGGCGGTCACGACCTGACAGATCAGTTCGCGAAGGAGCCCGGCCACCTTGCGGCGCTCGTCCAACGCCTCGTCGCTCATCTGCGGCACCTCGATCGATGCGACGCCAGGGGACATCGCGCGCTCGGAAGGTAACAGAGCCGCGTACGCCGGCCGCCCGATCCCCGCTACGCTGGAGCCGCGAATCGGTGGGAGTGATGGATGGGCTTCCTTACCGGACAGTGGATGGCGACCTTGATCAGCGGCTGGGATCGGCTGCGCGAGAGCTACTGGTTCCTCCCGACGTTGATGGCGGCGGCTGCGGCGTGCCTGGCTCTCGCTCTGATCGAGTTCGACCAGCAGCTGACCGAGCGAGCGGCGCGGCGCCTGCCCTGGATCCAGGATGCCGGCGCCGAGGGGACCCGCGCGGTCCTCTCCGTGATCGCCGGCTCGATGATCACGGTGACCGGCGTGGTGTTCTCGATCACGATCGTCGCGCTCACGCTGGCTTCGTCGCAGTTCGGCCCGCGTCTGCTGCGCAACTTCCTGCGCGACCGCGGCAACCAACTGGTCCTCGGGACCTTCGTGGCGACCTTCCTGTACAGCCTGCTGGTGCTGCGGGCTGTAGAAGCGGACCGTGTTCCGCACGTGGCGGCCACGGTCGCGCTGGCACTGGCGACCACGAGTCTCTTCGTCCTGATCTACTTCGTGCACCACGCGGCCAGCTCGATCCAGGCGTCCAGCATCATTGCCTCGGTGGCACGCGAGATCGACGGCGAGATCGATATGCTCTTCCCGGAGCGGCTGGGAAGCGAGGTCGGGGCCGATGATCGGGATCGCAGCCGGATCGACGGGTTCTGCGAGGAGGCTCGGCCGCTGCCCGCCGTCGGGCACGGTTATCTCCGCGTGATCGACGCCGAGTCGATTCTCGGCTGCGCTGCCGAGCACGATCTCCAGATCTGTCTGGAGACCCGCCCAGGCGACTTCGTCACCGAAGGAGATCGGCTGGCCAGGGTCGGACCCGCCGAGCGCGTCCCCGAAGAGGTGATCGCTCGGCTCCAGGAATCCTTCGTCGTCGGCGACCGACCGAGTGGGGTCCAGGACCTGGCGTTCCTGACCGACCAGCTGGTGGAGATGGCGGTGCGCGCCCTCTCGCCCGGCATCAACGATCCCGGCACCGCGATCGCCTGCTTGCACCGACTGGGGAGCGTCGTCAATCGGGTGGCCGGACGCCGAATGCCATCGTCCCAGCGCTTCGACGAGAGCGGCACGCTGAGGGTCGTGGCTCAGCGGACGCCGAGCTTCGCGGGAGTCGTGGCGAGCTGTTTCGATCCGATCCGTCGCTACGGCGTTGCGGACGCCGCCGTGATCGTGGAACTGCTGGCCGTGATGGAGGGGGCGCTTCCCCAGTGCGCCGCAGACGATCGAAGGTCAGTGCTCCTCGACTACGCGCGCGAAGTGCATCGCGAGTTCCTGGAGACTCCCCGCGCTTCGAAGCGGGACCGGGCGATCGTCGATACCGCCCTCGGTCGCGTCGAGCGAGCTGCGGCGGTCCGGTGAGGGCATCCCGCGCATGTCCCCGGAGCGGGCGGGTTTGCCTACCATGTCGAAAGTGGAGGAAGGCATGACTGATTATCGGACGATCCTGGTGCCGTACGACTTCTCGCAGCACGCGAAGGCGGCCCTCGCGACCGCGGTCGGCCTTGCGAAGCGACTGAACACCGCGAAGCTGCATCTGGTGCACGTGATCCAGCCGGCCTACCCGTACCCGATGTTCGAGGGTGCGGTGGTGGTTCCTCCGGCAAACATGTTCGAGGTGCGCCGCAACGTGCTCCGCTCGCTCGAGGAGATTGCGGGCGGTATCGGGGAATGCCCCGCACAGGTCGAGAGCCACATCATCGAAGGATCCAACATCTCCGATTTGCTGTTGAAGATCGCCGAGAGGCTGGACGCGGACATGATCGTCATGGGTACCCACGGCCGCACTGGCATTGCGCACGTCTTCCTGGGCAGCGTCACCGAGCGCATGCTGCGCAAGGCGCCGTGTCCGGTGCTGACCGTGCGAGAGGCCAACCCCGAAGCGGAGTGATCCGGTTGCCGGTTTCGGGTGGAGGAGGTCACTGTGACGCTCGAAAGCATCAATCCGGCGACCGGAAAGACGGTCTCCAGCCACTCGATCATGACCGAGTCGAAGCTCGCGAAGATCATCGAGGACGCCGCGTCGGCCCAACCGGAATGGGCACGCCGCTCCTTCGGCGACCGCGCCGACGCGTTGCGGCGCTGCGGGGAGCTTCTGCGCGAGCGGAAGCAGGTGCTGGCCGAGCTGATGGCGAACGAGATGGGCAAACGCGTCGTGGACGGCCAGGGCGAGGTGGAGAAGTGCGCCTGGGTCTGCGACTACTACGCCGATCATGCAGAAGCCTTCTTGACGCCCGAGATGGTCGAGACCGACGCCCGGCGCAGCTTCGTCGCCTTCGAGCCGCTGGGTGTGGTGCTGGCGATCATGCCCTGGAACTTCCCCTTCTGGCAGGTGTTCCGTTTCGCCGCGCCCGCCCTGATGGCCGGCAACGCGGGAATCCTGAAGCACGCCTCGAACGTGAGCGGCTGCGCCCTCGCCATCGAGGACGCACTGCACGAAGCCGGGGTGCCGCGCAAGCTGTTCCGCACCGTACTGCTGCCCGGGCGGGACGTGGGCGATCTCATCGACCATCCGGGCATCGCCGCGGTGACGCTCACCGGCAGCACACCGGCCGGCAGGGCGGTGGCCAGCCGCGCCGGCGCCGCGCTCAAGAAGACGGTGCTCGAGCTCGGCGGCAGCGATCCCTACGTCGTGCTGGCGGACGCGGACCTGGAGGCGGCCATCGAGACCTGCGTCACCAGTCGGTTGATCAACGTCGGGCAGAGCTGCATCGCGGGCAAACGCTTCATCCTGCCCCAGGAGCACCGCGCGCGCTGCGTGGAGCTCTTCGTCGAGAAGATGTGGAGCAAGACCACTGGTGACCCGCTCTCGCGCGAAGTCGACCTGGGCCCGATGGCGCGCAGCGACCTCCGCGACGAGCTCCACGGCCAGGTGGTGAAGAGCGTCCAGCGCGGAGCGCGCTGCCTGGCGGGCGGCGAGATCCCGTCGGGACCGGGGTGCTTCTACCCGCCGACGGTTCTCACCGACGTCGCTCCCGGCATGCCGGCCTACGACGACGAGCTCTTCGGACCCGTGGCCTCGCTGATCTTCGTCTCCTCCGAGGAGGAGGCGATTCGCGTCGCCAACGACACAGGCTTCGGATTGGGCGCTGCGGTCTTCACGGCGGACGTCGAGCGGGGCGAACGGATTGCCCACAAGGAGCTCCAGGCGGGGGCCTGCTTCGTCAATGCCTTCGTTCGCTCGGATCCGCGCCTGCCCTTCGGCGGCATCAAGCTCTCGGGATACGGCCGCGAGCTCAGCCACTTCGGCATTCGCGAGTTCGTCAACATCAAGGCGGTCTACGTTGCCTGAAACGCCGACGCTCCGAGCGTGTGCGCGTCCCGCCGAGCTGACGCCCCGCCAGCGCCGTTTCCTGCGCGCGCGCGCCCAGCAGTTGAAGCCGGTGGTGTGGGTCGGCGAGGACGGCATCTCGGCGGGCGTGCTGCGCGCGCTCGACGAGGCCCTCGACGCCCACGAGCTGGTCAAGGTGCGCATGCGGGCGCCCGCGGACAAGAAGGCGGCCGCCGCCACGCTGGCCGGCGAGTCGGGCGCCGCGCTCTGCGGGCTGGTCGGTCATACGGTGTTGCTCTATCGGCCGCACCCCGAGCAGCCCCGGATCGTCTTGCCCGACGCGCGCGGGTAGCCACCGCCGCCGGCCGTCCCTGCGATACAGTCCCCGCGATGAAGACCCTCGATCTGCGCAGCGACACCGTGACGCTCCCGACGCCCGCCATGCGCGAGGCGATCGCCCAGGCCGAGGTGGGAGACGACGTCTACGGCGAAGACCCCACGGTGAACCGCCTCGAGGCCGAGGCGGCGGCGCGGGTGGGCAAGGAGGCCGCGCTGCTGGTGCCGTCGGGCACCATGGCCAACCAGGTGGCGATTCGGCTGCACACGCGACACGGCGACGTGGTGCTCGCGGGGACCGGCGCGCACGTGCTGCGCTACGAGGCGGGTGCGGCCTCGGCGCTGGCGGGGGTGCAGATCCAGCAGATCGGTGCCGACGGACTCTTCGATGCCGACGACGTTCGCGCACACCTGACTTTTCCGGACGTCCACATCGCACCGGCGCGGCTGCTGACCCTCGAGAACACCCACAACGCTTCGGGCGGCCGGGTGTTTCCGCTCGACGCGTTGGAGGCCGCCGCCGGCGCCGCGCGCGAGGCGGGGCTGGCGGTGCACCTGGACGGCGCGCGGCTCTTCAACGCGGTGGTCGCCTCGGGCATTTCGGCCGAGCGCTGGTCGGCGCCCTTCGACACGGTTGCGTTCTGTTTCTCGAAGGGGCTCGGCGCGCCGGTGGGCTCGGTGCTGTGCGGGCCCGCCGAGGCGATCGCACGCGCCCGGCGCCTGCGCAAGCAGCTCGGTGGCGGTATGCGTCAGGCCGGGCTGCTGGCCGCCGCGGCGCTCCACGCACTGGAGCACCACGTGGACCGGCTGGCCGAGGATCACGCCAATGCCCGCCGCCTGGGCCAGGGTCTGGAGAAGCTGGGCATCCCCGTCCAGCCGATGCCCGAGACCAACATGGTGATGTTCCGGATGGAAGACACGCTGGGCTTCCTCCAGGCAATCGGTCGCCGCAAGCTGCGGATCAACCCGATGGCGCCGGGCCGCTTCCGCGCCGTGACCCACCTGGGCGTGGATGCCGCCGACATCGACGACGCCCTGGGCCGGATCGAGGAAGCCCTCGCCGAGCTGCCCGATCGCCCGACGTCGGGTGCGGCTCCCGCTTGACGAGGCGTCCCGGGTGTGGGACGTTTCGCGGCGTGTCGATGAACGCACAGATCGCGTGGTGGCCGACCCCGCAATAGCGAGGCGGCTCGATCTGTGCCCAGAGATTGCTGAGGCCGCCTCCCCGAGGCGGCCTCTTTTTGCTTTCCCCCCTGTCTTCCGGGAGCCGCAGCGGGGAGCGGCGCTGGAGGAAGATGTGGACCACGTGACCCGTGGCGGAATCCGCGTTTCGTGCGACGTCGAAGCCGTCGACGGCGGCGAATCCCTCGAGAAGCTGACCGCCGCGCTCGACGCCCGGCGCGGCGTGCTGCTGGCGTCGAGCTACGAGTACCCGGGGCGCTACACCCGCTGGGACATGGGCTTCGTGGACCCGCCGCTGGTGGTCACGGCCCGGGGTCGCGAGGCCCGGGTGGAGGCGCTCAACGCGCGCGGTCGGGTCCTGCTGCCGCCCATCGCGCGGGCCTTCGAGTCGCTGCCCGCGGTGGAGGCGCTGGGCGAGGCGCCCGACGCCCTGCGCGTCACCACCCGCGAGCCGGTGGGGCGCTTCCCCGAAGAAGAGCGCAGCAAGCAGCCCTCGGTCTTCTCGCTGCTGCGATCGCTGGTGGATCTCTTCTACAGTGACGCCGACCCGCACCTCGGGCTCTACGGCGCCTTCGGCTACGACCTGGCCTTCCAGTTCGAGCCGCTGAGGCTGCGCCTCGAACGCCCGGCGCGCCAGCGCGACCTGGTGCTCTATCTGCCCGACGACCTGCTGCTGGTGGATCACCGCCGCGAACGCGCCGAGCGCCGCCGTTACGACTTCGAGGTGGGCGGCAGCAGCAGCGCGGGACTGCCGCGGGAGGGCAGCGCGACACCCTACTGCGGGCCCGGGCGCGCGCCGGCGCCGTGCGACCACGCGCCGGGCGAGTACGCCGACGGCGTTCGCAAGGCGCGCGAGGCCTTCCGCAAGGGCGACCTGTTCGAAGCCGTGCTCTCCCAGACCTTCGCCGAGCCGGCCGACGCGTCGCCGGTGGAGATCTTCCGGCGCCTGCGCCGCCGCAACCCCTCGCCCTACGGTTTCCTCATCCACCTGGGCGACAGCGAGTACCTGGTGGGCGCTTCGCCCGAGATGTACGTCCGTGTCGAGGGCAGGCGGGTGGAGACCTGTCCGATCGCCGGCACCATCGAGCGGGGCGCCGACGCGCTCGAGGATGCCGAGAAGATCCGCGCGCTGCTGATCTCCGACAAGGACGAGTCGGAGCTGACCATGTGCACCGACGTCGACCGCAACGACAAGTCGCGGATCTGCGAGCCGGGCTCGGTGCGGGTGATCGGGCGCCGTCAGATCGAGATGTACTCGCGGCTGATCCACACCGTGGACCACGTGGAGGGAACGCTGCGGCCCGGCTTCGACGCCCTCGACGCCTTCCTGTGCCATACCTGGGCCGTCACGGTCACCGGCGCTCCCAAGACCTGGGCGATGCAGTTCGTCGAGGACCACGAGCGAAGCGCGCGCGCCTGGTACGGCGGCGCCGTGGGGCTGGTGGCCTTCGACGGCAGCATGAACACGGGCCTCACGCTGCGCACCATCCGCGTGCTCGACGGCGTGGCGGAGGTGCGCGCCGGCGCCACGCTGCTCTACCACTCGGATCCCGAAGCCGAAGAGCGCGAGACGCGGGTGAAGGCCTCGGCGTTGCTCGACGCCATCCTGCGGCCCGCCGGAGCAGCCGCCCAGCCGCCGGTGGCACTTCCAGCGGCCGGTGCCGGGCGCCGCGTGCTGCTGGTCGATCACCAGGACTCGTTCGTGCACACGCTGGCCAACTATCTGCGACAGATCGGTGCCGAGGTGGTGACCTGGCGCTCCGGGTTCCCGCCTGCCGACCTCGACGCGCTGGCGCCGGATCTGGTGGTGTTGTCGCCGGGCCCGGGCACACCCGAAGACTTCGACGTGGCGGGCACCCTGAAGGAGCTGCGCTCGCGCGAGCTCCCGGTGTTCGGCGTCTGCCTGGGGCTCCAGGGGCTGGTGGAGTACTGCGGTGGCCGCCTGGACGTGCTGGCCACGCCGATGCACGGCGTTCCCTCCGAGATCACCGTCCACGATGGACCGCTGTGGGAGGGGCTGCCGCGGCGCTTCACCGCCGGCCGCTACCACTCGCTCCATGCGGTGCGCGATGCGTTGCCGCCGGAGCTCGCGGTGACGGCCGAGAGCGACGACGGCGTGGTGATGGCCGTCGAGCACACCGGGCAACCGCTCGCCGCGGTGCAGTTCCACCCGGAATCGATCCTGACGCCGGGCGCCCACGGTCTGCGATTGCTGGCGAACGCGGTGGCGCACCTCTGCCGATAGCGTCCGCGCCGGGCGTCCCGCGCTGCGGCTAGGCCAGGGCGGAGCGCAGGGCGTCGCCGGCCTGGTCGAGCAGCTGGCGCGCCTGGTCGACCACCGGCTCGAAGGCGACGAAGCCGTGGATCATGCCGTCGTAGCGGGTGAGCTCGACCTTGTTGCCCGCGTCGGCCAGTCGCCGCGCGTAGGCCTCGCCCTCGTCGCGCAGGGGATCGAACTCCGCGGTGACCACCAGGGCTGGGGGCAGGCCACTCAGGTCCTCGGCGCGCATCGGGGAGGCGTAGGGCCGCGTGCGCTCGGCCGGGTCGGCGACATAGTGCCCCCAGAACCACTCCATGGCATCGCGTTCGAGCAGGTAGCCGCTGGCGTTCTCGTGATACGAAGGCCGGTCGAAGTCGCAGTCGGTCGCGGGATAGATCAGGGTCTGGTGACGGATCGGCGGTCCGCTGCGGTCGCGCGCCATCAGCGCCACCACCGCGGCCAGGTTGCCGCCGGCGCTGTCGCCGGCCACCGCCAGCCGACTGCCGTCCACCCCGATCTCTTCGCCGTTCTCGGCCACCCAGGACAGTGCGGCGTAGCAGTCCGCCGGGGCGGAGGGGAAGGGCGCCTCCGGCGCCAGCCGGTAGTCCACCGACACCACGACCGCACCGCTGCGGTTGGCCACGCTGCAGCACGGGCGCTCGTGGCTGTCGAGGTCGCCGATCACCCAGCCCCCGCCGTGGTAGAAGAGCACGGCCGGCGCGCGCGTCGGCGCCGATTCGGGTCGGTAGATGCGCACCGGGACGTCGCCGCCCGGGCCCGGCAGCATTCGGTTCTCGATCGAGGCCACCGGCTCCGCCGGCAGCGGCAAGCGCAGCTCGAGGAACGCCTTGCGCACCTCGTCGGGCGAGAGATCGGTGATGCGCAGCCCGCCCTGGGCGGCGAGCTGGTCGAGGATCAACCGGGCTTTCGGGTCGAGCGGCATCGGGGGTCTCCTGGAGGCAATCGAATCCTACGCCACCTACTCGACCGGTTCGCGCGCGCGGAGGTATCGATCCATCAGGTCGTAGACCTGGCCGTGGGCGCTGCCGCGGAGCGCCCGACGCAGCATGCCGTTGGGATCGGCCTCGCGTCCCTGCTCGATCATTTCGGTGAAGTTCTGCATGAAGTTCCGCGAGTGGCGCGTCCGGATCGCGGTGCCCCAGAAAAGCGCCCAGGATTTCTCGGGGTCGTCGGATCGGAAGTTGGCCGCCATCATCTGGCGGCCGAAGACCTGCGGGTCGCCGCCGCCCAGACGTTCCCACATCTCGCCGATCTCCTCGTTCGTGATGGTGGTGTCGCCGGCGGGGCCATGGCTCGACATGAAGAGCATGCCGAGGATGCCGCCGAGTTGCGCCATCACCAGGTCGGCGAGCTTCAAATAGGAGTCCTGGCGGCTGCTCAGCGCCTGGGCGGCGATCGACTCGGCCTGGCGCGCCGCCTGCTGGGTGGCCTTGGACAGCTCCTTCGACTGGAGGAAGAAGCCGATCACCAGCCACAGGAAGGCGAGCGGCGCGAAGGCGCCCTCGAGGAAGCCGCCCACCGCCGGCGGTCCGCCGTAGATGAACTTGCCGAAGCCGACGATCTCGAAGATGTAGTAGAAGCCGAGCAGCAGCCAGAGGGCCGTCAGGCTGAGACCCATCCAGACGCGCCAGTCGGGCGCGCCACCCGACGGCTCCGCCGCGTCGTTCGCATCGGCGGACACGCCGAGCCCTGCCAGTCTTTCCCTGGCCGACGCGCTCATGTGATCACCGCCAGCTGGCGGGACTGGGCCAGCAAGACGCCGCTGCGACTCCACACCTGACCGTCCTCTTCGACGAAGCCCTCCTCGGCGACGCGCGACGCAAACACCGCCAGCACGAACTCGCCCGCTCCGGTCGCCGCCAGCGGCAGGGTGCAGCGGAAGTGCACGGTCAGGTCGATGGTCGGTACCACGCCCATGTCGTCACGGCTCCGGACCGAGAAGCTGGGCGGCGGCCAGGCGTCGCAGATCGCGGTGATCAGCGGCGCATCGGTCGGCCGCGGCTCGGCGGAGCGGATCCAGCCACCCAGTAGCGCGCGTTCCGCTCGAGAACCGGGTCGTTCGCCCACCGCCCAACGATAGTCGAAGCGCTCGTGGATCGGGATGGACGAGGGGAAGCTCTCGCACGCTTCCGGAGGCGCCACTTCGGGCATCGGCGCGTGGTGCCAGCTGGGACCCGAACGGGGCGTGGAGAAGGCAGCGATTCCCAGCGCCACCAGGCGGCCCTGCTGGCTCATGCGGCCCGTCACCGTCGTCAGGGAGCGGCCGACCCGCTCGACCCGGGTCTCGATCTCGACTGCACCCTCGCCGGGCGGGGCGGTGTAGTGGACCGTGAGTGAACGAGGGGCGCGTTCGCCGGGAACCCGTGCCGCCAGGGCGCGCAGGAAGAGCGCGGCCACGTAGCCCCCGTTGGGACCGCTCACGATCCACCAGCCGCGATCGATCCGACCCTGGAAGCGGTCCGCTCCGAGCGAGGTGACGGCGGTGTCTCGATCGAAGCGCGTCATGCCGACCTCGCTAGCACACTCGGGGGCATCCCTCCCCTGGACGGGAGGCCGCCCCGGGTCGCACGCCTACTCGCCCCGGTTCTTCGGGGACACCGACCGGAAATCCGCCGGCCGCTTCTCGAAGAAGGCGCGCAGCGCCTCGGCGTTCTCCGGTGAGCCCACGCGCGCCACGAAGCCGGCGTCCTCGCGCTGGCGGGCGGCGGCGACGCCCTCGCGGCGGACCTCGAGGAGCAGGCGCTTGGTGTAGCGGAGCGAGCCCAGTGGCATGCCGGCGATCGCGAGCGCCTTGCCGCGGATGGCGGGAAGCAACTCGTCGCCCGGCAGGACGCGCGACACCAGCCCCAGCTCCAGCGCCCGCGTTGCGTCGATCCACTCCGCCGTGAAGAGAAGCTCCGCGGCGCGTTGGTGGCCGAGCTGTGTCGGCAGCAGGTAGCTGCTCGCCGCCTCGGGCACCACGCCCAGCGTCACGAACGGCGCGCGCAGCCGCGCGCCCTCGGCCATGTAGGCGATGTCGCAGTGGAGCAGGAAGGTGAGGCCGATGCCCACGCCCACACCGTTCACCGCCGCCAGCAGCGGCTTGTCGAAGTCGGCGAGTCGGTCCATGAAGCTCGGGAAGCCCGGCGCCTCGCCCGGCGGCAGCGCACCCATCTCGCCCAGATCCTGGCCCGCGCTGAAGGCGTCGCCGGCTCCCGTCACGATGACGGCGCGGACCCCGTCGTCGGTTTGGGCCTCGGCCAGCGCGTCGCGCAGATCGCGCCACATGCGGTTGTTGAAGGCGTTCTTCTGGCGCGGCCGATTCAGCGTGATCTCGAGCACGCCGCGGTCGCGGGCTTCGATCAGGGTGTCGCGGCCCATCGGCCCTAGCTCTCCAAGTTGGCCAGGAACGAATCCGCCTCGCGGATCGCCGCCTGCATCTCGCGGATCAACACCGCCACGTCCGACTCGATCGAGACGACACTTCCCTCGAGCGAGGCGATCGCGCTCGCGTTGAGGTTGTGCTTGAGGAAGAGCACCTGGTCGCGAAACGCGACCAGCACTGGCTCCATGCGACCTTCGGCGCGCTTCATGGCCGCGATCAGGCGGTCGTAGCGCCCACGGGTGTCGCGCAGCTTGGCGCGGCTGCGGCCGCGCAGGTCGGCGCTCGAGATCTGCGCGATCTCCTCCTCCCACTCTTCGAACAGGTCCGCGGCGACCCGCTCGATCGAGCGGATCCGCTCGCCCACGGCCTCGGCCTTCGCCTCGCTGCGCTGGTACTCGGCGTCGAGCTCGTCGTAGAGGTCCTCGAGATCGCCGCCGTGGAAGTCGGTGGCGGCCTTGAAGCGCTCGAAGGCGTTCTCGAACTGCTCCTGGGCCTCCTGCTGTTCCTCGCGGCCGTCCTCGACGCGGTCGGCCAGGATGTCCCGCTTCTCGATGCCGACGCGCTCCATGGCGTCGTAGTAGACCGAGGTACAGGCGGCGGCCAGCAGGATCGCGGGGCCGAGCGCGAAGAGTCGCAGGGTGGATTGCATGGCCGCGCGAGAATAGCGGACCGATCGCGCCGGTCGCGGGCGTTGTGTTAGAAGAAGCAGGGGATGCAGACCGGTATCCGGGAAATCGCCCTCGCGCTGACGACCCTGCTCGTCTTCTGCGCGGGGCTCGAGCTCGCTTCGCGCTGGCTGGCGCCCACGCCGATTCCGGATCCGCTGGTCACCCAGGACCAGGAGCGCTGGGCCGAGACCCATCTCCACGATCCGGTCCTGTTCTGGCGCCTACGACCTTCGGTCGTGCTCGACGGCGCGCCCTTCACCAACCGGCTGGGCCTGCGCTGGCCCGAGGTCGAGCCGAAGCGCGAGGACGAGTTCCGCATCCTCTCCCTGGGCGAATCGACCACCTTCGCCCGTCGCATCGGGCCCGCCCAGAACTACTCGGCGCGGCTCGCCGCCGAGCTCGGAACGGTCCGGGGGCGCCGGGTGGTCGTGGTGAACGCCGGGGTCCCGGGCTACTCGCTGCTCCAGGGCTACAACTACCTGCGCTTCCGCGGCGAAGCCCTCGAGCCCGACGCCGTGCTGATCTATTTCGGACGCAACGACTTCCTTCCGGTGGGACACCGCCGCAAGCGCGAGTCGGGCAACACGGGCGGCGCGACCGACCGCGAGACCTTCGAGCGCAGCCGCCGCCCGGTGGCGCGGGCGCTTTCGTTCCTGATGCAGCGCAGCAACCTGGTGCGGGCCCTGGTGTTCCGGGGCGGCGGAGGGGACGCCGTCGTCGAAGTCGTTCCCGGTCGGGTGCGCGTTCCGGAGGCCGACCGCCGCTGGATCCTCGACGAACTCCTCGACTACTGTCGCGCGCGCCGCATCGAGCTGGTGATCGCCGTGCCCTGGTACCACGAGTTCCGCGAGCACGCCCCGCTGCTGCGGGAGTTCGCCGCCGAGCACGGGCTGCCACTGGCAGACCTGCCGGCCCAGCTCGCAGAGCTGCCGATGCCCGTAGGCTTCTACTTCAGCGACGGGGTCCACCCCAACGCCCTGGGCCACCAACGCATTGCCGAGGTGATCGCCGCCGTCCTGCGCGAGCGCTGGCCGCGCTAGGGCGCATCGTCGGCGCGGTAGACGCTGCGCCCCGCGATCACGGTCTCGACCACCCGAATCCGGTCGATCGTCGCCGGGTCGTCGAGCGGTGAGCGGTCGAGGATCACCAGATCCGCCAGCTTGCCCGGCTCGAGGGTGCCCTTGTCGCGCTCCTCGAAGTGCTGGTAGGCCGCGTCCCGCGTGACCGCGTGGAGCGCGTCGAGCACCGACAGCCGCTGCTCGGGGCCGACGACGACGCCGCTACGCGAAAGCCGATTCACCGCCGACCAGACCAGCCGCAGCGGCTCCATCGGCACAACCGGTGCATCGGCGTGGATGGTGAAGTGCATGCCGCGGTCGAGCGCCGAGCGGGCCGGGCTCATGCGGGCCGCGCGCTCGGGCCCCATGAAGATCTCGCGGTGGCGGTCGCCCCAGTAGAAGGTGTGGAGAGAGAAGAAGCTCGGGATCACGCCCAGCGCCGCCATGCGGTCGAGCTGGTCCTCCCGGGTCATCTGGGCGTGGATGACGATGTGACGCGCATCGGGCCGAGGCGAGCGCCGCTGGGCCGCCTCGAAGGCGTCGAGGATGTCGTCGATCGACGCGTCGCCGTTGCCGTGGACGGCGATCTGGAGCCCGGCGTCGTGGTAGCGGGCCACGCGCTCCATCAGGTCTTCGCGGGCCACGCGCGGATAGCCACGGTAGCCGGGGTCGTCGCCCGGCGGCACGTGATAGGGCTCGCTCAGATAACCGGTGTATCCCTGGATCGAGCCGTCGGCGACGATCTTGACGGCGCCGCGCCGGACCCAGGCATCGTCGGCCGTCGCCGGCGCATAGCCGCCGTCGAAGACGATCTCCGCCCACTCGTCGCCGGGCCAGACAATCACTCGCAGCGGCAGCAATCCCAGCCGCGAGAGCCACGTCAACGCGCGTGCCTGGCCCGGGTCGGCGTACCCCGACTGGGCCGTGGTGACGCCCTGGGCGAGGTACAGCTCGCTGGCGCGGCGCACGATGCGCAGGCCGTCGAACGGGCCCGGCTCGAGGATCAGCGACTGGAGCGGGTCCATGGCGGTCTCTTCGAGCACGCCGTCGGGCGCGCCGCTCGCGGCGTCGCGGCGGATGCGTCCGCCCTCCGGATCCGGCGAGTCGGCTCCGATGCCGATCGCCTCGAGGCCGCGGGTGTTGACCACGGCCAGGTGGCCCGAGACATGGAGGATGGCCAACGGGTGTTCGTCACTGGCGCGGTCCAGGTCGTTCCGGGTCGGATGGCGGCGCTCGCGGAGCAGCGTGTCGTCGTAGCCGAGGCCCACCACCCACTCGCCGGCCCCGGTGCGCGCGGCCTCCTCGCGCATGCGCGCCACCAGCTCGTCCATGCGCTCCACGTCGCCCACCGGCGGCGCGCTCAGGTTGGCGCGTAGGTCGTAGAGCCCGGCGCCGGGGAAGTGACCGTGGGCGTCGATGAAGCCGGGCAGCAGGGCGCGGCCGTCGAGCTCGACGATGCGGGCCCGGCTGCCGGCCCAGCCCATCACCTCGTCCTCGTCGCCGACCACGGCAATGCGGTCGCCGTTGGTGCCCAGCGCTTCTGCGATGCGGTCCGCGGGGTCGAGGGTGAGGATGGGGCCGCCGCGGTAGACGACCCGTCCTGGCCGTCGCACCAGGTGCAGTGCCAGAGCGGCCAGTACGAGCAACAGCGCGATCCCGAGGATCCGCCGCATCAAACGGCCCGGGCCGGGACGGCGAGTCGATACACGAAGGCCTCCAGCAGACGCGCAAGCCGCCTCGGAGAGCCTAGAGCAGAGCCTCCATGGCCCGCTCGTTGTAGCCGCGGATCAGCTCGCCGCCGATCTCCACCACCGGAATCGAGGTTCGACCGGTCTTGCGGATCAGTTCGTCGCGGAAGGCGTCGTTGGCCTCGATGTTCTTGTCCACGTAACGGACGCCGCGCTCGTCGAGGAAGGCGCGTGTGCGACGGCACCAGCCACACCACGGGGTGGTGTAGATCACCACGTCGGGCGCCGAGCGCCGCCGCGGGTCCGGCTGCGCGAGGGTCCGAGCCCAGGCGGCCTGCCCGCCATCGGCCCTGCCCGCCGTTCGGGCGGGGGCGCGCGTGCGGGGCTCCTGGCGGACCTCGATGCGCTTGGCGCCGGCGCGGGCGTCGGCCGGGATCTGGTCGAGGCGGTCGACGAAGCGCATGCTGCCGCTGGCGTCGGCGTAGCGGTAGTAGACCCGCACCGGAACGCCGTCGGCGTCGTCGACGAGGACTTCGTCGTCGACCTCGAAGCCGGCCGGCGCGGGATCGGAGCGAGTCTCGGAGCCTGCGGCCGGCGCAGGCTCCTCGGTCAACGCCACCTCGAGCCAGGCTCCCAGGGTCTCGGCGGTCGCCTGGGAGAGCCCCCCTTCGCCGCCGCACGCCATCACGCTCGCGGAGATCGCAACCGCCGTCGCCAGCCTGCGGATGGCCTGGATGTGCGTTCGAAGCATGGAACTCCCCGGCGCCTGCTCCAGGAACCCTGCACGGACCCGCCCCGGACCCGAATCCCGATCATCGGCTCGCCGCGGGTTCCGGTTGACGCGGGTGGGATGCCCAAGTCCCCCCAGTCGTTTTGCCCCCAGGGGAACGCTACAGGGACGCACGCTGATTGCCGATTCGAGACACCGCACCAGAGGAATTCCTTGGCACTCGTCGCACCGAACCGACGCGTCCTGCTGCTCCACGATGGTGAGCTGAAGGACGTCCAGAACCTGATGGCGGAGCTCGGCGCCCAGTGTGTTGCCGGCGCTCCCGACAACCCGTCGGAGATCGAAGCGTTCGACCTGGTGGTGGTGACGCCGCGGCATCTCCAGGAGCTGCCCGCCCGACGCGTGCGCCGCCGGATGAAGGGCGCCAAGCCGCCCGCCGTCCGGGTTGCGGTGATCGACGGTGAATCGAAGACGCTGAGCGCTCGCATCCGGCGCACCGGGGTCGATGTCCTGGTGAAGCGCCCGGTGCACCCGCGCGCCCTGCGCCTGCTGCTGCTCCACCAGCTCTGCCGTGGTCCCGAGCGCCGTGCGCGCCGCGTGCCGGTGGGAATTGCGGTCAGCCTCAGGATCGGCCTGCGCAAGCACCGCGCGATCCTCGCCGATCTCTCCACCACCGGGTGCCAGCTCCTCACGTCGGCGCCGCTCCGAACCGGTCAGACCTTCGTGTTGTATCTCCAGCGCAAGGGCACCGGCCGTCTGTTCGCCGCCAAGGCTCGCGTCGTGCGGCTGGAGCCGGCAGCGTCACCCAACGAGACCACCGTGGCGGCCGCCTTCGTGTCGCGCTCGAGCGGCGCCCGGAAGCGGATCCAAGCGGTGATGGACGCATTCCTGGAGGGACCGGCCACGCTGCCCGGCATCCAGCCCGCCACCGCCACCGCCACCGCCGCGGCCCTGCCCGAGATCGCGCAGCCCGCGGATTCCGAGCCGGTGGACGAGATTCCCGATATCATCCTCGGCCCCGAGCTGATCCTCCCCGAGACGATCGAGTCCACGCCGGCTTCCGAGCCAGCCGCCGCCGGCACCGCCGAGCGCCGCAACGAGACGCGACGGCTCTTCGAACGGCGCGTGGTGGCGCTGGACGAGCAGGCAGCACGAGTGCTGGTCGGACGCGATCTCTCCGCTGGCGGGATGCGGGTCGATCGAAGCGACGACCTCGAGGTAGGCCGGACCCTGACAGTCGCGCTGCACGCTGCCGCCGGAGAGGCCCCCCTGGTGGTGCCCGCCGAGGTGATACGCGACGACGGGGCGGCCGGCATGGTGCTCGCCTTCCGCGATCTGTCGCAAGCGGCCGAACGTTATCTGGAGAAGATCGTCGACAGCTTGCCCGCCCTCGCTCGCGAGGCCGGGGACGCCGCGGACCAGTCGGTGGTGATCTCGGAGATCGTGAGCTCCGACTAGCGGCCGTGCTGCTCAGCACCCCCGCCTGAGGCAGGCCACCCAGCGGCCGGAATCCGCACCCGTATCCAGGGCGGTCTCCAGCCGCTCGTCCAGCAGGGACGTCCAGCCGAAGGCCTGGCCTCCGATCGCGACCAGGGCCCAGAATGCGGCCAGCAGGATCAGGCCCCGGGCCAGGGTGCGGATGGCCGAGAGCATCATCTCGACCCGCTCGCGTTCGCGGCGGCGATGCTCGAGCGAAATCGAAGCCGTGTGAATCGTCATCGGTCCATCCCTCCAGGCGCTGCGTTGGAGGCAGTTTCGGCCAGGGCGCCGGATTTCCGTATGAAGTGGGTCACAACCTGTGGCGTACCTCACACCCGGTGGGGCTTGCTCCCCGGCACGCCGCTCTGCACACTGGCCCCGCCCCAACCAGGAGGCGGCCCATGGCGGATTCCTTCGTCCTGATCGATGGCAACGAGACCCGGAGCGTGGAGGCCACGGTGGCTGGCGGCCAGGCCCGGCTGAGCCCCGAGGCCCTGGAGCGCGGTCTGGGCTGGACGCTCAAGGACGAGGGCCTTTGCCAGGGCCCGGTCTGCATCCCCCTGCGCGACCGTGAGGCCTGGATCGACGCCTCGGGCATCGAGCTGCAAGGCCTGGCCCGGGCTCTGGACCGGCCGCTGGCCCTCGACCTGGAGGAGCGAGCGGCCGCGCTGGGCATCAGCGCCGGCGAGCGGGCCCGGCAGCTGGCCTCGCTCGAGGCCCCCGATTTCGAGCTCCCCGATCTGGAGGGTCGCCTCCACCGGCTGTCGGAGCACCGCGGCAAGAAGGTGCTGCTGATCGTCTACGCCTCCTGGTGAGGCTGCCGTGAGGACCTGCCGGTCTGGCAGGCGTTGTACGAGGAGCTCGGCGATCAGGGCTTCGTGCCCTTCACCGTGGCGCTCGACCGGAGCCCCGAGGACGCCCGGCCGTTCATCG
>JBFGIM010000002.1:0-55299 GCA_041577695.1 Myxococcota bacterium | reverse complement strand
TGCGCTGGCGGCGCAGGTGGGCGGCATCGGCATCGCGCCGGGCGCCAACATCAACTACATGACGGGACACGGGATCTTCGAGGCGACCCACGGCACCGCTCCGAAGTACGCCGGCCAGGACAAGGTCAACCCGAGCTCGGTCATCCTCTCCGGCGTGATGATGTTCGACTATCTGGGATGGAACGAGGCGGGGGCACTGATCGAGCGGGGCATCTCGCGGTCGATCGCCTCGAAGCGGGTGACCTACGATTTCCACCGCCTGATGGAAGGCGCCACCCTGCTCAAGTGTTCCGAGTTCGGCGACTCCATCATCGCCAACATGGAATGAACGCAAGTGCGGCGCGAGCCGTGATGCGCAGCCAACGGAGATCAGCCACATGAGAGCGAAGATTGCCCTGATCGGCGGCGGAAACATCGGCGGCGTGCTCGCCGAGCAGATCGCATATCGCGAGCTGGGCGACGTCGTCCTCTTCGACGTGGTGGAGGGCCTGCCCCAGGGCAAGGCCCTCGACATCGCCGAGGGCGCGCCGCTGATGGACTCGGATGCCTCGATCCGTGGCGCCAACGACTACGCCGAGATCGCCGGCGCGAACCTGGTGATCATCACCGCCGGACTGGCCCGCAAGCCGGGCATGTCCCGCGACGACCTGCTCAACACCAACCTGAAGATCATGAAGCAGGTCGCGGCCGGCGTGCGCGACAACGCCCCCGACGCCTACGTGATCGTCATCTCGAACCCGCTCGACGCGATGGTCTACACCTTCAAGGAGATCTCGGGCTTCCCCAAGGAGCGCGTGGTCGGGATGGCCGGCGTGCTCGACTCGACCCGCTTCCGGTCCTTCGTGGCGTGGGAGCTGGGCGTTTCGGTGCAGGACGTGACGGCGCTGGTGCTGGGCGGCCACGGCGACACCATGGTTCCGCTGGTGCGCTACTGCACGGTGGCGGGCATCCCGGTCTCGAAGCTGCTCTCGGCCGAGAAGATCGACGCCATCGTCGAACGCACCAAGAAGGCCGGCGGCGAGGTGGTCGGGCTGCTCAAGACCGGCTCGGCGTTCGTCTCGCCGGCGGTGAGCGCGATCGAGATGGCCGAGTCGATCCTGAAGGACAAGAAGCGCGTGCTCGCCTGCGCCTGCCTCTGCGAGGGCGAGTACGGCGTGAACGGGCTCTACGTCGGCGTGCCCTGCGTGCTGGGTGCCGGCGGGGTCGAGCGCGTCATCGAGGTCGAGCTCGACGCCGAGGAGCGCAAGCTCTTCGACGCCTCGGTCGAGCACGTGCGGTCGCTGGTCGCGTCGATCGAGCTCTAGGCGATGAACGTCCACGAGTATCAGGCCAAGGAGCTGCTGCGCTCCTATGGGGTTCCGGTGCCGGAGGGCCATCTGGCCACCACGCCGGCCGAGGCCGAGAGCGCGGCGCGCGCCCTGGGCGGCGGCCTCACCGTGGTGAAGGCGCAGGTGCACGCCGGCGGCCGCGGCAAGGGCGGCGGCATCAAGGTGGCCCCGACGCCGTCCGAGGCCAAGCAGCGCGCCAGCGAGATCCTCGGCATGACGCTGCGGACGCACCAGACCGGCGCCGAGGGCAAGCTGGTGCGCAAGGTCTACGTCGAGGCCGGTTGCGACATCGCCCGCGAGCTCTACCTGGCCGTCGTCCTCGACCGGGCCGCCGAGAGCCTGGCGGTGATCGCGTCGACCGAGGGGGGCATGGAGATCGAGGAGGTCGCGGCCCGCGCGCCCGAGAAGATCCTCACCGTGCACGTCGACCCGGCGACCGGGCTCCAGGCCTTCCACGTGAGGCGCGTCGCCTTCGGTCTGGGCCTGGGTGCCGACGCGATACCCGGACTCGAGGTCTTCCTCAGCGGTCTGTACCGGCTCTTCACCGAGAAGGACGCATCGCTGGCCGAGATCAACCCGCTGGTGGTGACCGGCTCCGGTGACCTGCTGGCGCTCGACGCCAAGCTGAACTTCGACGACAACGCGCTCTTCCGTCACGCCGACCTGAGCGGTCTGCGCGATCCCGACGAGGAGGACCCGCGCGAGGCCGAGGCCGCCGAGCTGGACCTGGCCTACGTCGGCCTCGACGGCGACATCGGCTGCCTGGTGAACGGCGCGGGCCTGGCCATGGCCACTCTCGACATGCTCCAGGTGGCGGGAGGCGCGCCGGCGAACTTCCTCGACGTCGGCGGCGGAACCAACCAGGAGCGCGTCGCCGCCGCGTTCAAGCTGATCCTCGAGGACCCGGGCGTGAAGGCGATCCTGGTCAACATCTTCGGCGGCATCGTCCGCTGCGACCTGGTCGCCGAGGGCGTGGTGGCCGCCGCACGGGAGCAGGCGGTCAACGTTCCCCTGGTGGTGCGGCTGCAGGGCACCAACGCTGCGGAGGGGCGGCGCATCCTCGACCAATCCGGTCTCGACATCACCCCCGCCGAGACCTTCCGCGAAGCGGGCGAGCGCGCGGTTGCCGCCGCGCGGGGGGCCTGACCGTTGGCGATCCTCTGCGACAAGAACACGTCGGTGCTGGTGCAGGGCATGGGCCGCATGGGCCGCTACCACGCCAAGCTCTCGCTCGACTACGGCACCCACGTGGTCGGCGGGGTGGCGCCCGGGAAGGGCGGCCAGACCGTCGACGACATCCCGGTGTTCGACACCGTGCGGCAGGCGGTGGAGGCCACGGGCGCCAACGCGTCGGTGGTCTTCGTGCCCCCGTCCGGCGCGGCCGACGCCATCCTCGAGGCAGCGGACGCCGGCCTCGACCTGGTGGTGTGCATCACCGAGGGGATCCCCGCGCTCGACATGATGCGCGCCAAGCGCGCGCTGCGCGGCGGCGGCACCCGACTGCTCGGACCGAACTGCCCCGGCGTGGTGACGCCCGGCCAGTGTCGCATCGGCATCATGCCGGCGCAGATCACCCGGCCGGGCCCGGTCGGCGTGATCTCGCGCTCGGGTACGCTGACCTACGAGGCGGTGGACCAGCTCTCGCGTATCGGCGTCGGCCAGTCCACCTGCGTGGGCATCGGCGGCGATCCCGTGATCGGCACCAACTTCATCGACGCGCTGGCGCTGTTCGAGAAGGACGCCGAGACACGCGCCGTGATCATGATCGGCGAGATCGGCGGCAGCGCCGAGGAAGCAGCGGCCGAATACGTGCGCGACCACATGAGCAAGCCGGTGGTGTCGTTCATTGCCGGCCAGAACGCGCCGCCCGGCAAGCGCATGGGCCACGCCGGGGCGATCATCGCCGGCGGCAAGGGCAAGGCGTCCGACAAGATCGCGGCGCTCGAGGCTGCCGGTGTCGCGGTCGCGCCGTCGCCGGCCGAGCTCGGCGAGACCCTGGCCAAGCGCTGTCCGGAGCTGGTGGGCTGACGAGCGCCGAATCCGCCCGGGCGCTCAGCCCTCGACGGTCCAGACATCGCCCGAGTGGAGCAGCTCGTGCAGGTCGCCGGCGCCGCGCGCCTCGGTGGCTGCCGCGATCTGCCCGTCGAGCAGCGCGTTGTAGCTGGGCCGCTCCACCGCCCGGAACACCCCCACCGGAATCGGGAATTGCGGGGGCTGCAGGCTGGCCAGCAGGAAGGCGTAGCCGGGGCTCTCGTGCCGCTCGTCGTGCACGCTGACCCCCTTGGCCACCGGGTCCTCGCCGTCGCCCAGCGGGATCAGCTGGGGCACGCCGTGCTCGAGGCGGATGCCGCGCCGCTGCCCCGGCGGTCCGTAGACCAGCGGCTCGCCCTGCAGCAGTGGCAGGCCGACTTCGACGCGGGTCTTCTTGTCCTCGATCGCCTCCCACTCCCCGTCGTTGTAGACCGGGCAGTTCTGGAGGATCTCGACGAAGGCGGTGCCGCGGTGCTCGTGGGCGCGGCGCAGCACGTCCTGCAGTCCCTTGGCATCGACGTCGACGGTGCGGGCGACGAAGGTGGCCCCGGCGCCGAGCGCGAAGGCCAGCGGGTCGATCGGCGCGTCGATCACGCCCTGGGGCACCGCCTTGTTCTTCATGCCGAGCCGCGAGGTGGGCGAGAACTGGCCCTTGGTGAGACCGTAGATGCGGTTGTTGAACAGCAGGATCTGCAGGTCCACGTTGCGGCGCAGAGCGTGCAGCAGGTGGTTGCCGCCGATCGACAGGCCGTCACCGTCGCCGGTGATCACCCAGACCGACAGCTCCGGCCGCGACAGCTTGATGCCGGTGGCGAAGGCCGGCGCGCGGCCGTGGATGGTGTGGAAGCCGTAGGTGTTCATGTAGTACGGAAAGCGGCTCGAGCATCCGATGCCCGACACGAACACCACGTTCTCGCGCGCCACGCCCAGCTCCGGCATCACGCGCTGGACGTTGGCCAGCACCGAGTAGTCGCCGCAGCCGGGGCACCAGCGCACTTCCTGGTCGGTCTCGAAGTCCCGCTTGGTCAGCTTCGCGCTCGCCACCGTCACGCCTCCTCACCGAGCATCGCGTCGATGCGGGCCCGGATCTCGGCCACCTTGAAGGGCTGGCCCTGCACCTTGGGCAGGCTCTGGGCCGGCACCAGGAACTCGGCCCGCACCAGGCGCGCCAGCTGGCCGGTGTTGAGCTCCGGCACCAGCACCCGCTCGAAGCTAGACAGCACACCGGCCTGGTTGGACGGGAAGGGATTCAACGACCGCAGGTGGGCCGAAGACACCGAGCGGCCCTCCGCACGGGCCTCCTCCACCGCCGACGTGATGGCGCCGAAGGTTCCGCCCCAGCCGAGCACCAACAGCTTGCCGCGCTCGGGACCGTTCACTTCGACCGGCGGCAGCTCGCTCGCGATGCCAGCCACCTTCTCGTGGCGCAGTCGGGTCATGCGCTCGTGGTTCTCGGGCGTGTACGACACGTTGCCGGTGCCGTCCTGCTTCTCGAGCCCGCCGATGCGGTGCTCGAGCCCGGGCGTTCCGGGCACCGCCCAGGGGCGCGACAGCGTCTCGGGAGCGCGCCGGTAGGGTGCGAACCCCTCGACCTCCTGCCACAACGCGACCGGGTGGCGGGGCAGGGCCTCCACGTCGGGGATCCGCCAGGGCTCGGCGCTGTTGGCCAGATAGCTGTCCGAGAGCACCGCTACCGGCGTCATGAAGCGCACGGCCAGGTGGAAGGCCTGGAGCATCACCTCGAAGCATTCGCCCGGGGTGGCGGGGGCGAGCACCGGCATCGGGCTGTCCGAGCTGCGTCCGAACAGGACCGTCAGCAGGTCGGCCTGTTCCACCTTGGTGGGCATCCCGGTGGACGGGCCCGCGCGCTGGATGTCCACCACCACCAGCGGCAGCTCGGCCACTACCGCCAGGTTGAGCGCCTCCTGCTTCAGCAGCAAGCCGGGGCCGCTGGTCGCGGTCATGCCGAGCAGTCCGGCGAAGGAGGCGCCGATCGCGGCCGAGGCCGCGGCGATCTCGTCTTCGGCCTGGAACGTCCTGACGCCGAAGTTGCGGAACTTGGCCAGCTCGTGCAGCACGTCGCTGGCCGGGGTGTTGGGGTAGGCGCCCAGGAAGAGCGGGCGCTCCATGCGCACGCTCGCCGCCACGGCACCCCAGGCCAGGGCGGTGTTGCCGGTGATGTTGCGATAGATGCCCGGCTCGATCTTCGCGCGCGGCACCTCGAAGGATACCGGGAAGAGCTCGCTGGTCTCACCGAAATG
The DNA here is from genome assembly GCA_041577695.1 of Myxococcota bacterium. GTDB lineage: Bacteria > Myxococcota_A > UBA9160 > UBA9160 > PR03 > JASJBO01. Next base: position 49,679 of record JBFGIM010000002.1, on the reverse strand, counting down.
GTATCCGGCGCGCAGTACGCGTCGGTTGGCCTCGCTGAGCGGACCCTGGAAGCGGGAAGCGATCCAACGCTCGGTGGATTCGAGCGGGCGATCGTAGAGCCAGTACATCAAGCCCAGCGCGAAGAAGTTCTTGCAGCGCGCGGCCTGGCGCTGCGAGAGACCCAGATCCTTCAACGCTTCGAGGTTGAGCCGGGTGATCGGGATCTCCACCAGCTGGAAGCGCTCGCGCAGCGCCGGCAGCGGATCCTCGCTGTAGCCCGCGCGTTCCACGGTGCGTTCGGTGAAGGAGTCCGAGTTGATCAGGACCATGCCGCCGGAGCGCACGTCCTCGATGTTGGCGCGCAGGGCGGCCGGATTGAAGGCCATCAGCACGTCCGGCTGGTCGCCCGCCGTACGCACCAGATCCGAAGCGAAGTGGATCTGGAAACCCGACACGCCGGCCAGCGTGCCGGCGGGCGCGCGGATCTCCGCCGGGAAGTCCGGCAGCGTGGAGAGATCGTTGCCGGCCAGGGCGGTGGACTCGGTGAACTTGGTGCCGGTCAGCTGGACGCCGTCGCCGGAATCGCCGGCAAAGCGGATCGCCACGCGCTCCAGGCGCTCCGTCCGTTTCCGCTCCTGTTGGGTCAAGCTGCTCTCCGAGCGGGGCTCCTGGCGCTCCGACTCAGACACGAGTGTATCCGGCGGCTTCCGCGGCGAAAGGCCCCCGGGGAGGCTCCCCTGGAATCTTCCCGCGTTCGCGGGCCCTTCCAGCGGCGCCCTGCGTCTCGGTGAACCTCAAGCCGCACCTCCCGGACGCCGAATAGAGGTCATGTTCAGTCCGCTCAGCCAGCCCCTGGACCTCGCTCCGGGCCAGCTCGAGCTGGTGCGCTTCTCGCTCAACCAGCCGGTGGTCTCGACGGCCGAGGTCGCGCCCGGTCCGGCGCGCGCGGCGATCGTGGTGCACCGCGAGGGCGGCGTACGGTTCCACACCGTGGTGGTGCGGCCGGTGCGCGAAGGCCGCCCGGCGCTCTACCGCCTGGAGGAGCCGGACCTGCCCGACGATGTGGCCCTCGACGCCAGCCTCTCCTTCGCCGAGAGCATGGGCTTCCTGTTCGACGACGAGGCCCAGCTCGACGCGGCCTCGAAGGAGGGCGCCGAGACGCTGGCGACTCTCGGCGAGCTGCTGGGAGACACCGCCGACGCCGTCGGTGCCGAGATCCTCCTGGACGAGCTGGCCGCCCGCGAGCCGCCGCCTCCCGTCTCGTTGAGCCGGTTCCGCCTGCGGGTTCCCGGTCCCGCGCCCGTGGAACGCGCCGAGCCGGCCAGGGCCGAGGTCGCGCCGGAGACCGCAGCGAAGCCGCGCAGCGTGCTGGGACTGGGTCGCCGGCTGCTGGGTCGGGTGCGTCCGGTGCGCCGGAGGGCACAGAGCGAGGCCCCGGGACCCGTGCTGAGACTGCGCTCTTGGTTCTGAAACCTGCTTCCCATCAGGAGGGATCGAAGTGTTCCGCATCCGAAGCCGCTTGATCGCGCCGTTCGTTGTCATCGCCCTGGCGCAGGCCGGCTGCGCCACCGGTCCCGCTCGCGCGCCTGCGCCCAGCGCCGAGGAGCAGGCCAGGATCGACGCCGCCCGGCGCTCGCAGGTGCACTACGACCTGGGCGCGGCCTACCTGCAGGAGGGAAAGCCGGGCGCGGCCATCCGCGAGCTGCTCCAGGCGGCACGGCTCACACCGAGCGAAGCCTCGGTACACCTGGCCCTGGCTCAGGCCTACTGGTATCGAGGCCGCATGCCCGAGGCCGAGGAGCACCTGCTCCGGACCCTCGAGATCGCACCCAGCATGCACAGCGCCCGCAACAACCTGGCCGCCTTCTACATCCAGACCGAGCGCTACGAGCAGGCGATCGCGCAGCTCCAGATGCTGATCGACGACGCCACCTTCGACGCTCCCTGGACGGCCCACACCAATCTCGGCTGGGCCGCCTACAAGCTGGGTCGCTTCGAAGACGCGCGTCGCGAGCTGACCCGGGCCCTCGACTACCGTTCGCACTACTGGCGAGCCCGGCTCAATCTCGGCATCGTCGAGGCGGCGGCGGGGAATCCCAAGCTCGCCATCGAGCTGCTCGAAGAAGTCCTGGCGGACCAGCCCGGTCCGCACGCCGAGTCCGAAGTGCACTATCGTCTGGCCGAGATCCACGAGGCACTCGGGGAGCGCCAGCGTGCCATCGTCCACCTGAGCCAGGCACGCGATCAGCGGCCCGACGGAACATGGGGCAAACGCAGCGAGGAAAGCCTGGAGCGCCTGAAGTAGCACCCGACGGACCCGGTGGGCCCTCGGCGCCGGGTGCCGTCGAATCGATCGGACGCCACCTGGCTCGCGAGCGGAGGCTGCGGGGCATCAGCCTCCAGGAGCTGTCCGCCACCACCCGAATCCCGCTGCGCTCGCTCGAGCGGCTCGAGTCCGGCGCCTTCGACGACGATCCCGACGGCTTCGTGCGCGGCTTCGTGCGGACCGTGGCCCGCGCGCTGGGCCTGCCTCCAGAGGAGACCCTGTCGCGCATGCTGCCCGAGGTGGACGCCTCGGCCGCAAGCGCCGGCGTGGGCGCTCGCATCGGCCTGCGATTGGTGCTCGGAGCCTTCGCCGTGGTGGCGATCGCCGGCGGCTACGCCCTGTGGATCGCCTGGACCGCGCCGGCCGGCTCGGAGGCGCCGCGGCCCACGGGCGACTGGATCTACCGGCGTGACGCGGTGCGCGAGCTGGCGAGCGAGGTGGGCAGCCAGCCCCAGGAGCCGACCCCGGCCGAGGCTCCGCCGCCGGAGAGCCCTGGGGACGCCGCCCCCCCCGCGCCGGCCGAGCCCGGGCCCTAGCAGCCGTGGCGACCCTCGAGACCGACGCCCTGGTGCTGCGGGTGGTCGAGTTCGGCGAGTCGGACGTCGTGCTCCACCTGCTCACGCCGGCCACGGCCCGGCTCACCGCCATCGCCAAGGGGGCCAAGCGAAGCCACAAACGCTTCTCGGGCGCAATCGACCTGATGAACCGGATCCGGATCCGCGCCGAACGGCGCCGACCCCAGTCGATGGCGCGGCTCGAACAGGCGCGGCTGGTCGATGCGTTTCCCGCGCTGCGGCGCGACCCGCGACGCTTCGCACTGGGATCCTATCTGGTGGAGCTGGTCGGTCGGCTCGCGCCCGAAGGCGCCGGCGGTGCCGAGGCGCGCAGCCTCTTCGAGACGACCCTGGCCGTGCTCCGCGCCGTCGCCGAGCGCGCACCCGACGGCCGGCTGCGCGTGCTGCTCGAGCTCCGCCTGCTCGACGCCCTCGGCCTGCGTCCCGAGCTGCGCCGCTGCGTGCGCTGCGGCCGCGATCCCGGCAGCCAGGCGCGCATCGACTTCCACGTGGGGGAGGGCGGCCCGCTGTGCGGCGAGTGCAGCGCGGTGGCCGACGCGCTGGTCACCGTCCACCTGGGGACGCTGCGCGCGCTCGATCGCAGCCTGGCGTTGCCCCTCGCACATCTGGAGCGCCTGTCGCTGTCCGCCTCGGCGCTCGCCGAGGCGCGCGTGCTCCTCGCGCGCTTCCTGCGCTTCCATGTCGGGTTGGAGCTGCGCAGCGAGCGCATTCTCGACGCGATGCTGGCCGAGCCCGCGGGGCGCGCGACGGCTTGACACCTCCGGGGACGGAGGCAACCATCCCCCGACCTCGCCTCCCGAGCCGGCCCGTTCTCGACGGGTGCTTTCGCCCGGGCCGGCCCTCGAGGAGCGCCCATGACCGCCGACGCGGAAGTCCAGCCGGCCCCGTCGCACGCCGGGTCGTCCCCGGCTCGCATGGAAGACGTGGTGTCGCTCTGCGCCCGGCGCGGCTTCATCTGGCAGTCCAGCGAGATCTACGGCGGGATCAACGGCTTCTGGGACTACGGTCCGCTCGGGGTCGAGCTGAAGAACAACCTGAAGGCCCTGTGGTGGCAGCGCGTGGTGCGCGAGCGCGACGACGTCGAGGGTCTCGACTCCTCGATCATCGCGCATCCGCGCACCTGGGAGGCGTCCGGCCACGTCGAGCACTTCAGCGATCCGATGGTCGACTGCCGCACCTGCAAGCGCCGCTTCCGGGCCGACCAGCTCGAGGGTCAGCCGTGCCCCGAGGCCCCGGCCCAGCGCCAGCTGACCGATTGCGAGCTGACCGATCCGCGCAGCTTCAACCTGATGCTCCAGACCCACGTGGGCGCTTCCGAGGACGCGTCGAGCGTGGCGTTCCTGCGCGCCGAGACCTGCCAGTCGATCTTCCTCGACTTCAAGCGGGTGCGCGAGAGCGCGCGGCAGAAGATCCCGTTCGGCATCGCGCAGATCGGCAAGGCGTTCCGCAACGAGATCAATCCGCGCAACTTCACGTTCCGCTCGCGCGAGTTCGAGCAGGCCGAGCTCGAGTTCTTCGTCGCGCCCGGCGAACGCCAGCGCTGGTTCGACCACTGGCTGGAGCAGCGACTGGCCTTCCACCGCGAGCTGGGCTTCGCCGACGACCGGCTGCGGGTGCGCCCCCACGAGCCCGACGAGCTCGCCCACTACGCGCGCCAGGCCAGCGATGTGGAATTCCTGTTCCCGTTCGGGTGGCAGGAGATCGAAGGCATCCACGATCGGGGCGACTGGGACCTGCGCCGCCACAGCGAGTACTCGGGCAAGGATCTCAGCCATACCGACGAGGAGACCAAGGAGCGCTATCACCCCTGCGTCATCGAGACCTCGGTGGGCGTGGATCGCACCTGCCTGGCGCTGCTGGTGAATGGTTACCAGGAGGAGGCGCTCGAGGGCGGCGAAAGCCGCACCGTGCTACGGCTGCACCCGGCGCTGGCGCCGATCCAGGTGGCGGTGCTGCCGCTCTCGAAGAAGCTCGGCGAGGCGGCACGGCGCATTGCTGCCGACCTGCGTCGCCACCACGCGGTCTTCTACGACGAGTCCGGCAACATCGGCCGGCGCTATCGGCGCCAGGACGAGGCGGGCACTCCCTTCTGCGTCACCTACGATTTCGACTCGGAGACGGACACGTGCGTCACGGTGCGCGAGCGCGACAGCATGTCCCAGGAGCGGATCGCCATCGACGCCATCTCCACCTACCTGCGAGACCGGCTGGAGGACGAGCGGTGACCGCCAAGCGCACCAAGCGGCGCGTCTACTTCTTCGGCGACGGCAAGGCCGACGGCCGCGCCAGCCTGCGCAACACGCTGGGCGGCAAGGGGGCCAACCTGGCCGAGATGACCCGGCTGGGGCTGCCGGTTCCGCCGGGCTTCACCATCGCGACCGAGGTGTGCGCCGAGTACGAGGGGCGCGGCGGTCGCATGCCCCGGTCCCTGGAGACCGAGGTGCGCCGCGTGCTGCGCAAGGTGGAGCGCGTGATGGAGGCGGGCTTCGGCGACCGCGACCGGCCGCTGCTGCTGTCGGTCCGCTCGGGCGCGCGGGTGTCGATGCCAGGCATGATGGATACCGTGCTCAACCTGGGCCTGAACGACATCACCGTCGAGGGCCTGTCCCGCCAGGCGGATGGGCGCTTCGCCTACGATAGCTATCGCCGCTTCGTCCAGATGTACGGCAACGTCGTGCTCGGCGTGCCCCACGACCGTTTCGAGCACCGGCTCGAGCTGCTGAAGAGCCGGCGCGGCACGATGCTGGACACCGAGCTCTCGGCGGACGACTGGCGCGGCCTGGTGGCCGAGTATCTCGAGATCGTCGAAGAGGAGACGGGCACGCCTTTCACCCAGGATCCCGAGGAGCAGCTCTGGGGTGCGATCGGAGCGGTATTCCGCTCATGGGGCAACCCGCGCGCCGTCCGCTATCGCCGGCTCAACGACATCGCCAACGACTGGGGCACCGCGGTCAACGTGCAGTCGATGGTCTTCGGCAACATGGGCGACGACTGCGCCACCGGCGTAGCCTTCACCCGCGATCCCTCCACCGGGGCGCGCATCTTCTACGGGGAGTACCTGAAGAACGCCCAGGGCGAGGACGTGGTGGCGGGAATCCGCACGCCGCAGCCGCTCAACAAGGAGAGCCGCAGCCCCGACCACGCCCACCTGCCCACCCTCGAAGAGGAGATGCCGCGCGCCTACCGCGAGCTGCTGCGCAATCGCCGCACCCTCGAGCGCCACTACCGAGACATGCAGGATCTCGAGTTCACCATCCAGAGCGGCAAGCTCTGGATGCTCCAGACCCGCACTGGAAAGCGCACCGTGCGCTCGGCGGTCAAGATCGCGGTCGACATGGTCCGCGAGCGGCTGATCACCCAAAACGAGGCGGTGTTGCGCGTGGAACCCAGCAGCCTGGAGCAGCTGCTGCATCCCACGCTCGACCCGGAAGCGACCAAGCAGGTGATCGCGAAAGGCCTGCCGGCTTCGCCGGGCGCCGTCTGTGGCAACGTGGTCTTCTCCGCCGACGAGGCCGAGGCGCGCGCGCGGGCCGGTGAGAAGATCGTTCTGGTGCGGATCGAGACCTCGCCCGAAGACATCCACGGCATGCACGCTGCCGAGGGGATCCTGACCGCGCGGGGCGGCATGACTTCCCACGCGGCGGTGGTGGCCCGCGGCATGGGCAAGTGCTGCGTGGTGGGCTGCGGCACCCTGCGCATCGACTACGAGGCCAACGAGATGCGCGTGGAAGACCGCGTGGTGAAGGCGGGTGACGAGCTCACCATCGACGGCGGCAGTGGCGAGGTCATCCTGGGCCGCGTCGCCACGGTGACCCCGGAGCTGGGCGCCGAGTTCGGCCAGCTGATGCGCTGGGCCGACAAGGCTCGCCGTCTGGCGGTGAGAACCAACGCCGACACGCCCCACGACGCCAAGGTGGCGCGCGAGTTCGGCGCCGAGGGCATCGGCCTCTGTCGCACCGAGCACATGTTCTTCGAGGAGGATCGCATCCTCGTCGTGCGCGGGATGATCCTGGCCACCGACGAGCACCAACGCCGCCGCGCGCTGGAGAAGCTGCTGCCGATGCAGCGCGGCGACTTCGAGGGGATCTTCCGCGCCATGGCGGGTCTGCCGGTCACGATCCGGCTGCTCGACCCGCCGCTGCACGAGTTCCTTCCCCACGAGGAGGAAGGTATCCGCGAGGTGGCGGAGGCCCTGGGCAGCGACCTGGCCACGGTGCGCGCCAGTGTCGAGGAGCGCAGGGAGTTCAACCCCATGCTGGGGCACCGCGGCTGCCGACTCGGCATCACCTTTCCGGAGATCTACCAGATGCAGGCGCGCGCCATCGCCGAGGCCGCCTGCCGCGTGGCCGAGACCGGCGTGAAGGTGCGTCCCGAGATCATGATCCCCCTGGTGTCCCACGTCGGAGAGCTGGAGCGTCTGCGCGCGTTGGTGCAGAACGAGGTCGCGCGGGTGGTGGCCGGAGCCAAGGGTGTGAAGATCCAGATCGGCTCCATGATCGAGGTGCCGCGCGCCGCTCTCACCGCCGACGCCATCGCCAGACACGCCGACTTCTTCTCCTTTGGCACCAACGACCTGACCCAGATGGCCTACGCGCTGTCGCGCGACGATGTCGGCAAGTTCCTGCCCGAGTACATGGAGACCGGCATCCTCGAGGACGATCCCTTCGTCTCGATCGATCCGGACGGAATCGGCGAGCTGGTGCGGATCGGAGTTGCCAAGGGCCGCGAGACGCACCCCGATCTGAAGGTGGGCCTCTGCGGCGAGCACGGTGGCGATCCCAAGAGCGTCGCCTTCTGCCACGAGATCGGGATCGACTACGTGTCCTGCTCGCCCTTCCGCGTGCCCGTTGCGAGGCTGGCCGCGGCCCAGGCGGCGCTGCGCGCTCCGGCGCCCAAGCCGCCGCGCAGCAAGCGCCCGGCGCGCCCGCGACGCGCCCCGGCGCGCCGGAGGACCCGGCGCTGAGGTCCGTGGCACTGGTGCTGACTGCGGTCCTCGCGCTCGGCTGCGCGGGTGGGTCCGACGCGCCGCTTCCCGATCCGGAGGCGGGTCTCGAGCGGGTCGAGGCGCCCGGGGTGCTGGACTTCTACGAGCGCGCCACGGTGTTCTACCGACGGCTCGAGGGTCGTCGCTTCAACAGCATCGTCACCTTCCGAGATGCCGGGCTGCACGAGTACTTCCGCGACGAGGAATCCTTCTCCGACTACTACGCCGACCTCGCCGAAGCGCTGCTCGAGGCGCATTTCCAGCGCAGCCGGCCGATCCACACCGAGATCGCCGAGTTCCTGGTGGACGGTCCCGGCCGGGCGAGCGTGCGGGTTCACCTGCGCGGCGATAACGCCCTGCCACTGCGCTGGTGGAAGACCCACCTGGAGCGCGAGGATCGCTGGGTGCGCCGGGCGGGGCAGTGGTGGATCCAGCCGGGCCAAGCGAGCCGCGTCTCCGCTCCCTGAGATCGCTCCGCTGCCACTTCGTTGCCACCCGCGCGCGTAGGTGAACCCCCCTGCCGAGAATGGGCAAACCTTTACCTAGCGCCGCGCGTCCCCCACGGTCGTGGGCCGGCCCGCGGCTAGCGCCAAATCCCCAACAGGGGAGGGGGGATGCGGGGCTACCTGCAAGCCACGCCGGCTCTGGCATGCCCATTGCTCCAACGATATAACGGACATCGAGTCCACCCTTTTCGGAGAGACCTCAACATGCCGCGTCGCCCAGCCCCCCCCCGGTGGGGCGACCCGGCTGCCAGGGAGCTTGGGTTCGCGTGCGACATCATCCCCCCCATCTTCGGGTGGCCCTCCCGGCCCCCACGTCCGCTGGCGTGCCTCCGGCGACCAGCAACCCCTCGGAAGCCTCGTCGGACCCGGTGCGCACGGCCGCCGCGCGCGATCGGGAGCTGGTTCGCAACATCCTGGCGGGGAGCAGGGCCCATTTCGACGAGCTCTACGAGTCGTACTTCCCACGCGTCTACCGCTTCGCCCTCAAGCGACTCGGCGATCCCGCGGAAGCCGAGGACGTCACCCAGGAGGTCTTCGAGACCGTCTTCCAGGCGCTGCCGAGCTATCGCGGCGAGTCCAGCCTGCTGGTCTGGGTGTTCGGGGTGACCCGCAACAAGGTCAATCGCCGCTTCCGTCGCAACCGGCCCCGGCTGGAGTCGCTGACCGACCTCGGCCCCGAGGCGATCCCCGCTCGCGAGCCCTCGACCGAGCGCGCCGTGGACGCCCGGCGCATGCTCGACCGCTGCGACACTGTCATCGCAGACCGTCTCACGCCGCTCCAGCGGCGCATCTTCCACCTGAAGCATCTGCGCCGGCAGCCCATTCGCGCCATCGCCCAGGCCCTGGGCAAGTCCGAGGACGCCATCAAGGCGAACCTCTACCGGATGCGCCGCACGCTGGCCGAGTCGGCTCCGGGTCTCGAGGCCTTCCTCCGGCCCTAGGCGCCAGCGGAGGTCCCAACCCGCCGACCCGGGGAAGGCGCCGACCCGGGGAAGGCGATTCCCCTGGGGTGAAAAAAATCGGTCCCCTCGGGCGTTTTCTCGGCAATACCCTGCCACGAATCGGTGCTGCGACCCACTTAGTAGTCGATGGCGATGCAACCCGTCTCCAGGGGACGCATCGCTTCGATGAAGATCCGCGGCCCCGACCCATCTGCAGTTCAGCCCTCCTGCAGAGATTCCATGGGCGGTGATGCGGCAGTCCCGCCAGGACCGGGAGTGGCACGGTGTCTCTTCGAGTACGAGTCGAGTATGTTGCGGACCGCCCCCCGCGGAGGATCTGGTGAAGCCCGGAATCGCGAGGGGTCTGCGTAGGCTACTGGCCAATCGCAGTCGTTATTCCCATCGGTCCGATCACGAGGTCGACTCCCGGCCGGATGCCTGCGTGGACTTCGATCCCGTGGAGTTCGCCGAGTTCGTCAACGCCGCCGACGGCCCCGTGCCGATCGATCCGCTCTTCAAGGCCCGCCTGCGCGCCCGGCTCTGGTCCCGGCTCCAGGAGCTCGAGACCGGGAACCGGAAGCCGCCGATCGCGAGCGACTAGTGACCGAGGCCCCGCTCGCGCCGCTGCGGCGCGAGGAGCTCGGGAAACACACCGTCTCCGTGCTGAATCGCGGCAACCGCCGCAATCCCGACGTGTACCTGGTGGCCCTCGGCGGCAAGCACATCGTCGTCAAGGACTTCCAGCCGCGCGGCCGCTGGATCCGCTCGACCTGGGGTCGCTTCAGCATCTGGAACGAGATGGCGACCTACCGCGCGCTGGCCGACCACGCGGCCGTGCCCCAGCTGATCGGCGCCATCGACCCGCTCGCCTTCGCCGTCGAGTACCGACCCGGCCGTCGCATGACGCGTCGCCTGCGCGGCCGCATCTCGCCCGGCTTCCCGGCCGCGCTCGAGGGCGCCATCCGGGGCATGCACGAGCGGGGCGTCGTCCACCTGGACCTGCGCCATCGCAGCAACGTGATGATCGGCGAGGACGGCGATCCGATCCTGATCGACTTCGCCTCCGCCATCCGCTTTCGCCCGGGAAGCTGGGCGCACCGGTGGATCCTTCCGCTGCTGGCGTGGATCGACCTGGGAGCGCTCCGAAAGTGGCAGGATCGGCTGCAATGACGCGGGCGCTAGCCGTGCGGGCGCAAGCTCTGTGGATCTCCGCTCGGCTTCGCCTCGCTGCGCGCGCCGCGGCTGGGTTGCCGTGCGAGCACAAGCTTTGTGGATCTCCGCTCGGCTTCGCCTCGCTGCGCGCGCCGCTCGTTCGGACTAGAGCTTTCGTGCAGCTGTAGGCGGCGCTTGCCGGCCTAGGCCTGCTTGCCTTCGCGCCGGCTTCCAGGCTGCGTTGGAGCTTCGTTCGCGGATCGAGGGGGGTTTGGGAGATGTACGGACGCTTGGGGGTGGGTTGCGGCTCGGGGGCTGCCCGCCGGCAAGCGCGGCCCTCGAAAGCGGAGAGGTCTCGGCACCTCGAGCCGCGCGCGCAGTGAGCCGCAGGCGAACGGAGATCCACAGAGCTGCCTGCGCCTCGGCAACTTCTCCGCCTACTCTCCTGCCCGCGGCGCCAGCCGCCCCACGTAGTGCCGAAACACATCGAGCGTCAGCCGCGCATCGGCCAGCGCCCGGTGCGGCACGGCTCCGTCGGCCAGCCCGGCCGTCGTGGCCGCCTGGCGCAGCGACAGCGCCGGCACGGTCTCACCGGTCACCAGCGACCAGGCGTAGAAGAGCGTGGCCAGGTCGATGACGTGGTAGTCGAAGGGGTAGTCGATCTCGCAGTGCTTGAAGGCGCGCTCCAGGAACTGGACGTCCATCCGCACGTTCTGGCCGGCGGGCACCACTTTGACACCCTTGGGGAGCATCTCGGTCACCTCGGTCAACATCTTCCGGACCGGCACGGCCTCGGCCTCCCAGACCTTGGCGTCGTAGCCCGAGATCTCGGCGGCGACCGGGGTGATGCGCTCGGGGCGGGCGCGCACCTTCCATTCGCGGCAGTCGAGCTCTGCCAGCCGGTAGTCGGTGGTGATGACGCCGATCTCGGTGATGTCGTGGAGCTCGGGGTCGAGGCCGCCGAATTCACAATCCAGGAAGGCGAACGCGAACTTGGACAACCTCAGCCTCCGGTGCACCCGCCCCGATCGGGGGCGCGCCAGCTCCCCTGGGGTTGGCACGCTCAGTGGACCGGAAGGCGCCGCCGGGAGCCGGGCTCCGGCGTGGCGCTCCCAACGGGAATCGAACCCGTGTCTTGGCCTTGAGAGGGCCACGTCCTAGACCGCTAGACGATGGGAGCGCTTTGCCGAGAGGCGGCGGCAACGTAACCAGCCGGGCTGCGGCGTGTCAACCGCGGCTCGCGGGCGCTACCGGCTGCCAGTCCCAGCGCTCGCGCCAGCGGATCTGGGTCGAGATCCCCGCGGCGCGGGTAGGGGCCCAGCGCGCGGCGCTGTCGAGCACTTCCTCGAAGGCGGACCGGTCGCGACGCTGCGCGGCGATCTCCGCCGCAAGCTCGAGGGTCGGGCGGTATCCGGGAACCAGGGCACGCGCCTCGTTCACCCGCTGCTCCGCGGCGTCCGGATTTCCCGCGCCGAGCTCCCGGCGCGCCTGCTGGAGCAGCGGCTCCACGCTCGACTGGCGCAGCTCGCGATCCGCATCGCGGAAGCCGCGCGCGGCGGTCGTGAGGCCCAGGGCGTCGGCGAGGCTGGCGAGGGTGGCGTCCACGCCGGGCAGTCCGCGTCCCGCGTCAGTGGCGCGGTACGCGAGCAGATCGCGGTAGCGAATCTCGAGTGCCTCGGGCGGAGCGCCCTCGGCCAGCGCGCGCTCGGCATCGTAGAGCGCGAGCCGCGGAAAGTGGTGACGCTCGGCGGCCCCGACGCGCGCTGCCCACTGCCAGGCGCGTTCGGGGTCGAGATGATGCCAAGAGCGGGCCGCGTCGTAGGCGTCGCGCGCCGCGCCCGAGCGTTGCCAGGCGGCTTCGAAGGCAGCGGCCGCCGCGGCGTACTCACGGGTGCGGGCGCCCCAATGGAGACCGAGCTGCCGGAGCGGTTCGGGATCGTCCGGCGCTCGGGCCGCCAGCTTGCGAAGCGCTTCGACGCCCGCGTTCGCGCGGGCCGGGTCGCGCAACGCGCCCATGGCGGCGAGCAGCACCCGCTCGTGGGCCGGCGCAGCGGCGCCGTGGACGCGCAGCAGGCGGTCGAGCTTGGCGGCGTAGGGCCAGGCACCGGGGCCGGCGGGCAGCTCGAGGATCGCCCGGGCCACCTCGGTCACGTCGGCCGAACCCCGGACGGGAGGCAGCAGCGGCGCGTCCGGCGCCACCCGCGTCTCGATCGCCGCGAACTCCAGGTTCTCCCAGGCGAGCCGTCGCGGCACGCGGGTCTCGATGAAGGCGTTGTCGTCGGTGTTGGCCGCCGTCGGCTCGAGCCGCGCGAATACGTCGACGGGCCCCTCCGCCCGGGCCAGCAGCTGCGCCACGCTCCGAACACCGTGCTGCTCGAGCCGCGCCGCCAGCGCCGGCTCCGCCAGCCGCTCCGACATCCGGTCGAGATCCCACACCAGCGGCTTGCGGCCACCGAGCAGCAGCAGGGACGAGCGCGCGTCCGAACCGCCGCCGGCCAGCACGACGCCGCCCGGCAGGATCCGCTCGAAGCTGGTCAGGATCGCGAGCACCGACTCTGGGTCGGTGCGGAAGCCGTTCACCCAGAGCGCGAAGACGCCGCCGCGTGTGAGCCGCTCGCGAATCAGATCGAAATACTCCTCGGTGAAGAGGTTCGCGGCGCCCATCAGCCAGGGGTGGCTCGGCTGCGAGGAGATCAGGTCCCAGCGCGGGGCGTCGCGATAGCGCTCCATCAGCAGCTCGTTGCGGCCGTCGTTGATGCGCACCTCGACCCGCGGGTCGCGCTGCGGATCCTCCTGGGCCGGATGGAGCAGCCGAGCCGCCTCGATCACCCGCTCCTCGAGCTCGACCACGCGGATCGTCTCGACGTCGGTCTGGGCGAGCGCGCTGACGGTGGCTCCGCCTCCGTAGCCGATCGCGAGCGCGCGGTGCGGCTCCTCGGCCAGCAGGTAGGGCAGCGCGCCCAGCAGCTGGCTCTCCAACGAGAAGTGCGGGGCCGAGAAGCGGCGACCCGCTTCGGGCATGCCGTTGGTGCGCAAGCGCCGACCCCAGGCGTTCTCGTGCACCGTCACGATCGAGGTGCGGCCCTCGGCGATCCACTCGGTCTCGTCGGTCGCCTGCCCGAGGCCGGCCCGGTACAGCGCCAGGGTCGGCGCGGCGAGCCAGCGTCCGGCCACCGCCTGCTCCACCCGCACGCCGTTGTAGGAGAGCGCCACCGCCGCCAGCAGCAGGCCGGCGCCGCCGGTGGTCAGCCGTCGCGCCCCGCCCTCGTCGCGGAAGGCGAGTACGACCAGGAAGCCGACGCCTAGGTCGATCATCAGCAACAGGTAGAGGCTCGCGTCGATGCCGAGCTCCGGGATCCAGACGAAGCCCACCAGGAGGCTGCTGGCGATGCTGCCCGCGGTGTTCACCGCGGTGGCCACACCCATGCCCTGGCCGACCCGGTCGGCGCGGCGCGCATAGATGCGGATCAACACCGGGAAGGCCGCACCGAAGAGCGCCGTGGGCACCAGGATCAGGGGCGCCACCAGCAACAGCAGCAGGTGAACGGCGTCCTCGCTGCCCGCCCAACGCGCCAGCGACTGGAACGCAAAGGGGAGCAGCGGCACGCAGAACATTCCGAGCGCGACGCTGGCGCCGATGGCCAGGTGGAGCAGGCCGAAGAGGCGGGGCAGGTCGCGCACCCGGTCCACCCAGCGCGAAACCGCCAGGCTGCCCAGGCCGATGCCCAGCAGATAGGTGGAGAGCACCGCCGCGAAGCCGTAGAGCGTCCCCTCCATCACGATCGAGAAGATCTTCGACCAGACGATCTCGTAGCCGATCGCCACGAAGCCCGAGATGCCGAAGAAGAGCAGGAACCAGCCGCGCCCGCGGGCGGGCGCAGCCGACTCCACGAGGTTGGATGGCGCCGCCGCCAGGGCCGGCGCGGATCGCAGGCCGCCTGCGCCCAGCAGCACCAGGGCTGCCACGCCCAGGTTGACGGCGCTGGCGGTCCATACGGTGTGCGTGAGGCCCAGCTGGGGAATCGCCCAGAAGCCGCACAGGTAGGCGCCCAGCACGGCGCCGAAGGTGTTGGCCGTGTAGAGCCAGGCGCTCCAGCGCCCCAGCGTGGCGTCCTGCTCGACGAGGCCGCGGGCCACCACGGGCAGCGTGGCGCCCATGGCGGCGGTGGGCGGCAGCAGCACGACGGCGGCGACGCCGGCGCGGATGGCGGTCATCGCCCAGGGCCCGTGGTCGGCGCCCACCCAGGCGAAGACGTCGTCGAGCCGCAGCAGCAGCGGCAGGCTGGCGAGCGCGAAGGCGCCGATGCCCAGCTCGAGCCAGGCGTAGACCCGGAGCGGTCGCCGGATCCGATCGAGCGTGCGCGCCGCCAACAGGTTGCCGAGTGCCAGCCCGCCGAAGAAGACCGCGAGCACGGTGCCGATCGCCTCGGTGGTGGTCCCGAAGGAGAGGCCCAGCAGCCGCGTCCAGACGATCTGGTACACCAGCGCGGCCATTCCCGAGAAGACGAGACAGCCGATCAGCAACCAGCGTCGGGTCATTGGCCCTCCGTCGTGCGCACGTGATGCACCCGGGTGATGGGTCGGTCGCAGGCGCTCGCCGCTTGAACCGGTGACGGAACGCGTCTCCCGGAGCGCCGCAGATCGTCACTCAGAGGGGGGGCGGCCCCGCCCGCCAGAGGGGTGCAGCGGCGCGGGGATAGACCCACTCCCGCTCAAGTTGACTCCTGCTCCTGCCGACCTGAGAGGAGCATCCCCGAGCCCTGGCACGAGCGTTGCTTATGGAAGAGCCAGGAATCGGGAACGAGCGTCACGCCGACTGTCGGGAGCCCCCCAGGTCGGCGCCGACCGGAAGCAGGGAGCTTCTCGGTGGATTCGGCAGGGCGCTCACAAGCATCGATGCAAGGAGACGGATAGAAATGAGAGCTCTACTTCACAAGCGGCGCGGCGGCTTCACGCTCATCGAGCTGATGATCGTCGTCGCCATCATCGGCATCCTGGCGGCCATCGCCATCCCCAACTTCATTCGCTTCCAGCTTCGCGCCAAGGCGAGTGAGGGCAAGACCAACCTGAAGGCGATCAGCGTCTCGCAGGAAGGCTATGCTGCCGAGTTCAGCACCTACGTAGTCTCGGCTATCGAGCCGACAGTGCTGCCCGGCGGTTCGAAGGGTGACTGGGGTCTGACCGACTGCGGTGGCGTCGACATGGCCCACGGCTTCTGCATCACCGGCTTCGCGCCGGAGGGCGAGGTCTACTACCAGTACGCGGTGGCCGCGGCCAACGCGGACGCCAACCCGCTCACCTTCGAGGTCTACACCGCCGACGCCCTGTCGGACATCGACGCCGACGGTGTGAACTTCAACACGTGGGGCTACGTCAAGGGCACCGATCCGCTCGGCACCAACGCCGTGGCCGGCAGTCTGGGCTGCACCGCGAATGGCGTGTACAACCCGGTCACGACCACGACCGACCTGTTCGAGACCGTGGGTCCCTGTGACAGCACCTCCGGACGGAGCGTGTTCTAGGGATTCGTCCCATGCGTGGGGGTCGGGCCGGGGGGTCCGACCCCCCCGCATTCTCTCTTCTTCCATACTCCGTGACCGCCGAGGCTTTACAGCGATGGATCGCAACCGAACCCTGGCAGGCTTCACTCTGATCGAGCTGATGATCGTGGTGGCGATCATCGGCATTCTCGCGTCGACCGCCACGGTCGCGTACAGCAACTATCAGAACCGCACCCGGCGCAGCGAGGCGCTCTACAATCTCAAGGCGATCGCAGGCGTCGAGAACGCCTACTTCGCCGAATCCGGCGTGTATCTGGGCGCGCCCTCGATGCCGGGGCCGGCGCCTGGAGCGGCGCCCCGTGCGTGGACTCCGCTGGCCGAGGCAGCCTTCTCCGCCGTGGGCTGGCGCCCCGAGGGCCTGGTCTACTTCGACTACGACGTGAACGCACCCGGTGGACCGTCGCTGAACCCGTGCCCGTGCCCGACCTGTTTCACCGCCTCCGCCTATGGCGACATCGACGGTGACGGCATGCTCGCGGTGGCGAGCTACGTGAAGCCCGATGCGGCCGGCGGCGTCTGCCCGACTGCAGTCACGGGCCACCCGCCGCCGACGGCGGGCGACGGCACGGACATTCTCGAGTCGCCCGCGCACCAACGGGCGGCCGACGACTTCTAGGACTCCTTCCAGCACGAGCTGCGTTTCGGGGGGGACGCCGTCTTGCGCTCGCTGAGCATCCGCATCTGCGTTGCAGTGATCGGGCTGGCCCTGGTGGCCTGGGCCCACCCGAAGTCGGGTGAGGTCGGGGACGCCGACGAGGGCGTGTTCGCACTGCGACCCGAAACGGCCCGCGTGGCCGCCCTGGGCTTCGACGCCCTGGTGGCGGATTATCACTGGCTCCAGGCCGTCCAGCTGGTGGGTCGCGACCAGCGGGTGCAGCCGCGCCAAACCGCCTCGATCGCGCGATTGATCGAGACGGTGACCCTGCTGGATCCCTGGGTCGATCACCCCTATCGCTTTGCCACGCTCTTCCTGACCGACAGCGCCGAACGCGTGGAGCAGGGCAACCGGCTGATGGAGCGGGGCATCGCCTACCACCCGCGCGATTGGCGCAACCGCTTCTACCTGAGCTTCAACCATTTCTTCTATCTGGGGGACGAGGCCCTGGCCGCCGAGGTTCTCGAGCCCGCCGTCGATCTGCCCGGGGCCCCCCAGTACCTGGGCAGGCTGTTGGCGCGCTTGCGCTCCCACAGCGGCGGGCTCGAGGCCGCGGCGGCCTATCTCGAGGAGCTGCTGCGCGACGCGCCCGACGAGTGGGCACGTGCCGAGTACGAAAAGGCGTTGGACGAGATCGAGACCGAGCGCCGCGCCCGCTTCCTGGACCAGGCCCGCGACGTCTTCCGAGAGCGCAACGGTCGCGACATCGCCGAGCTCGACGAGCTGGTACGCGGCCCCGAGCGTGTGCTGCGCTCGTTGCCACCCGAGCCACACGGCTGGGAGTGGGCGCTCGACGAGAAGGGCCGGATCGTCTCGTCCTATTACGGCCGTCGCTACCAGCTGAATCTGCACGAGCGCGACCGCGAGCGGCGCCAACGCTTCCAGGAGCAGCTCGCGACCCAGCAGGAGAAGAGCGATGGCTGATCGACCCGACGTGGTGATTCGCGTCGAGGGGCTGGTGAAGGACTTCCGCCCCGGCTTCTTCCGCACCCGGCGTGTACTGCACGGCGTGTCCTTCGAGGTGCGCCGCGGCGAGGTCTTCGGCTTCGTCGGGCCCAACGGCGCCGGCAAGACCACCACGCTGAAGACCCTGATGGGGTTGATCCGGCCGACCGCGGGCACCGCCCAGGTGCTGGGACGCGACGTGCGCGAGACCGAGTTCCGGCGCCACGTGGGCTTCCTCCCCGAGGCGCCGTACTTCTACGACTACCTGACCGGCGCCGAGTTCCTGCGCTTCTACGCCCGCGTCTGCGGCGTGGCCGGTCGCGCGCGCGAAGGGCGCATCGACACCCTGCTCGCAGCGGTGGGACTGGCGCACGCTCGCGATGCGCGGCTGCGCACCTACTCGAAGGGCATGCTCCAGCGCGTCGGGATCGCCCAGGCGCTGGTGCACGATCCGCAGGTGGTGTTCCTCGACGAGCCCATGAGCGGTCTCGATCCGGTGGGGCGCAAGGAGATCCGCGACCTCATCCTGAAGCTCCAGGAGGAGGGCAAGACCGTCTTCATGAGCACCCACATCCTGAGCGATGTGGAGATGCTGTGCGATCGCGTCGCGATCATCGCCAACGGCCGCATCCGCTACGAAGGCAGCCCGCATCCGCTCCTCGACGAGGGTGAGGAGGCCGATCTGGTCATGACCGGGATCGCTGCGGAGCTGGGCGAAGAGCTGGCGTCGCGCTACGGCTCGAGGCTGCGCGGGATCGGTGAACGTGTCGAGCTGCGGCTGCCCCAGAAGGACGTGGCCGACGTTCTGCGCCGAGCGCTGGCCGAGGGCGCCGAGCTGGTCTCGGTGACGCCGCATCGCGCCTCGCTCGAGTCGATCTTCCTGGACGCCATCGAGGAGAAAGCCGAGTGAACTCGCTGCGTCGCATCGTCGCCATCGCCCACAACACGCTGCGCGAGGCGGTCCGGAACCGCGTGCTCTACGCGCTGCTCTTCTTCGCAGTGGCCCTGATCGGAACCGGCGTGCTGCTCTCGACGCTCTCCTACGTCGAACGCGAGCGCATCCTCCAGGACGTGGGGCTGGGCGCCATCCGCGTGTTCGGCGTCCTGCTCGCCATCTTCGTCGGGATCGGGCTGGTGCACCGCGAGGTGGACCGCCGCACCATCTTCACGATCCTGTCGAAGCCGATCTCGCGCAGCGAGTTCCTGGTGGGCAAGTACCTCGGCCTGGTGCTCACCCTCTGGCTCCAGATCGGGATCATGGCGCTGGTCTTCGTGGCGGTCTCCTTCGGCGCCGGCGCGCCGATCGGCGCCGGCCATGCCGCCGCGATGTTCCTGATCGGTGTCGAGGTGGCGGTGGTCGTGGCCGTGGCGCTGCTCTTCTCGTCGTTCTCGACGCCGATGCTGGCGGCGTTCTTCACCGGCAGCGTGTGGCTGATCGGCCACCTGACCCGGGACCTGCGCGCCCGGGGCGCGCACTCCGACTCCGAGGGAACGCGGCGCGTCACCGAGTGGCTCTACCACACGCTCCCCGATCTCGAGGCCTTCGATCTCACCCTGCACGCGAGCCACCAGCTGCCGCTGGCCGCCTCGGACCTGTGGCTGCCGCTGGGCTATGGCTTCGGCTACGCCGCGCTGCTGCTCCTGGGCGCCACGCTGCTCTTCCAGCGCCGCGACTTCCGCTAGCCTGCCGCCGTGCAGATCGATCCCTGGACCTTCGCGATTCTCGCGGTCGTGCTCGGCGCGATCATCGGGTCCTTCCTCAACGTGGTGGCGCACCGCTGGCCCCGCGGCGAATCGCTGCTGCGGCCGGCCTCGCGCTGTCCGGCGTGTCTGCACCCGATCCGTCCCTGGCACAACGTGCCGGTGCTGGGCTGGCTGTGGCTGCGCGGGCGCTGCCCCGATTGCGGTGCCGCGATCTCGGCGCGCTACCCCGCCGTGGAGGCGGCCACGGCGCTGCTCTTCGGCTGGATCGCGCTGCGCTTCGGGCCGACCCTCGAAGCGCCGGTGTGGATGGCCTTCGGTGCCGCGTTGCTCACCGCCGCGCTGATCGACCTGGAGTACCGGCTGATTCCCGACGAGATCTCGCTGGGCGGGCTCGTGCTCGGGCTCACGCTGTGGCCGGCGCTGCGCGTCTTCGGCGCCTCGGTCCCGGCCGGAGCGGCCTGGCTCGAGGCGGGGCTCGGCGCGCTGCTGGGGGGGGGCCTGCTGTGGATCGTGGGCTTCGGCCACGCGCGGCTCTCGGCGGCAAGCGGGCGCCGCTTCGAACACTGGCCCGAGGGCGACGAAGACTTCCCGCGGCCGTCCAGCCTCGACTACTGGACCTGGTTTCCGGGCATGGGCTTCGGTGACGTGAAGCTGCTCGCCATGATCGGCGCCTTCCTGGGCCCCGCCGGGGTCGTCCAGACCCTGCTCGCCGCCTCGGTGCTGGGCCTGGCGCTGGGTCTGATCTGGGCCCTGGTCCGCCGCAACTTCGCCGCCCCCTTCGGCTTCGGCCCGGCCCTCGCTCTCGGCGCGCTGTTTGCGCTGTTGGTGCCCCTGGCGAGCTTCGTTCCTGTCTAGACCCAGCGCCTCCACCGGGTCGGCCGTCGCGCTAGTGCCCGTAGCCCAACGCCTTCAACTGCTCCCGCAGCTCATCGGAGATCTCGAGCGCCTGGGGCTCCACCGTCTCCACCTCTCCGAAGTGTTCGCGGGCCCGCGTCAACAGCTCGGCCGTTCGCTCCGGCTGCTCGGCGGCCAGATCGCGGAGCATTCCGGGGTCGAGGCGCGCGTCGTAGAGCTCGGCGTCTCCCTCGTCGCTCCAGACCAGCGCGTAGCCGGGCTCGCGGTAGAGGCGCCAGGCGTGGCGGTAGCGCCCGCCCAGCTCCGAGGCCCAGAATGCGTTCGGCCACGCCGCCGCGGCGACGGGGCGCGACCAGGCTTCGCCCGCCTCGGCCGCCTCGATCGCGCGCAACAGCGAACCCTCGCTCCGCTCGACGCCAGCCAGCTCCAGCAGCGTCGCGTAGAGGTCCTGGAGCTGTACCGGCGCGGCGACCTCGACGCCGGCGGGCAGGCGCCCGGGCGCCGCCAGCACCAGCGGTATGCGCAGCACCTCGGGATAGACGCTGCCCAGGTGGTAGAGCTGTCCGTGCTCCCCCAGCGCCTCGCCGTGGTCAGCCGTCACCGCCACGACGCCGTCCGGGAAGCGCCGGGTCCACGCGGTCAGCAGGCGGCCCAGCGAGAAGTCGGCGCCGCGCACGCCGGCGTCGTAGAGCGCGCCCAGGGTCTCGAGGTCGCGCGGTACTAGCTGCAGCTCGCCTGCCAGGAAGCGGGTGTAGCCGTCGCGGTCGTCGCCCTCGGCCCGACGCGCCAGGTTGATGCCGCGCGGCGCGTCCTCGGTGAGGTAGGGCTCGAGGCCGGGACTCGGCGGGTCGAGCCGTCCGTCCGCGCTCCAGGGACCCGGCCCCTCGCGATACGGGCTGTGGGCGGACAGGTAGTTGACGAACAGGAACAGCGGCCGCGCCCGCTCGCGCACGATCTCGTCCTCGGCCACCCGGGTTACCTCGGCATCCGCCGGGTGGTGGACCACGCGCTCGAAGCCGCGGGTCAGACCCAGCTCGGGGCGGAGCCATTCGTTGGCCACGGCGGCGCGCGTATCGTAGCCAGCAGCGCGCAGTCGCTCGGCCAGCGTCGGCAGCTCCGGGCGCAGCGCGCTCACCTCGAGACCCTCGACACCGGCGCCACCACTCGCGGCGCCGCCGATCAGTCGCGCGCCGTGGACCCACGGCGGGGTGCCGGTGAAGAGCGAAGCGTGGCTGGGCCAGGTCCAGCAGGCCGGCGCCGTCGCGTCCCGGAACACGACGCCGGCGTCGGCCACCGCGTCGAGCTGGATGGTGGTCGGACGGGCGTAGCCGTAGGTGGAGGTGCGGTCGGCGCGCACCGTGTCGAGCACCACCAGCAGGATCGGGGGCGGAGCTTCCCCGGTGCCCGCCGAGTCACAGCCGAGTCCCCCCGCAACGAGGATCGCGGTCAGCAGGCCGGCGCCGAACGGGCTGCATCGCCGCCGCGTCACGGTCAGAACCAGCCCAGGCTCCAGGCCGTCGCCGCCAGCCAGCCGAGCGAACAGATCTGGAGCGCGCGGGAGCCGTACGCCATCTCGACCGGCGACACCTCGATCTGGTCGACCTGTGCCAGCCGCAGGTAGTGCAGCAGACCGAAGGCGACGAAGGGCATGCCCGCCAGCTCGCGGCCCGGCACGAAGATGCCCGCGTCCTGGCTGTAGAGACCGTAGGAGAGCAGGCAGATTCCGGCCGAGAGGCTCATGGCGTGGTCGAGGAAGTTGAGGCTGTAGCCCTTGAGTGCCGGCCGCTGGGCCGCGCCCATTCCGCGCGAGAGGTCGGCGCGGCGCTTGGCGAAGGCCAGGAAGAGCGCCACCCACAGCGTGCAGGTGAGCAGCCAGTTCGACGGCGGTACGCCCATCAGCGCGCAGCCCGCCAGTACGCGGAGCAGGAAGCCCGAGGCCAGCAGGAAGACGTCCACCAGGGGCTGGTGCTTGGCGCCCAGGCTGTAGATCAGGTTCAGCCCCACGTAGAGTGCCAGCAGCAGCACCACCGTCGGGTGACCCGACGCCCAGCCCAGTGCGATGCCCGCAGCCAGCAGTCCGGCTGCGTAGAGGCCGGCGCCGGTGGGCGAGATGGCGCCCGAGGCGATCGGTCGCTGGCGCTTCTGGGGATGGGCCCGATCGGCCTCGACGTCGCGCAGGTCGTTGAAGACGTAGACCGCCGAGGACGTCAGGCAGAACGCCAGCACGCCCAGGCCCAGCTCGATCGGCTCGAGACGCGCGCCCGCCCGCACCGCGAAGGGCACCGGCAGCAGCACGAAGACCGACTTGGCCCAGTCGCGCGGGCGCGCCAACCGCACCCAGTCCATCAGCATGAAGATCCCCCCGTCTTCCTAGGGTAGGGAAGGTCGCGACGCAGACGCGGGGGGAAGGGGCGGGGCGGCTCATGGATCCCCGGGGAGGATTCGAACCTCCATTGACGGGGCCAGAACCCGTTGTCCTGCCGTTAGACGACCGGGGACCGCCCCCGTTCTATAACGGAGCGGCCCACTCTTCTCAAGCGCGCGGAATCTGCTCGAGTGCGCGATCGATGCGGGCCAGCGTCGAGTCGCGGCCCAGCACGGCGAGGGTCTCGTAGATGCCCGGAGAGGCGCCGCTGCCGGTGACCGCCACGCGCACCGGCTGCGCAAGCTTGCCGAGGCCGACGCCCTGCCGCTCGCGCACGGCTTCGAAGCCCGCTTCGAGCCCGGCTTCGTCCCAGGCCGCGAGCCCCGCCAGCTCGGCGCGCAGGGCCTCGAGCAGGGGACGCGCGGCAGCCTTCCAGTGTTTGGCCACGGCCTTCTCGTCGTACTCGAGTCCGTCGTCGGCCACCGCCAGGAAGCGCCCGCGCTCGGCCATCTCGACCAGGGTCTTGCTGCGCTCGCGCAGCAGGTCCACGCCGGATTCGAGTCGTTCCGGATGCGCCGGCGGCCCGCCGAGATCGGCCTCCACGAAGGGCGCCAGCGCTGCCAGCAGCTCGGCGCGGGGCCGTTCCTTGAGGTAGTGCTGGTTGAGCCAGAACAGCTTCTCCGGCTCGGCGCGCCCCGGGGCACGGTGCACCGCCTCCAACGAGAAGAGCTCTGCGATCTGGTCGCGCGAGAAGATCTCGTCGTCGCCGTGCGACCAGCCGATCCGCACCAGCCAGTTGACCAGCGCCTCCGGCAGGAAGCCTGCGTCGCGGTAGTGCTGCACCGAGACCGGATCGCGGCGTTTGGAGAGCTTCTTGCCGTCGGCGCCCACGATCAGCGGCACGTGGGCGAAGTGGGGAGGCTCGGCGTCCAGGGCCCGGTACAGCGCCAGGTGGAACGAGGTGTTGTTGAGGTGGTCGGCGCCGCGGATGACGTGGGTGATGCCCATCGCGAGATCGTCCACCACCGCCGCCAGGTGATAGAGTGGGGCACCGTCGCTGCGCACGATGATGCGGTCGCCGATCTCCACGGCCTCCTGGCCGCTGGGGCCGAAGACGCCGTCGTCCCAATCGAGGCGGCCTTCCGCGGCCATGCGCAGCCGCACCGTGTGGGGGCCGCACCCGGCACCGAGATCCGCATCGCGGCAGCGGCCGTCGTAGGTCCACTTCTCACCGCGGGCGATGGTGGCCGCGCGGCGCTCTTCCAGCGATTCGGCGCTGCAAACGCAGCGGTACGCGCGGCCCGCCGAGAGCATGCGTTCCACCGCCTCCCGGTGGCGGTCCGCCAGCGCGCTCTGCCGGACGGGCCCCTCGTCCCAGGTGATGCCCAGCCACTGGAGGCCCTCGATCACGGCCGCCTCGGCCTCGCGGGTGGACCGCTCGCGATCGGTGTCCTCGATGCGGAGCACGAAGTGCCCGTCGTGGCGGCGCGAGAAGGCCCAGTTGTAGAGGGCGGTGCGGGCGCCCCCGATGTGGAGGAATCCGGTCGGGCTGGGCGAGAAGCGGGTGCGCGGGGTTTCCATGGCGGCGAGCAGTCTAGGGCCCCGCCGGCGAATCCTCCCGTGGCTCCGGAGCGGCCCGACCGGTCGGTGCCGTTGACGGCGCTCGGAGCCCTCTGCTAGCCCGGGCTGCGATGAAGCTTCTCATCGAGCGTCTCGGGGACAGCCCGGTCCCGTACCGCCTGGAGGCCGACCCGGCCTGGGGCGACACCGCCCTCCAGACGGTCCCCGAGCTCGCCGGCGGGCTCGCCGAGGCCCCGGTCGTGGAGCTTTCGGCCCACCGCATGGGCGAGACGCTCTACCTGGAGGGCATCGTCGAGGGCGCCCTGGAGCTCGGATGCGCCCGCTGCCTGGCGCGCTATCGTCAGCCGCTTCGCGAACCCTTCCGGCTCGTTCTCGAGCCCGTCGGGACCCGGATGCCCTCCGAGCCGGAGGCGGTGCGGTCGCTGGCGAGCCACGGCATGTGCGTGGGAGACGAGCTGGAGCTGGGTTGGTACCGGGGTGCGGAGATCGACCTCGGAGGCTTCGTGCTCGAGGTGATCGCGCTGGCCGTGCCGGTGCAGCCGCTGTGCCGAGAGGAGTGCCAGGGGCTGTGTCCCCGTTGTGGCGTGGACCGCAACCGGGAGAGCTGTGACTGCGCGGACGAGCGGACTGCCTCCCCGTTCGCTGCATTGCAAGCGCTGCGCGATCGCGCCAGCGAAGGAGAATCCTGATGGCGGTACCCAAGCGGCGGACTTCGAAGAGCCGCAAGAACAAGCGCCGCGCCCACGACGCGCTGACGGCGCCCGCCCGCTCGAGCTGTCCGCAGTGCGGTGAGGCGAAGGCCCCTCATCGCGTGTGCGGTACCTGCGGCACCTACCGCGGCGAGACCCGGATCGAGATCACGGACGAGGAGTAGGGCGAGCCGTGCTCGCACTGCTGTTTCCCGGCCAGGGATCCCAGGTCGTCGGGATGGGCCGCGACGTGTTCGAGACGTCGCCCGCTGCCCGCCAGGTGTTCGAGCGCGCCGACCGCGCCCTCGGCATCGACCTGACGCGGCTCTGCTTCGAAGGACCCGAACAGGCGCTGCTCCCCACCGAGGTGCAGCAGCCCGCGATCCTTGCCACCAGCGTCGCGTTGCTGCGCGCGCTGCAGGAGCGGACCGCGCCGCGGCCGGCGTACCTGGCCGGCCACAGCCTCGGCGAGTACAGCGCACTGGTGGCCGGCGGCGCGCTCGAGCTGGAGGACGCGCTGCGGCTGGTCCGGGCGCGTGGGCGCTACATGCAGCAGGCCGTGCCCGAAGGCGTGGGCGCCATGGCGGCGCTGCTCGGCGCCGAGCCCGCCGTGATCGAGACGGTGTGCCAACGGGTCCGCCACGACACCGGCGGCTGGGTGGAGCCCGCCAACTACAACGGACCGGCACAGATCGTGATCTCCGGCGACGCCGAGGCCGTAGCCGCAGCCTGCGCCGCCGCCATCGAGGCGGGCGCTCGACGCGCGTTGTCGCTGCCGGTCTCGGCCCCCTTCCACTGCGCCCTGATGGCGCCGGCCGCTGAACGACTGGCCGCCGATCTGGCTTCGGTCGTCTTTCGCGACGCTGCGCCGCCGGTCGTGCACAACGTGACCGCCGAGCCGGAGAGCCGCGCGGCACGCGTCCCCGAGCTGCTGCGACGCCAGGTGACCGAGCCGGTGCGCTTCACCGAGAGCGTCGAGCGTCTTAGGGCGCTGGGGGTGGACCGCGTGCTCGAGGTCGGGCCGGGCCGGGTGCTCTGCGGCCTCGTCGCCCGCATCGATCGCAAGCTGGCCCGCGCCGGCCTCGACGGCGCCGAGGCGCTCGACGCCGCGGTGGCCTTCGTCGCCGAGGATTGAGGCGGGCCGTGGTCCGTTCGGCTAGCTTTCCGGCGGCGTTTGGGATCGTTCCGAAGGAGTCGCTCCATGGCCGTGGAACAGCGCGTCAGCGAGATCATCGTCGAGCAGCTGGGTGTGTCGAAGCAGGAGGTCGTTCCCGAGGCTTCGTTCATCGATGATCTCGGCGCCGACTCGCTCGACATCGTCGAGCTCGTGATGGCGATGGAAGAAGAGTTCGACATCGAGATTCCCGACGAAGACGCGGAGAAGATCCAGACGATCGCGGATGCGATTTCCTACGTGAAGGAACGCGCCGCGGGATCGTGAGCCCTGGGGACCGGCTGCCGACCGGCCGGACCCCCGCCTGTGCGCTCGACCCCGTCGCTCACGAGCCGCGGACGGCGAACGCGCGAGTGATGCCCTCGAACGCCATGGGCTTCGGCGGGCTCGACGCGGCGCTGCTGGGTCGGCGGAGGGCGAATGGCGAAGCGAATCGCGACGGCTTGCGACCACCGGGGCTTCCCCTTGATGAGCGCGCTGCAGGCGCGCCTGGAGCGGGCCGGCTACGAGGTGGTCGACTTCGGCACTTCGGGTACCGACGCGGCGGACTACCCGGACCACGTCGGACCCGCCGCGGCCGCGGTGGCCCGCGGCGAGGTCGAGCGCGGGTTGATCATCTGCGGCTCGGGGCTCGGAGTCACCTACACCGCCAATCGCTTCCCCGGCGTGCGCGCCGCCCTGGTGCAGGACCTGGAGATGGCGGAGGCGTCTCGGCGCCACAACGACGCCAACGTCCTCGCCCTGGCCGGAGATCGTATCGACGAGGCCCAGGCCTGGTCACTGCTGGAACGCTGGCTCGACACCCCGTTCGAGGGTGGCCGCCACACGCGCCGGGTCGAGAAGATCGACCAGGTCGCGCGCGAGGTCTGGGGCGAGACGCTGCGCGGCGCCACCGCCCTGGGCGCCTCGGACCCGGAGATCGCCGGGCTGGTGCGCGCCGAGGCGCGGCGCCAGGCGCTGGGCATCGAGCTGATCGCGTCGGAGAACTTCGTCTCGGAGGCGGTGCTCGAAGCGGTCGGAACGGTCCTCACCAACAAGTATGCCGAGGGCTATCCCGGCCGGCGCTACTACGGTGGCTGCGAGGTGGTGGACGAGGTCGAAACCCTCGCCATCGAGCGTGCCAAGGCGCTGTTCGGCGCCCAGCATGCCAACGTCCAGCCCCACGCCGGCTCCCAGGCCAACGAGGCGGTGTACCGCGCTGCCCTCGATCTGGGCGACACCATCCTGGCCATGAACCTCGACCACGGCGGCCACCTCACCCACGGCAGCCCGGTCAACTTCTCCGGCCAGCTCTACACGATCGTCCCCTACGGCGTGAGCCGCGAGACCGAGCAGATCGACTACGACGAGATGCGGCGTCTGGCGCGCGAGCACCGCCCGAAGCTGATCCAGTGCGGCACCACCGCCTACTCGCGGGTGATCGATTTCAAGATCCTGCGCGAGATCGCGGACGAGGTGGAAGCAGTGCTCTTCGCCGACATCGCCCACATCGCCGGCCTGGTGGCGAGCGGCGTGCATCCGTCGCCGGTGGGCTACGCCCAGCTGGTGACCACCACCACCCACAAGACGCTGCGCGGCCCACGCGGCGGCTTGATCCTGTGCGACCAGGACTGGGCCAAGCGGGTGGACAGCGCGGTCTTCCCCGGCGGCCAGGGCGGACCGCTGATGCACGTGATCGCCGGCAAGGCGGTGGCGTTCCGCGAGGCCGCCCAGCCCGAGTTCCGCGAGTACTCGTCCCAGGTGGTCGCCAACGCGCGGGCCCTGGCGGCGGGCCTGGCGCAGCGGGGTTTCCGGATCGTGTCGGGCGGCACCGACACCCACCTGTTCCTGCTGTCGCTGATGGAACGCGACACCACCGGCAAGGCGGCCCAGCTGGCGCTCGACCGCGCCGGGATCACCACCAACAAGAACATGGTGCCCTTCGACAACCGCAAGCCCTTCGTCACCTCGGGCGTGCGGATCGGAACGCCCGCGGTCACCACCCGCGGCATGAAGGAGCCCGAGATGGAGGAGATCGTCGGCCTGATCGCCCGGGTGCTGGAGCGGCCCGGCGACGTCGACGGCCTCGATGCGGTGCGGACCGAGGTCGAAGCGCTGGCCCGGCGCTTCCCGCTCTACCCCGGCCGCTGGAGCGAGAGGGACTAGGTGCGTTGCCCCTACTGCGGTGATACCGCGAACCGCGTGGTGGACTCGCGGCTGGCGCGCGACGAGGCGGAGATCCGCCGCCGCCGCGAGTGTCAGGAGTGCAACCGGCGCTTCACCACCCGCGAGCGCGTCGAGGACGTGCTCCCCAAGGTGGTGAAGCGCGACGGGCGCCGGGAGGAGTTCGATCGCCGCAAGCTGATGGTGAGCCTGGAGAAGGCGAGCGCCAAGCGACCGATCCCGGCGGACGCCCTGGAGCGGCTGAGTGACCGGGTCGAGAAGCGGCTCCAGGAGGCCGGGGAGACCGAGCTCGACAGCACCTGGCTCGGCCAGTGCGTGCTCGCCGAGCTGTCGGCGGTGGACGCCCTGGCCGCGGCGCGCTTCGCTTCGGTGTTCCGCGGCTTCCAGAGCGCCGAGGACTACGCGGTGTTCTTCCGCGCACTGGAGCGCGACTCGGCGCGCGCCAAGAGCTGAGGCCGGCTCGCGGTGGATCCCGAGACCGCGATGCGGGCCGCGCTGGTCCAGGCGCGCCGCGCCCGCGGCCGCACCTTCCCGAATCCTCCGGTCGGCGCCGTGGTGTTCCGCGGCGATCGCATCCTGGGTCGCGGCTACTCGCGTCCCGCGGGCGGTCCCCACGCCGAGGTGGTTGCGCTGGAGCGCGCCGAGCGGCGCCACGGGCGCCGCGCCGTGCGCGGCGCGTCGATGGCGGTGACCCTGGAGCCCTGCTCGCACCACGGCCGCACCGGTCCCTGCGCCGATCTCATCGTCGAGCATGGCATTGCCCGGGTCTGGGTCGGGCACCGCGATCCGAACCCGGAGGTCAGCGGGCGCGGGCTGCGCCGGTTGCGCCGCGCCGGCGTCGAGGCGCGGATCGGGGTGCTGGAGGCGGCCTGCCGCGAGCAGCACCGCGGCTTCCTCTCGGTGCTCGAACGGGGCCGGCCCTTCGTCACGCTCAAGCTCGCGGCGACGCTGGACGGGCGCATCGCCACCGCCAGCGGCGAGTCGCGCTGGATCACAGGCTCCGCCGCGCGCGCCCACGTCCACGCCCTGCGCGCTCAGAGCGACGCCATCCTGATCGGATCGGGCACGGCACGCGCCGACGATCCCGACCTCACCGCGCGACGCGCGGGCCGCGTGGTGCACCGACCCGTGAGGGTCCTGGTGGACTCGAAGCTCGCCGTCGCGACCGGTGCGCGGATCTTCCGCACCGAGGACCCCGAGCGCACCTGGGTGCTCTGCGGCCGCAGCGCGCCCGAACGGCGCCGGCGTGCGCTGGTGGCGCGGGGTGTGCGCCTGCTGCCGGTCGCCGCGCACGAGGGACACCTGCGACTCGACCGCGCGCTCCGACGTCTCGGCAGCGAGGGCCTGGGCACCGTCCTCGTCGAGGGCGGCGGCCGGCTCGCGGCGGGTCTGCTGGGCGCCGGACTGGTGGACGAGCTGCTCTGGTTCGCCGCGCCACGCCTGATCGGGGGCGACGGCCGGGCGGCGGTGGCGCCACTCGGTACCCTGCGGCTCCGGGATGCGATCGAGCTGGAGGAGCCGACCGTGCGGCGCTTGGGCGACGACTGGCTGATCCGGGCGCGGCCGCGTCCCAGAGGAGGGCGGCGTTGAAGAGCTACCCGAGTCGCTGTGATGCCGAGGGGCTGCGCTTCGCCATCGTCGTGTCGCGCTTCAACCATCTGGTCTCGGTGCGTCTGCTCGAAGGCTGCGAGCGCACGCTGCGCGATCGCGGCGCGCGCGACGAGGACCTGCACGTGGCGTGGGTGCCCGGCGCCTTCGAGATTCCCCAGGCCGCTCGCGCCCTGGCTACTAGCGGGCGCTACGATGCGATCGTGACCCTCGGCGTCGTGATCCGCGGTGGCACGCCGCACTTCGACTACGTATGTCGCGCCGTCACCGACGGTGTACGCGAGGCCGCTCGCGACAGCGGTGTGCCGGTGGCGTTCGGCGTCCTGACCACCGACGACGCCGAGCAGGCGCTGGCACGCGCGGGCGACGGCGACGGCAACAAGGGTGGCGAGGCCGCGCTGGCGGCGCTCGAGATGGCGCATCTGCTCCGCGCGCTCCCCGAGCCGCCCGCGGAGTCGTCGTGAGTGTCCCGCGTCGTGCGTCGCGCCGCCGGTCGCGGGAGGCGGCGCTCCAGGTGCTGTACGCCCTCGATCTCACCGCCGGTGCGGCGGAGGGCGGGGTCTCCGACGCGGAGGCTGCCTTCGCGGCCGCCGGCGATCACTTCGAGCTTCCCGAGGGTGCGCGCGCCTTCGCCAAGGAGCTGGTGAACGGCGTGCGCGATCGACTCGAACAACTCGATCGGGAGATCGCCCGCTCGGCCACCCACTGGCGGGTCGAGCGCATGGCGGCGGTCGACCGCAACCTGCTCCGGCTCGCCACCTTCGAGATGCGCCACATCGGAACGCCGCCCAGCGTGGTGATCGACGAGGCCGTGGAGCTGGCGCGCCGCTTCGGCAGCGAGCGTTCGCCCGCCTTCGTCAACGGCGTGCTCGACGGCGTGGCCCGCGGACTGGCGGCCGACGCGTGAGCGGCTGGACCCTCGACGTCGAGTGCACGCCCCTGGCGCGTTCGCGCGCGGCGCTGATCGCGGTGGGCGTGTTTCGCGACGAGCGGCCGCTGCGCGGCGGCGCCGGACTGGCGGATTGGCGCCTGTGTGGCGGGCTGTCACGGCTGCTGGTCGAGCGGAGCTTTGCCGGCGAGCTGGGCGAGCGCGCGCTGTTGCCCAGCGAAGCGCGGCTCGCGTCTCCGCGCCTGCTCCTGCTGGGGCTCGGCGAACGGGGCGACGACGATGCCGACCGCTATCGCCAGCGGGTCTGCGAAGCGGCGCGCCAGGCGGTGGGCCTCGGGGCGCCGACCCTGCGGCTCCACCTGCCCGGGCCGGGCCTGGACGACGGCGGTGCCGATGCCCTGGTGCGGGGCCTCCACGACGCCCGCGAGCAGGTGCGGGGAACTCTCCAGGTGTTCGTGGCCGTGGATCCCGAGGCCGAGACCCTCGGCCGGGTGGCGCTGGAGCGCGCGCTCGCCGGTCACCCCACGGGGGGGGTCTCGCTGCCGCGCACCCGCGAGCGCCGCGCCCCGGCCGCGGCTCGGACGCCGGGAGGTCGCTCCCAGCCGGGAGCCTCACCGGGCAGCTCCCACTAGGTCGATCCGAGTCAAGTTGCCGGCCTGAGAGCCGATCCTTCATCCGTAGGCGCCGGAGCCCGTTCGCGGCGCTCCCATACCCGTGCGCGTGGTCCGTCGGCCCGCGTCGCTGCCGAAGTTGGTGGTCGGATGAGCCTGGTCGGAAACCTCGAGGATCTGGGTCTGGGAGAGATTCTCCAGATCCTGAGCTTGTCCGGAAAATCCGGAGTTCTGCGCCTCAAGTCGAAGACCGGCGAGGGCCGGCTGCTGTTCCAGCGCGGCCTGATCCGAAGTGCACAGCTGCGCCAGGGGCCGGTGGACCTGATCGACTTGATCGAGCGGGCCGGCCTGGCGCAGGGGGCCGCGCTCGAGACCTTGCGCACCCGGGTGCACGGCGGCGCCTCGGTCGAGGAGGCCGTGCTGGCCTCGGACATCCTCGACGCCGCCGGCCACGAGAAGCTCCGGCGCGAGCACATCGAGAACGCCGTTCTCGCCATGTTCAGCTGGAACAGCGGCGACTTCACCTTCGCGATCGAGGACGGCGCGCCCGGGCAGATGGAGAGCGGCGGCCTGTTGCTGACGCCGGGCAACAACGCCCAGTTCCTGGCCCTGGAAGGAACGCGCATGAGCGACGAGGCGGGCGGCGTCGAGGCGGAGCAGGAGTTGCGCGCGCACGAAGACGCCGCTTGCAGCCCATCCGGATCCGACCGCGAGGCTCCCGCGGCGGCGGAGGCCGTGGCTTCTGCCGCGGAGTTCGAGGCCGTACTGGCCGAGCCCGAAACCGAGGAGCAGGCGTCCGCAGCACTGCCCGACGCGGTGCCGGTCGCTCGGGGCGGCGACGCCGCTCACTTCAGCGCACCCGTGGTGGCGATCGATCCCGAGCTGCCGATGCTCGAGTGGATCAAGGGTTCCCTCGAGGAGCTGCAGACCAAGGTGCACGTGTTCCAGCGCTCGGAGCAGGCGATCAACCGGATCCGGCAGTACCTGACGCGGGCCGAGCGGCCGCTGGTGTTGCTCAGCACCGAGACGCCGGCGGATCCCGTGAGCGGCGCGGCCAACTGGGCCGAGATCAGTGCGCGGCTGCGGGCCCAGGTGCCCCAGTTGCGGGTCGTGCTGCTCGCCGACCCCGAGGCCGTAATGCTCCAGCCGCCGGCGGGTGCCGAACCCGACGCGCGCAGCGAGAAGCCGCGACCCACGACCCTCTTCGATCCCCGGGCGAGCGAGCAACGTGCGGCCCTCGCCGAGGCGCTGCGCGGCGCGGTGCGGAACGCGGCCCAGGGGGGCGCGAGCCGCCCCTGAGATCGTCCGCCCGCTGGTGGATTGTCTCAAGCGAAGCGCAGGGCTGGCCGATCTACTTGCTGGCCGAGTTCACGCCCGCTGCACCCGCGTGAGCTCTCCACCCTGGGGAGGCTTCCGTGCACGACGTCCTGATCGTCGAAGATTCCTCGACCATGCGTTCGCTGGTCGTCTCGAGTCTCGAGGAGCTCGGGGGCGACCTCAAGATGACCGAGGCGCCCAGCGGCTTCGAGGCACTTCGTTTGCTGCCGCGTCGCCGCTTCCACCTGGTCGTGACCGACATCAACATGCCGGACATCAACGGCCTCGAGCTGGTCTCGTTCATCAAGGGCAACCCGGCCTATCGCGACATCCCGCTGCTGGTGATCTCCACCGAGGGCAGTGAGCGCGACCGCACCAAGGCCCTCGAGCTGGGTGCCGACGCGTACCTGGTCAAGCCCTTCGACCCGGAGGCCCTGCGCATCATCGCGCGCGACCTGCTCGACCGGGCACCTCGCGAGTAGATCCCGTGGCGGCGCGTCGCAAAGCTCCGCGTGCACGCACCAAGGCAGCGCGCGAGTTCGTCTCCGAGGTCGAGGAGATCCTCGAGCGCCTGCGGAGCGATCTCGCCGATCTGGCCGACGAGCGCGCTCGCGGCGCACTCGACCCCGAACGCACCAACCGGCTGTTCCGCTCGGCCCACACCCTGAAGGGTCTGTCCGGGATGTTCGGGCTGGACGAAGTGACCCAGCTCGCACACCACCTGGAGGACATCCTCGACGGCCTCCGGCTGGGACGGCTGGGACCCGACGCCCCCGCCCTCGATCTGCTCGACGAGTCCGTCGAGTGGATCGCCTCGCTGCTGACGCAGCTGGGGGAGGCGGGAGCGCTCGACGCGCCGCCCCAGGGCCTGCAGCAGCTGATCGACCGCATCCGCGAAAAGCTCGAGGCGAGTCCGCGCCCGGCCACGTCGACGAGCCTGGCGGGGCTGGAGGAGAGCGTGCTGCGCGCGCTCACCGAGTACGAGGAGCACCGGCTGCACGAGAACCTGCGACTCGGGCGTTGCCTGCTGCTGGTGGAGCAGAGCTTCCCGATGCTCGCGTTCGAGGAGGGCCTCGCCGAGCTCACCCGCGCCGTGCGCGACGCGGGCGAGGTGATCTCGACGCTGCCCGCGCCCGGCGGCTCACCGGAGGCCGAGATCCGCTTCTCGCTGCTCGCCGCGAGCGAGCTCGACGACCCCGCAGCACGCGTGCGGCTCGAGGTGCCGCAAGCGGAGGTCCGGGTGCTTCGCGAGGCCGCAGGCGGGACGCCGGCGGCCGGCGCGAGTTCCGCGGAGAGGTCGGCCACCCCGCCGCCGCCATCCCCCGCAGCCCCGGCCGAGCTCGAGTCGCTGAAGTCGATCAGCGATACCGTGCGCGTGGACATCCGCAAGCTCGATGAGGTGATGAACCTGGTCGGGGAGCTGGTGATCCAACGTGGCGCACTCGGTGCCCTGGCGACGCGGCTGCGCGCCGATCCCGCCACCGCGCGGGCGGGTGCCGAACTCGCCGGGCTTCACAAGCACATCGACCGCAAGCTCCAGGATCTGCAAGCCGGCGTGCTCGAGGCGCGGATGGTGCCGATGCGCCAGGTCTTCGAGAAGCTGTCGCGGGTGGTGCGGCGGCTCCGACGCGATTCCGGCAAGGAGGTGAAGCTCGAGATCCGGGGTGGCGACACCGAGCTGGACAAGTTGCTGGTCGAGGAGCTTGTGGATCCGTTGATGCACGTGGTGCGCAACGCCTTCGACCACGCCATCGAGACGCCCGACGAGCGAAGCGCTGCCGGCAAGCCGCGCGAGGGTTGCATCCGTCTCGAGGCGTTCCAGCGCGGACATCACGTGGTGGTCCGGGTCTCGGACGATGGTCGGGGCATCGACACCGACGCCATCCTCGCCCGCGCCATCGCCGACGGCTCCGTCGGCACCGACGCCCATCTGTCGCGCAAGGAGGTGCTGGACCTGGTGTTCCAGCCGGGACTCTCGACGAGCGCCGAGGTCAGCGCGACCAGCGGGCGCGGTGTCGGCATGGACATCGTGCGCGAAAACGCCGCTGCCCTGGGAGGCTCGGTCGGGATCGAGTCCGAGCCCGGCGCCGGGACCTCCATTTCGCTGACCCTGCCGATCACCCTGGCAATCATCCAGGCACTTGCGGTCCGCGTCGGCAGTCAGCGCTTCGCCGTACCGCTGACGTCGGTGCTCGAAACGCTGCAGATCTCGCCCGCCGAGATCCAGCACTCGCAGGGGCGCGAACTGTTGCGTCTGCGCGGGGAGCCGCTGTGGCTGCGCCGCGTGCACGCCGAGTTCGAGCTGCCGCCGCCGGCGCCCGACGCGAACCTGGCGGTCGTGGTGGTGGCCCTGGGAGACGCGCGGGTCGGACTGCTGGTCGATCAGCTCGAAGAGCAGCAGGATGCGGTGATCAAGCCGATCCAGGGCCCGATCGGAAGCGTTCGGGGCATCGCGGGAGCCACCGATCTCGGCGCGCGCGGCACGGTCCTGGTGATGGACGTGGCCGCCCTCGCCGAGGACACCCTCAGACGCCGGGAGGTGGCATGAGCGATGCAACCGCCGGCGGCACCGGAACGCAGAGCTGGGATGCGCTGGCGCGCGCAGCCGGCACGAAGCCGGCACCGAGGGCCGAGCTGCGGCGCGAGCTCCTGCTGCTGGGCATCGGCGACGATCTCTACGCGCTTCCCGTAGAACGCGTGCGCGAGATCGTGCGCAGTCGGGATCTCACGCCGCTGCCACGGGTGCCCGCGGCCGTGCGAGGCGTGATCTCGCTGCGCGGCGAGGTGTTGCAGGTGATCGACCTGCGCCGGCGCCTCGGGCTTCCCGAGGGCTCGGGTCTGGCGCCCCGCCGCCAGCGCATCGTCGTGCTCCACACGGCCGAGGCCCAGCTCGCCGGGCTCTGGGTCGATCGCGTCAGTCAGGTGATGCGCGTGCTCGAGTCGCAGATGATCAGCCCCAACACCGGTCAGGGCGAGCTGGTCGAGGCGCTTTGTCCGCTCGACGAACGCTTCGTCTCGCTGCTCGACGTCGACCGCTTGCTCGATCTGGACCAGGAGTGAAGCGGTGCGAGTCGATCTGCCCACGACCGAAACGATCGCCCGGGACGAGATCCAGCTGGCTTCCTTCGAGCTCGGCGGCCGGACGCTGGGGATCGACGTGCGCCAGATCCGCGAGATCGTTCGCGACCAGCCGACTACGCCGCTTCCCCGCGCGCCGGGTCTGGTCGAGGGCGTCGTGGACCTGCGCGGACGCATCGTTCCCGTGGTGGACCTCGGGCGCGCTCTGGAAGGCAAGCCGGTGGAGCGTTCGCCCGCCAGCCGCCTGGTGGTCGTCGAGACGGAGGGGCTCACGCTCGGGCTGCGCGTCTCCGGCGCCGCCGACGTCCTGACGCTGCCCTCCGCGTCGGTCGAGGCGCCGCCCGACCTGGTGACGCGCGCTGGACGTCAGGCCGTGCGCGCCGTGGTGCGGCGCGAGGGAGAGCCGCCGTTGCTGGTGCTCTCCCTGGAGGACCTGGTCGAGAGCGTCCATCGCTCCGCCGGCGAGGAGGCTGCGTGCTGAGCGAGCATCTGCCCGAGAGCGGGGCCGCCTTCCACCGGCGCTTCGTGGCCGCCCAGGCCGCGATCGGCGGCATGGCCGCCGTGCTGGTGAGTTTCTATCTCACCGCACTGGTGCGCTTCAGTCCGGACCAGTGGAAGACCTTTCTGTGGCTGGTGGCCGGCTACGCCGTACTCTCGACGATCGTGAGCGAGGGGTGGGCGCGGCGGCAGCACCGCAACCTCCGCGCCTGGCTCGACGCCCCAGAGCACGCCACCCGCGAGCAGGTGGCGGCGGCCCTGACCGAAGCCGGACGGCTCCCGGTCCGCACCGTCTTCTACCTGGCGTGTTCCTTCGGCGCCGCCGGCGCCATGATCGGCAGCGGGCTGGAGTGGACCTATCCGGAGCTGCGCGGCGAGGCCTTCATGCGCGTCGCCGTGTCGGCGTTCTCGGGTGGCTTGCTCGCCAACACCGTCCAGTACTTCACGTTGAAGCGGCTGTGCGCTCCCATCGTCGAGATTCTCTCCCGGCTTCCGGGGGCCGAGCTGGCCGAGCACACCCGCATTCCGCTCTCCACCAAGCTGCTGACGGCGCTCAGCGGCGTGGCGCTCTCCACCGTCTTCTTCTCGGTGATGCTGGCCCAGGTGCGCGCCGAGCGGCCGCTCGAATCGCAGACCGCCGAGCTGCAGCTCCGGATGCTGCACAGCGGCATCCAGCCCGGCGCAGACTTCCACGCGATCGGCGAGGCGGCACGCGAGCTGGGGCTGGGCACGCTGCACCTCAGCGCCGATCCGTCCAGCGACCCCGCACTGCCGCTCACCCCCCAGGAACGGCGCTCGATCGAGCGCTCACCCGAAGCGGGGCAGAGCACCGTGCTCGACTCGCCTCACTGCTTCACCTGGCGGCGCCTCGCGGACGGGCGCACGGCGATCGCCTGGCTGCCGCTCGAACGCCTGGCGGCGCACACGGGTCGCATCGGTCCCGTGTTCGGCCTGCTGCTCGCCGTGGTGGGGCTCGTCTCCGCCCTGGTGGCCTCGCTCTTTGCCCGCGACGTGTCCGGCGTGGCGGGACGGCTTCGCTCCGAGGCCGAGCGCATCGCCGGCGGCGACCTGAGCGGCGGCGACGCCCTCGCGTCCGACGACGAGCTCGGCGATCTGGGTCGCGTCTTCGTCACCATGCGCGACAACCTGCGGATGATGGTGCAGCGGGTGGCGGCGACGGCCGACGGTGTCGAGGCGGCGGCGGCGGAGCTGGTGGGCATCGGCAGGGGCGTTTCGGACGCCACCGAAGCCCAGGTGCGCGGCGTGCGCGAGGCGACCCGTCGCACCGACGCGGTGCGCGAACAGGTCAGCGGCATCGCCGGATCGGCGCAGGGCTTGTCGCAGACGGTCGAGGAATCGTCCAGCTCGGTACTCGAAATGGGCGCCGCTGGCGAGCAGCTCTCGCAGACGGCGGGCGTGTTGTCGGAGCAGATGGAGAGCGTGTCCTCCGCGCTCGAGCAGATGTTGGCGGGCGTCGCCTCGATGCAGGCCCAGGTGGACGGCGTGCGGGAGGCCTCGATCGAGACCTCTTCCTCGATCGAAGAGATGGCCGGCTCCATGCGCGACGTGGACGCAAATGCCTCGGAGACCGCGCGCCTCTCGCTCCAGGTGGTCGAAGTGGCCGAGGGGGGTCGCCACCGTGTGCAGGAGACGATCGCCGGAATGGAGGCGATCCGCGACGCGACGGAGACCGCCCAGGCGGTGATCCGGGGTCTCGGCGTCCGCACCGAGGAGATCGGCGCCGTGGTCGACGTGATCGACGACGTCGCCGACGAGACCAACCTGCTCGCGCTCAACGCCGCCATCATCGCGGCCCAGGCCGGGGAGCACGGTCGCGCGTTCACCGTCGTGGCCGACGAGATCAAGGAGCTGGCCGAGCGGGTCATGTCCAGCACCAAGGAGATCGGAGCGCTGGTCGGCGCGGTGCAGGCAGAGACGGCCGCGGCCGTCACCGCCATCGAGGAGGGCAGCGCCAGCGTGCTCGACGGGGTCAGCCGCTCGGCCCAGGCCGGCGAGTCGCTGGAGGTGATCACGCGCACCGCACGCGAATCGGGCTCTCGGATCGCGGAGATCGTCGCGGCGGTGCAGCAGCAGACAGGGGTCTCGACCCACGTGGCCACCCAGATGGATCGGGTGCGGGGCGCCGTCGAGTCGCTCCAACGGGCGACGGCGGAGCAGGGCACCGGGAGCGCGCAGGTGCTGAGCGCGGTGAGGACGCTGCGCGAGGTGTCCCAGCAGCTCGACCGGACCACCCGCGAACAGAGTCGCGGCGGGTCCCGGATCCGCGAGGGCGTCGAGCGGGTGCGCCAGGCGGTCGATACGATCGACGCGGCGCTCCAGGAGCAGAGCGCCGCCTGCACCGAAAGTGCGGAGTCGATGGCGGAGGTGTTGCAGAATACACACGCCAACGAGGGGAATGCATCCCGGATGCGTGCCGCAGGTCGCGATCTGCTGGACCAGGCCGCCGCGCTGCGGGAGGGCATCGCCCGTTTCCGGATTTCGCACCCGCCCGAGCCTCAGTCCGCAGGGCGAGACGCCGATGTAGGGGAGTTGGAGGCTGTCGTGCACGCGGCTGACGGCCCGAGGGAGTCGAAATGATTGCGGCCTGTCCGAAATGTCGAACGCGCTACCGCATCCGTCCCGATCAGCTCGAGGGCGACGGTCTGCGCCTGCGGTGCAGTCGCTGTAGCGCCGTGTTCCGGGTACGACCGCCCGAGACGCGCGGCCAGGCCGGCGCGCCGGCGCGCGCCCCGGCTCCCCAGGAGCCGGCGCCGGTCTCCGCCGCGAAGCCGGCGGAGCGTCCCGCCCAGGGTCCGACGGTTACGACCGAGTCCGAGGCTGCACCGACCGGGTCGCCGGCCGAGCCGCGCTTCGACCGCGAGCGGCTGGTCCTGGTGGCGCACCCCGAAGCGAGCGCCTGCAAGGAGCTGGGTGACCAGCTCGAGGCGCGCGGCCTGCAGGTCGTGGTGGCCCACGATGGGGTCGAGGCGATCCTCACCGTTCAGCGCACGCTGCCCCGGCTGGTGGTGCTGGACGCCGCCCTTCCCAAGATGTTCGGCTTCCAGATCTGCGAGTTGATGAAGCGCAACGAGAGCTTGAGCTCGATCCCGGTGGTGTTGGTGGGAGCCCTGCACAAGGAGGGCCGCTACCGTCGCGCACCCAGCGAACTCTACGGCGCCGACGCGTACGTCGAGCCGCGCCAGCTGCCCGAGGCGTTGCCGAACCTCCTGGAGCGCTTCGGCGTGCAGGACTCCGCGGGCCCGGTGGTGTCCGAGCCCGCGCCGCCCGCGCCGATCCCGGTCGAGCCGCAAATCGAAGCGCCGGATCCGGACCCGGACCCGGAGCCGGAACCCGAGTTCGAGTTCGGGTCGTCGAGCAGCAGCTTCACGTCACTGCCGCCGGCGCCGGAGCCCGCGATCGACCGCAAGCCCGCGTTGCCGACGCTCGATAGGGAGTCGCCCGCGGGCGACTTCGCCCTGGACCCGTCGGAGCCGATCGAGCTCGACATGCCGGAGCCCTCCTTCGAGCCGGCTCCCCCCGAGCCGGAGTCGGCACCCCAGCCGGAGCCGGCAGCCGAGCCGCCCCCCGCGCCCGGGCCGCCCGATCCGCTCGCCGACGAGCGCGCTCGCGCCGAGCGGCTGGCGCGCATCATCGTTTCGGACATCGTGCTCTACAACCCGGAGAAGTTCGCGGCCGCCGTGGCCGACGACCGCGTGCTCGAGGCGCTGAAGGACGAGCTGGCCGAGGGCCGCTCGCTCTTCGCGGACCGCATCGAAGCGCGGGTGTGTGAGGAGCGCGATTATCTCGCCGAGGAGCTGGTTCGCGCCGCCGAGAACCGGAGGAGCGGGTGAACACGGGCGAGGATCCGCGCGACCTCGCCCAGATCCGCGAGGACCTGGCGAGCCCCGACGCCGAAGCGAGACGACTTGCGGTGGAGCGCGCCGCGTTGCTGTCGTCCCTCACGGCCGTGCCGTTCCTCAGCGCCAGCCTCGGCGATCCGAGCTGGCGCGTCCGCAAGGCCGCCATCGATGGCATGGTCGGCGTGGCCGACGACGTCCTGGCCGGCCGGGCGCTGATCGAAGCTCTCGCCGACGAGGACAACGCGGGCCGCCGCAATGCCTCCGTCGACGCCCTGGTGCGGCGTGGCCGGATCATGGTCCCGCTGCTGATCGATGCCAGCCGCGACTCCTGTGTGGACGTGCGAAAGCTGGTAGTGGATGCGCTGGCGGGCATCGGGAGCCTGGAGGCCGTCCCTCGGCTCGGCGAGCTGCTGCGCGACCCCGATACCAACGTGCGCGCGGCGACTGCCGATGCTCTCGGCGCGATCGGTGGGCACGATTCCGAACGCAAGCTGGAGCGCCTGGCGCTGCGCGAAGGTGAAGACACGCTGGTGCGGCTGTCGGCGCTGCGCGGGCTGGCGCGCCTCGAGATGCCGCTCAGCGCCGACGCGCTGGCCGGGGTCTTGAGTGATCCGCTGCTGCGACCGGCCGCCTTCGCCGTGCTCGGTCGGTCCGGCGATCCCGAAGCCGCCGAATCCCTGCTCAAGGGCCTCCAGCTCTCGGCCCGGTCGGCCCGAGAGGCTGCGGTCGAGGCGCTCGTGCAGCTGGTCGGAGCGATCGAGGCGAACGAGGTCGAGCGGCTCTGTGCGCGCATCCGCGAGACGTCGCA
This sequence comes from Myxococcota bacterium, assembly GCA_041577695.1. Taxonomy (GTDB): domain Bacteria; phylum Myxococcota_A; class UBA9160; order UBA9160; family PR03; genus JASJBO01. The sequence goes on along the minus strand of JBFGIM010000002.1, from coordinate 8,854 downwards.
GGAGAGCCCGCGCCTGCTGGACGATGCTTTCGACGGATTGGAGAGTGGCGAGCTGACGACGCGCCTGCTCTGGGTCCAGTTCCTGGGTCTGCTGCGCAACCCGCGCGCCGTGGTGCCGATGTTGCGCGCCGGGCGCGACGAGGCGCTGCGCGACGTGGTACTCGGCGCCCTCGAGGGTTTCGCGGACGGAGCGGCCGACGTACTGGACGAGGCATGGGAGGGTCTCGACAGCGATGGGCGCCGACTGGCCTGCGAGTTGCTGGGTGGCGCCGGCTCGCCGCGCACCCTCGACCGGCTGCTGATCGCGCTCGGCGACGAGGATCCCGAGGTGCGCACGGCAGCCGCCAGCGCGCTCGGCCGGCGGGCCGACCCGGTGGCCTGCGAACCGCTGGTGCTCCAGCTTCGGGCCCTGGTCGCCGACGACGAGCCCGACTGGGTCGAGGAACGCGAGGCGCTGACCGAAGCACTCGGCGCGTTGGCGCAGGCGACGCCCACGGCGACGCGGACCGTACTCGGCCGTCTGCGCGAGGCCCTCACCGATGGCGCCGAGCCGCTGCGGTTGGCCACGGCACAGATCCTGGGTCGTGTCGGCGGCGCCGAGCACGGTGCCTTGATCGCGCTCCTGATCCAGGACCCCAGTCCGCGCGTGCGGGCGGAGGCGGCGCGTGCCCTGGCGCGCATCGCTTCCGGCCGGGTGCCCGAAGACCTGCACCTGGCCATGGCCGACGAGTCGCCCGACGTGCGCCGCGCCGTGGCCGCGGCGCTCGGTGAGATCGACGCGCCGGCGGTGCTGCACGATCTCGAACACATGCTGGCCGACGACGATGTCTTGGTACGCGCGGCGGCGGTGCGTTCGCTCGGCACCCTGGCGGTGCGTGCAGAGGAATCCCTGCGTGAGGAGTTGCGCCGCCTGCTCGAGTGCGCCCTCGACGACGAGGCGCCGGTGGCGCTGTCCGCGGTGGAGGCATTCGCAGGGTTGAGCTCGACGGTGTCGCTGGCGCCGCTCGGCGCCCTGATCAACCGGCCCGATCCGGAGCTGGTCCAGGCGCTGGTGGGAGTCTGGCGTCGCCACGCCGGATCCGACGAGCTGGCGCAATTGATTCCGCTGGTCGCGCATCCGCACTGGGGTGTGCGCGCCGACACCATCGAGGCACTCGCCGAGCGGCGGGTGGCCGCGGCCGTGCCGGCGATGCTTCGCAATCTCGAGCAGGAACGCGACGAGTACGTGCGCCAGGTGTTGCTGCGTGCCCTCGATCGGCTGGAGCCCTGAGCGGCGCCATGGGGAACGGCGACGTCCGCATGACCGACGCTGAGTTTCGCATGATCGGTGACCTGGTGCGCCGACGCTGCGGACTGCACTTCGGCCCGGAGTCGCGCTACCTGGTCGAGCGGCGCCTGGCGCGCAGGGTGACGGAGCTCTCCCTGCCGAGCTTCACGGCCTATCACTACCTGCTGAGGCGTGACGAATCCGGCGACGGTGAGATGGGCTGGGCGATCGACGTCCTGACCACCAACGAGACCTACTTCCTGCGCGAGCGAAAGCAGCTGCGCGCGCTGATCGACGAGGTCATCCCCGCCTTGCGCGCCGAGCCCGACGGGCAGGACCGGCCGGTCTCGATCTGGTCGGCCGGTTGCTCGAGCGGGGAGGAGCCGTACTCCGTCGTGATGCTCGGGCTCGAAGCCGGCCTGGAGCCAGGCCGCGACTTCCGCGTCTACGCCTCGGACATCTCGAGGCCGATGCTGCGCAAGGCGCGCCGGGGTCTCTACCGCGACGCTTCGTTCCGCGAAACCGAGCCATCGATCATCGGGCGCTACTTCGAGCCGATGGACGGTCTACACCGCATTTCAGACGAGGTCCGCAAGCACGTTCACTTCGCCCACCTGAACCTGCTCGACACCGAACGCACCGGCCTGCTCGGCGCGATCGACGTCGTGTTGTGCCGGAACGTGCTGATCTACTTCGACCTGGAGGTCAAGCGTCGCGCGGTGCGCCTCTTCCACGAGAAGCTGCGCCCGGGCGGCTACCTGCTGCTGGGTCACTCCGAGTCGCTCATCCAGCTGTCGCGCGATTTCGAACTGCGCCACCTCGAGAACGACATGGTCTACCACCGGCCGCCCGAGGAGTCGGCATGGCAGCGCGCCGCCCGCCAGGCGGTGGAGGCGCTGGACGAGGAGCCGGACTGGTGACGAGCGTGCGAACGCCGATCCGGGCCTTCGTCGTGGACGACTCGCCGTTCAGCCGCCGCGCCATCACCCGCATGCTGCAGCGGTCGCCACTGGTCGAGGTGATCGGCAACGCCGGCGACGGTCAGGAAGCGCTGCGCAAGGTGATGGAGCTGCGACCCGACCTGATCACGCTCGATCTCGAGATGCCGCGCATGGACGGCTTCACCTTCCTGCGGCTGGTGATGAGCCGCCTGCCCACGCCGGTGATCGTGATCAGCGCCCGCTGTGACGACCAGGACCTGTTCCGCGCGCTCGATTTCGGCGCTGTCGACTTCGTTGCGAAGCCGACACCGCGCGCGACGCCCGAGCTCGAACAGATCGAGCAGTCGCTGCTGCGCAAAGTCCACGCCATCCGCCAGCTCCGCATCCAGAAGGTGCGCGAGGGCCTCGAAGCGGCGCCCCAGGCTCCGCGCGGGGTTTCACCGCTGCGGCGCGCGCCGCGGGTGGCGGTCTTCGGCGCATCGACCGGGGGGCCGACGGCGTTGATGCGCGTGCTGGGCGGCTTCGTCGAGCGGCCGGAGCTGTCGGTCGTCGTGGCCCAGCACATGCCCGCCGGCTTCACCGAGGGTTTCGCGGAGCGCCTCGATCGCCTGACCCTCTTCGACGCGCGGGAGGCCCAGAGTGGCGACGTCTGCGAGCCGGGGGTGGTGCTGGTGGCGCCCGGCGGCTGCCATCTCGAGTTCGAGCGCCGCGCGGGTCGCACCGCGTTGCGAGTCTGTCCGGCAAGCGGTGCGGACCGCTACGCGCCCTCTGTGGACAGGCTCTTCGAGTCGGCGGCCAAACACGTGGGAGAGGACCTGCTGGGCGTGGTGCTCACCGGCATGGGCGACGATGGGCGCGCCGGCGCGACCGCGATCAAGGCCGCCGGTGGTGCCGTGCTGGCCGAATCGGAGGAGACCGCCGTGGTATTCGGGATGCCCGACCAGGCCGTGCGCACCGGAATGGTGGATGCGGTGCTCCCGCTGTGGAGCATCGCCGGAGCGATTCGCGATGCGCTGGCCGCAGACCTCGGATCGGGCGCCGGCATGGGAGTACGGACATGAAGGAACGCGAGCTCTTCTCGCGCGCGGAGGACGTCCTCGGGCTGTTCCGACGCGGCGCGGAGTTCACCCGCGAGCTGCTCGGCGAGAACGAGCGCTTGCGCCGCAAGGTCGCCGAGCTCGAGACACTCGAGTCGGCGACGTCCGAGGATGCCGGCTGGGAGAGGCTGCGCAGCGAGCTGGTCTCGCGCGTCGAGGGCCTCGAGCGCGAGCGCCGCGAGGCGCTCACGCGACTGGAGCTGGCCGAGGCGGAGAACGACAACTTCGCCCGGCGCTATCTCGAGGTGGAAGACGAGAACAACCAGCTGGTCAATCTCTACGTTGCGAGCTACCAGCTGCATTCCACCCTCGACCTGGCCGAGGTGCTGACGATCGTGGTGGAGATCGTGATCAACCTGATCGGCGCCGAGGTCTTCGCCATCTTCGCCCTCGACGAGAACAGCGGGATGCTCGCTCCCGTCGCAGCGGAGGGAGCCGACCTCGAGAGCTTCGGCGAGGTGCCGTTGGGCGAGGGCCCGATCGGGTCCGCCGTGGCTTCCGGAGAGATCCACTGTGCCGAGGCAGAGGGGGTGGGCCCGTTGGTCTGCATCCCGCTGCGGGTGCAGGATCGGCCGATCGGCGCGATCTCGATCGAGAAGCTGTTGCAGCAGAAAGAGGGCTTCAGCGCGCTGGACTACGAGCTCTTCACCATGCTCGCCGCCCATGCGGCGACCGCCATGTTCGCAGCCCAGCTCTATTCGCAATCGGCGCGGAAGCTCCAGACGATCCGCGGCTTCCTGGAACTGCTCACCGACTGAACGCGCTTCGCCGGCGCGCCGGCGCAGGGGGGAGTGAGGATGGCTCGGCATCGCATCCTGATCACCGAAGACAGTCCGACCATGCGGCAGTTGCTGGTCTTCACGCTCAAACGTCTCAAGGACGTCGACCTGGTCGAGGCGCAGGACGGCATGGACGGCTTGCGCAAGCTCTCCAGCGACCCCTTCGACCTGGCGCTGATCGACATCAACATGCCGGTGATGGACGGGCTCAAGCTGATCCGGCTGATCCGGGAAGAGGAGAGTCTCCAGGACATGCCCATCGTGGTGATCACGACCGAGGGCGGCCAGGAGGACCGCGAGCGGGCCATGGCTCTCGGGGCCAACGAGTACGTCACCAAGCCGGTCCAGGCCAACCAGCTGTTGCGGCTGGTCCGGAGCCTCTTGAAGCTCGAATAGTCCCCAGGGAATCACCCCGCGCGTTCAGCTTCTTGCCCGCGGCTTTGCTATCCCTCCCCGCCATGACGGCCGGGGAACACGGTGGCGCGCGGCTGCGCGGGCGCATCGCGCGGCGGAGGCCCTGCGCCTGGATCGTGGCCGTCCTGGTCGCGGGTCTGCTCGGCGCCGGCTGCGGCTATCGGTGGGTGCGCTTCGACGAATCGCTCGGCGGCGTCGGCCACGTGGCGATCCAGACGCTGCGCAACGATTCCTACGAGCCGGGCGTCGAGGTGGTCGTCACCGACGCGCTGGCCCGCGAGTTCGTTCGCCACGGCGGCGTCCGGCTGACCGATGACCCGGCGGCGGCCGACCTCTTCATCTCCGGCATCGTGTTGCCGCTCGGGCTGCGCCGCGGCAGCGTATCGTCTGCCTCGTTGGTGCTGGAGTACGAGCTGGAGCTCAAACTCGAGCTGACGGCCCGCCGCCGCGACGGCACCACGCTGGCGCTCCCCGCGGGCCAGACCCGGGCCTGGGAGCTCTACCTCACCAGCCCCGACGTCGAAGCGGCCCGCAAGAACCGCAGCGAGGCGGTGCGCCGCCTGGCCGACGTGCTCGCTCAGCGGGTGCACGAGTCGCTGGCCGAGCAGCTGCGCCGGTGAACCCGGACGAGCTGCGCAGCGAGCTGGAGCGCGGCGAGCTGCGGCCCGCCTATCTGGTGGCAGGCACCGAGGCGCTGCTGCGAGACGACGCCCTGGCGGCCCTGCGAGACGCCGTGCTGGCCGGCGGTCCCGCGGACTTCAACTTCGATCGTCTCGAGGGCGAGGCCACCACACCGGGTGCGCTGCGCGACGCGCTGCGGACACTCCCGGTCATGGCCCGGCGCCGGCTGGTGTTGCTGCGCGAGCCCGTGGGCAACGTCGGGCGCGCCGCGTGGAAGACGACGACCACGGCCCTGCCGGAGGTCGTGGCCGCCCTCGACCCGGCGGCGGAGACGGTGTTGGTGGTCAGTGCAGGTGCACTCGATCGACGGCTGGCCTGGGTGAAGGCCTTCCGCGATCCGGCCGCGCTGGTGCTGTGCGAGCCGCCGCGGGCTCGCGACCTGAGCGCGTTCGTGCGCGGAGAGGCCGCCCGCCAGGGCCTGGCCATCGAAGCGGATGCGGTCGAGGCGCTGGTGGAGCGCGTGGGGCCCCAGCTGATGCTGCTGCGCCGCGAGCTGGAGAAGATCGCGCTGCTGGCGGGAACCGAGGCCCGTGCAACTGCGGCACACGTACGTGCCGCGGTGGCAGACGTGGCCGAGGAGCCGATCTGGGACCTCACCGACGCGATCGGCGCCGGCCGTAGCGGCGAGGCCCTGGCCGTGCTCGACAAGCTGCTGCACGCCGGCGCGCCCGCGCCCGTGCTGCTCGGTTCCCTGGCAGCGCACTTCCGCAAGCTGTTGCGCCTGCGCCACGGCGAAGCCGCCGCGGGTCCGCCCTTCGTGGTCCGCAAGCTGCGCAGCCAGGCCCAACGCTACACGCCGCCGCGACTGGAGCGCTGCCTCGGCGCCATCCACGAAACCGACGAACTGTTGAAGGGGCAGGGCGCAGTGCCGTCCACGTTGGCCCTGGAGAGATTGGTGATCGGCCTCTCGGCCTAGCCCTTGGCGTTCTTGGCGACCTGCCGCGCCAAGCGCGACACCTGACGGCTGGCGCGCCGCTTGGGGATGACGCCCTTGCTCGCCGCCTTGCGCAGCGCCTTCTCGACGTCGCGTGCCTGCTCCGGCTCAGCCTTGTCCTCCGCCAGGTCCTGGCGGAGCGCCTTCACCAGCGATCGGACGCGGCTCTTGACCCCGCGGTTGCGCTCGCGCCGCTTCAGGTCCTGACGGGCTTGCTTGATGGCGGACTTGTGGTTGGCCAAGCGGGCTCCTCGACGGCGTCCGGCGCCACTCGGGGGCGCTGGAGAGGGGCGGAACATAGTGGCGGCGGGCAGGACCCGCCACGGCGGCTCTGGCCTCAATCGCCTCGCGGTGTTGTCCGATACGCCCTGGGGATGCGTGTCGCTGGAGGGGAGCGTTTGAGCCCGTCAGGCCCGATGAGTCTGGTGCGAATCGCGGCCTTCGTGCTGCTGGGAGCCCTCGCCCTGGGCGTGGCGCCCGCCATCGCAGGGGAAGCCGCGGTAGCCCCCTCGGGGAACGGGGCTCTCGAAGTCCTGCCCGCCAGCCAGGACCGGGTGATGCAGGCCTGGCGAGCCCCCGGGCAGTCCCTGGCGGTGCGTGTGGAGCAGGCGACCCGCGCCGCCCACCAGCAGGATCTCGCGGCGCTCGACACCCTTGCGCGCGCCGTGCTCCGGCTCGAAGCCGGCGGCGTCACCCCGGTGGAGCGCGCCGAGGCGGCCGCCCAGCTGGCGCCCGACCTGCCGCTGGCGCAGGCCCAGCTCGCCGCTGCGCGCGCCGACTCCGGTGACTGGGCCGGCGCCGCGCGCGCCGGGCTGCGCTCTCTCGTCGCGTTGACCCAGCATCTGGAGGCGTCGGCGTGGGCGACGGCCACCCTCAGCTGGCTCGCCGTGCTCTCCCTCGTGGTGGCGAGCCTGCTCTTCCTCGGCTTCCGGGCGCTGGGCGCACTTCCCGCTGCGACCCACGACCTGGGCGATCTGCTTCCGGGCGCCACACCGGGCTACGGCCGCGTGGCCTGGATGGCGGCGCTGCTCGGCATCCCGTGGCTGCTGGGCGAGGGTGTGCTCGGCTTCGCGCTGCTGCTGTTCGCCCTGACGATCTGCTACGGCAGCGCCGGCGAGCGCCGCGCGGGCTTCGTCGCCGCCCTGCTGCTGCTGGCTTCGCTCTATCCCCTGGCCCACTGGAGCGGCGTCCGGCTCGGCGCCCTGGACGCGGACCCGCTGGCCGACGCCGTGTGGCGGGCCGAGCGCGGGGCGCTGGATCCGGTGGCGGCCGCCCGCATCGACGCGCTGGCGGCGGAGGATCCGCTGGGACGGCGGGCGCTGGCGCGGCGCGCACACCGAAGCGGCCAGCTCGAGCTGGCCGACACGCTCTATGCGGCGCTGATCGCGGAAGATCAGATCGATGCAAGCCTGCTGAACGATGCGGCCAACGTGAAGCTGGCGCTCGGGCTCGATGCCGAGGCCATCTCCCTGTACCAGCAGGCCACGAAGAGCAACGCATCGGCCGTGGTCTGGTTCAACCTCTCCCAGGCCTACGCCGCCAAGTTCCGCACGAGCGAGCACCAGGACGCGCTCGAAATGGCGCAGTCGCTCGACGAGGCGCGAGTCCGCGAGCTCACCGCTCGACTTGCCCGCCTCGGCTCGGGGGTCGCCAACCTGCCGCTTCCTGGTCGGATGATCCGCGCGCGAATGGAGCCCGACCGCCCTCCGGACATGGGCGCGATGCTGCGCGCCCACGTCGCACCGGGAATCCTGGGACGCGAACCGCTGCTGGCGGCAGGACTGTTCGCGCTGGCGGGAGCTCTCGCCGCGGTGTTCGGCGCTCGTTTCGAGCCGTCGCGCGGCTGTGCGCTGTGCGGGGGTCGTATCTGCGAACGCTGTCAAGATGCCCGCAGCGGCGATGTGCTGTGCGCCGCATGCGGTCCCCACGCCGAGCGGCCCACGGGCGCGGCCGCCGCCGTCTGGAAGCTGCGCCGCAGCCTCGTGCGAGCCTCGCAGCCGATCGCATGGCTGCTGCCCGGCGTGGTCTCGCGGGGCGTGCGGCCCGAGCTCGGGCTGCTGGCCCTGCTGGCCGCGGTCGGCGCCGTGCTGTTGGCGTTGGGCCACGACGCGGTGGTGCCGGACCCGCTGGCGGCCGGCGCGGCCGGTCCCGCGGCCTTCATCGGCCTGGCGCTGGCGCTGGCCCTCCTCCACGTCCTCCTGGCAGCCGTGCTGCGCCGGGCGAGGTGAGCATGTCGATTGCACTCAACGGAAATCTGGGCGACTTCGGCATCGGCGAGGTCTTCCAGCTGATCGGGCAGCAGCGCAAGACCGGCGTGTTGAGGGTCGAGGCCAAGCACGAGGAGATGGAGCTGCGCTTCGACGAGGGGCGCATCGTCGACGCCGCGCCGGTGCGGGCGAAGTCCGAGGCGGCGCTGGGCGACATGACCGTGCGCTGTGGGCTGCTGACCCAGGATCAGCTCGCCACCGTGGAGCGCGAACGCGGCGAGGGGACCTCGCTGGCCGCTGCCCTGGTGGCCAGCGGCAGCCTCCCGCGCGAGGAGCTGCGACAGCTCGAGGACCTGCTCACCCGCGAGACGATCTTCGAGCTGTTGTGCTGGGTCGACGGCTCGTTCCGCTTCGTCTCGGAGTCGATCCGCCACGACCGCGAGCCCGACACCCTGCTCGGCGCCGAGCAGGTGCTGATGGACGGCCTGCGCATGGTGGACTAGTGGCGCGCCCTGGCGCCCCGGGTTCCGCCCG
>JBFGIM010000001.1:0-60834 GCA_041577695.1 Myxococcota bacterium | reverse complement strand
GTCTTCTACCCGGACCCGGCGCAGCTGCCCTTCGCGCTTCGCAGCGCGGCGCGCGACACCATCGGATTCCTGTACCGCTGGAACGCAGTGTTGAGCCTGCTGCCCGCGCTGGCGCTGGCATGGCTGCGACGCGATCGGCGCGGGCCGCGCGAGGTCAGCGTCACGATCGCCCTGGGCTACATCGGCTTCTACGGGTTCACCAACGCCTGGAGCTTCCAGTACTTCGCCTGGGTGCTGCCGTTCTGGCTGCTGCTGCCCGTTCGCGCCGGGCTCGCCGTGAACCTGTTCGGCACTGCCTACATCTATCTGCTCTACGCGTATCTGTGTGGCAGTCCGTTGCTGCTGGGGAGCTGGGACTTCGTCGGACATCCCCACTGGCCGCTGTGGCTGCGACTGCTGCGCAACTTCACCGTCCTGACCTTCTTCGTCACGAGCTGCTGGGCGCTGCTGCGGTCGCTTCTCGAAGCGCGAAGGCCGCCACCGCTCAGACCATCGTGAGTCCGCCGCTCACCGAGAGCGTCTGTCCCGTGATGTAACCCGCTTCGTCCGAGGCCAGGAAGGCGACGGCGGGCGCCACGTCCTCGGGCCGGCCCAGCCGGCGCATCGGAATGGCGCGCTCCAGGGCCTGGGTGATGCGCTCGCCGGCGCCGCTGTCCTGCGCCATGCCGCGGAAGAGCGGCGTGTCGGTGGGGCCCGGGCAAACGCAGTTGGCCGTGACGCCACCGCGGGCCCCCTCGCGAGCCAGCGACTTGGTGAAGGCGATCAGGCCGCCCTTGGCGCCGGAGTAGATCGACTCGCCCGACGAGCCCACCCGGCCCGCGTCCGAGGCGACGGTGACGATACGGCCGAAGCGCGACTCGAGCATGGCCGGGAGCACCGCGCGGGCCAGCCGCATGGGCCCGGCCAGGTTCACCTCCAGCACCCGGGCCTGGAACGCCTCGTCGGTCTCGACGAAGGGGCGCATCTCGTCCCAGCCGGCGCAGCTCACGCAGATCTCCACCGGCCCCCAGGCCTCGGCCACGTGCGCCACGCCGCCCTCGACCGACGCGGCTTCGGTGACGTCGAGAGCCACGCCGATTCCGTCGAGGTCGGCGGCTACGGCAGAAGCGGCGTCCCGGGAGAGATCCGCCACGGCCACGCGGTGCCCGACCGCCGCCAGCGCGCGGCAGACGGCGGCGCCGATGGCGCCGGCGCCCCCCGTGACCAGGGCGACGCGGCCGCTGCGCTTGGCGCTCAAGGGTATCTCCTCGCCGCCGGCGCGCGGCCCGTTGCGGCTAGCCTGCCGCGACCAGCGACAGCACTGCATCCAGCGCCGGCCACAGCTCTTCCTCGGGGATGTTGAGCGCCGGAAACAGGCGCAGGGTGGTGCCGCCGGTGACATTGACCAGGACGCCGCGCGCGACGGCGCGCCGCGGCAGGGCCGCGGCCAGCTCGGCGTCGCGCAGGGTCATACCGAGCAACAGGCCGCGCCCGCGCACGCCCTCGGCCCGTTCGGGATGCTGCTCGGCGAAGCGCTCCAGCCGCCCGGCCACCTGCGCGCCGAGGCTCGCCGCGCGCTCCACCAGGCCCTCTTCCTCGATCACGCGCAGCACGGCCAGCGCTGCGGCGCAGCCGAGCGGGTTGCCGGCGTAGGTGCCGCCGTGGTCGCCCAGCGACACGGTCTCGGCCACGGCCTCGGTGCACAGGAAGCCCGCCAGCGGGAAGCCGCCGCCGAGCATCTTGCCCAGCGTGACGACGTCGGGCACCACGTCGTCGTGTTCGAGCGCCAGCCAGCGACCGGTGCGACCGATGCCGGTCTGGATTTCGTCGAGGATCAGCAGCGCGCCGGCCTCGTGGCACAGCTTGCGCAGTCCCGCGAGATAGCCGGGCGGCGCCACGTGGACGCCGCCCTCGCCCTGCACCGGCTCGACCACGAAGGCGGCGGTGTCGCGGTCGATGGCGCCCCGGGCGGCTTCCAGGTCGCCGAAGGGCACCGTGTGGGCCGGCGGCAGCAGCGGCGCGTAGCGATCGCGGTGGTGGGCCTGGCCGATGATCGCCAGCGCGCCCAGGGTGCGCCCGTGGAACGACTGGGTGGTGGAGACGAAGCGCGCCCGGCCCGTGGCGCGGTGGGCGAGCTTGAGTGCTCCGTCCATCGCCTCGGCGCCGGAGCTCACGAAGAAGGCACGGGTCACCGCCTCGGGCGCGATCCCGACCAGCCGCTCGGCGAGATCGAGCTGTGGCAGGGTGTAGAACAGGTTCGTGGTCTGCATCAGCGTCGAGGCCTGGTCGGCGATCGCCCGGGCCAGGTCCGGATGGCAGTGGCCGATCGACACGACGCCCCAGCCCCCGGTGAGGTCGGTGTACTCGCGACCCGCCGTGTCGCGCACCCGCGAGCCCCGGCCGGAGACCAGCGCCACGGGCAGGCGGCGGACCACCGGCAGGAAACAGCGGGCTTCGCGGGCGACCACGTCGTCGAAAGTGGGGGGCAAGTGCGCGTCCTCCGCTGGCGGACCGCCATTCTACCCGCTCCGCCGCCCTGCGTTACCCTTCCGCCGCGATGGCCCCGCCTTCCTCCCACCTGCCCGCGCCCGAGCTGGTCCCGCCGCTCGAGGACCGCTTCGGGCGCCGGATCGAGAGCCTGCGGATCTCGGTGACGGACCGCTGCAATTTCCGCTGCCTCTACTGCATTCCGGACGAGGACATCGAGTGGCTGCCGCGCAAGGAGCTGCTCACCCTCGAAGAGCTGGCCCGTCTGGCGCAGATCGCCGTCTCGCTGGGCGTCCACAAGCTGCGCATCACCGGCGGCGAGCCGCTGCTGCGCAAGAACCTGGTGCACCTGGTGCGCGAGGTGGCAGCGATCCCAGGGCTGCGCGACCTGGGCCTCACCACCAACGCCACCGAGCTTCCGCGTCTGGCGGGGCCGCTGGCCGAGGCCGGACTGCAGCGCGTGAACGTCAGCCTCGACTCGCTCGATCGCGACACCTTCCGGCGCATGGCGCAGCGCGACATGCTCGCTCCGGTGCTGGCCGGCATCGACGCGGCCGACGCGGCCGGACTGACGCCGCTCAGCATCAACTGCGTGTCGATCCGCGGCGTCAACGACGGCGAGGTGATCGACTTCGCACGGCTGGCGCGCGAGCGGGGCTTCGAGGTGCGCTTCATCGAGTTCATGCCGCTCGAACACGGCCACCGCTGGGGCCAGCACGCCCTGGTGCCCGGAAGGGAGCTGCGCGAGCGGGTCGACGCCGTCTTCCCGCTGAAGCCGAGTCCCGACCAGGATCCCCACGCGCCGAGCCGCGACTGGGTCTTCGCCGACGGGGCGCCCGGGGTGATGGGCTTCATCGACTCGGTGACGGCGCCGTTCTGCTCCACCTGCAACCGGATCCGGCTGACCGCCGACGGCAAGCTGCGCACCTGCCTGTTCTCGATCAACGAGCACGACCTGCGCACGCCGCTGCGCGCCGGCGCCGACGACGACGAGATGGCGGCGCGCCTGCGCGCGGCGGTCGGCACCAAGGAGCTCAAGCACCACATCACCGATGGCCTCTTCGTCAAGCCCGAGCGCACCATGTCGCAGATCGGGGGATGACCGTGAGCGAGACCCGCGACCGCATCCTGCTGGAGGGGATCCAGACACCCGCGGCCCTGGGCGTGACGGCGGCCGAGCGCCGCATGCGGCGCCCGGTGCTGCTGGATCTCGAGGTGGAGTACGACCTGCGCGCGGCGGGCCGCAGCGACCGGATCCGGGACACGCTCCACTACAAGCGGATCTTCGAAGTCGTGGAGGACGTGGCCGGCAACCAGGAGCACAAGCTCGTCGAGGCGCTGGCCGAACGGATCGCAAACGCCGTGCTCTCCAAGTTCGCCGCCGACGCCGTGGTGGTGAGCGTGCGGAAACCGAAGCCGATCGCAGGAGTGCTCGACCACGCCGGCGTCCGGATCCGTCGCGAGCGCGGCTGAACCACGACGGCGGCCATTCGGTTTCGGCGGCGATCGCCGGCCGCTATGTTCTCGCGCCCGTGGCGTGACGAGCCAGCGCCGCATCCGCCGCCACCCGCGCCCCCGGAGAGAAGAACGGGCATGAGCGACACGGAACCCCCGAGCTGGACGCCGTCCGACAAGCCCGCCGTCACGCTGCGCGACGGCGACAAGTCGGAGATGTCGAAGAACGAGCGCCTCAAGGCGGAGAGCGCGGGCCTCTTCTTCGTCGGCGACGGTTCGAAGCCCTCGCACAGCTTCGCCGAAGAGCTCGACGCGCTCAGCCGTGGCGAGAAGCCGACCCTCGGCAACGAAGCCAAGGAGATCTCCAAGTTCTTCGGGATCTACAAGCAGCAGGAGCGGGGCGAGCGCGGCCGCAAGACGGGCGACTACATCTTCATGGTGCGCATCCGCTGCCCCGGTGGCGGCACGCTGACGGCATCCCAGTGGCTGGCGCTCGACCAGGCGAGCGAAGAGTTTGCCGACGGCACGATCCGCGTCACATCGCGCCAGGGCGTCCAATACCACTACGTGTACGGGCCCAAGCTCGCGGCGCTGATCCGTCACCTGAACCGCAACTACCGCGATCGCGCCACGCTGAGCGCCTGCGGCGACGTCAACCGCAACGTCATGACGTCACCGGTGGACGGTCTGGTGCCGGGGCCCGACCCGCGCGGCAACGAGCTGGCCCACGCCATTGCCGAAGCGCTCTCGCCCCAGACGTCGGCCTATTTCCAGGTCTTCCTGAGCGACGACGAGGGCCGTACGGTCAAGCCGATCAACTCCGTCGAGCCGCTCTACGGCGATCACTACCTGCCCCGCAAATTCAAGGTGGGGATCGCCCACCTCGACGACAACTCGGTCGACATCCTGACCCAGGATGTCGGGCTGGCCCCGGCTGCGGAGGACGGCAGCCTCTGGGACTTGTACAGCGGGGGTGGGCTCGGCCAGACCCACAACAACCCGCAGACGGCGCCGCTGCTGGCGCTCCCCCTCGGACGGATCCCCCGCGATCACGTGGTGGAGGCGGTGAAGGCGATCGCGACCCTCCAGAAGGAGAACGGCGAGCGGAAGGACCGCAGGCTGGCGCGCTGGAAGTACACGATCCGCCGCCTCGGGACCGACACCGTGGCCGCCGCGCTGCGCGACCGCTTCGACATCGCGCTGGAGGACGCGGAGCGGGCGCCGCTGCCGCCGGGCAGGCTGCACCTGGGTTGGCACGACGCGCGCGACGGAAGCGGCTACTACGGCGTCTCGGTCGAGAACGGGCGCATCCGGGAGCCGCTGCGGCGCGGGCTCCGCGCGGCCGCCGAAGAGCTGGGCGCCGGCGTCCGCTTCACACCGCACCAGGACGTGTTGCTCACCGGTATCCGCGACCGCGACGCGCTCCAGCGCATCCTGGACCAGCACGACATCCCGCGGTCCGACGCCGTCTCGACGGTGCGGCAGTTCGCGATGGCCTGCCCCGCCAAGCCGACCTGCGGTCTCGCCATGACCGATGCCGAGAACATCCTGCCGGACTACATCGACGCCATCGAAGAGGCCGGGCTCGGCGACCTCGACGTGGAGATCCGCATGACCGGCTGCCCCAACAACTGCGCGCGGCCGCCGACCGCCGAGATCGGGATCTTCGGCTACGGCAAGAACGACCACGTCATCCTGGTGGGCGGCGCCCGCAACGGTTCGCGTCTCGCCCGGGTACTGTACGAGCGGGTCCCCGAGGAGAAGATGGTGCCCGTCCTGGTGGGGCTGCTGCGGGCCATTCGCGTGCACGGCAACGAGGGGCTGGCGCCGGGCGAGTGGCTGGCCCACGCCGATCCCGACGCGCTGCGGTCGTGGATCGGCATCGACGACGTCCGCTGATCACTCCCGTCGGCGATTCGTAGCGCCTGCGTCTGCCGCGGCGCCTCCGTGCTATCCTCGACGGGCGTTTTCTACCAGAGGATTTCGTGAGCCCCCCCCCGGCCAACCGCCCCCCGTCGCTTCGCGAGGCCGAACGCATCGTTCGCGATGCGGTGGATACCGGACGCCTCGAGCGCGGGCCCGCCGACAGCCTGGCGCGCTGCCTCGATCGCTCCACCGTCGCCCAGCACGGGGACCTGGTGGAGGTGTTGGCCGAAGCGGCCTACGAGGCCAAGCGCCGCATCGCCGGCGACGTGGTCACGGTATCGCGCAACGTCTTCATCCCGCTCACCAATCTGTGTCGCAACCGCTGCAGCTACTGCACCTTCGCCAAGCGTCCGGTCGACGCCGACGCCAAGACCTATCGCCTCGACGAGGTGGCCGAGGTGTCGCGCCGGGCGGCCCGGGTCGGCTGCACCGAGGCGCTCTTCTGCCTGGGCGACAAGCCCGAGCTGGCCTTTCCGAGCTACCGCGAGTGGCTCGAGACGCAGGGCTACGCCGCCACCGCCGACTACCTGGTCGACGGCTGTCGCACGGCCCTCGACACCGGGGTGCTGCCCCACAGCAACGCCGGTCTGCTCACCCAGGAGCAGATGACGGCACTTCGGCCGCTGAACGCGTCGATGGGGTTGATGCTCGAGAGCACCAGCCAGCGGCTGCACCAGAAGGGCGGCGCGCACTTCTCGGCGCCGGACAAGCGCCCCGAGCTGCGGCTGCGCATGCACCGCGAGGCCGGCGAGCTGAAGATCCCCTTCACCAGCGGCATCCTGCTGGGCATCGGCGAGACGGCGGACGAACGCGTCGACACGCTGCTGGCGATCCGCGAGCTGTCGGACCGCTACGGCCACATCCAGGAGGCGATCGTCCAGCCCTTCCATCCCAAGGCCGACACCAAGATGCGCGGCGCCCCGACGCCGGCCGAGGACGAGCTGGTGGCGTGGGTGGCGATGGCGCGGCTGCTGCTGGGGCCCGCGGTGAACGTTCAGGCGCCGCCCAACCTGACCCACGGCTCGGCGGACGGCGACGGGCTGATCCGGCGCCTGGTGCGCGCCGGCGTGAGCGACTGGGGCGGCGTCTCGCCGCTGACCATCGACTTCATCAATCCCGAGGCGCCCTGGCCGAAGCTCGGGGCGCTGCGGCGCCAGACCGTCGCCGCCGGCGCCGAGCTGCGCGAGCGACTGCCGGTCTACCCGCGCACGCTGCTCGAGCGCCCCGATTTCTTCGAACCGAGCCTGCGCCAGCGCGCCCTGGGCCTCGCCGACGCCAAGGGCTACGCGCGACCGCGGCAGGCGCTGGCGCGCGAGGAGGCAGCATGAGTCTCGACCGACTTTGGCAGGGGATCTCCCGCGGCGTGGCCGCGGCGCTGGACCACGCGCTCTCCGGGCGCCCGCTCACGGTGGACGAGGCGGCGGTGCTGCTGCGCGCCCAGGGCGGGGATCTGCTGGCGTTGATGCGCGCCGCCGACGTGGCGCGCGCCGAGGACAAGGGCGACGTGGTGACCTACGTCGTCAACCGGAACCTGAACTTCACCAACATCTGCTACGTCGGTTGCTCCTACTGCGGCTTCTCTCGCCACAAGGACGACCCCGACGCCTATGACCACGGCATGGAGACGCTGATCGAGAAGACGCGCGGCGCCGTCGAGCGCGGCGCCACCGAGGTGTGCATCCAGGGCGGCATCCACCCCAACAAGGACCACACCCACTACCGCGAGATCCTGCTGGCCCTGAAGGGCGAGTTCCCGCAGCTGCACATCCACGCCTTCTCGCCCGAGGAGATCGACCACGGTCATCGCCAGAGCGGGATGGCGCTGGACGACTACCTGCGCTGGCTGAAGGACGCCGGGCTCGGCACGATTCCCGGCACCGCGGCCGAGATCCTCGACGACGACATCCGCCGCATCGTGGCGCCGCGAAAGCTGATGACCGACCGCTGGGTTGAGATCGTGCGCGCGGCGCACGGCGTGGGGCTGCGTTCGACGGCCACCGTGATGTACGGCCACCTCGAGCAGGTGGAGCACGTGGCGCGTCACCTGGACCTGATCCGCACGCTCCAGCGCGAGACCGGAGGCTTCACCGAATTCGTGCCGCTCGGGTTCATCCACTCGCTGAACCGGCTGTTCCAGGAGATGGGCGCGCGACCGGGATCGTCCAGCGCCGAAGACGTGCGCCTGGTGGCGGTGACGCGGCTCTTCCTGCGCCCGGAGATCGTCAACATCCAGATGTCGTGGGTGAAGATGGGTACCAAGCTGGCGCAGATGGCGCTGCTCTCCGGCGCCAACGACTTCGGCGGCACGCTGATGGAGGAGTCGATCAGCCGCGAGTCGGGTGCGGACCACGGCGAGAACCTGCCGCCGGAGCGGATCCGCCAGCTCGTGCGCGAGATGGGCCGCGTGCCCGCCGAGCGCAACACGGCCTACGACATCCTGCGCCGCTTCGACGATCCGAGCCAGGACCCGCCGTCGCTCGAGCCCGGCGCCGAGAAGAAGCTCTCGGGCCCGGCGCGCTGGAGCCGCGACAGCCGGCGCGGCGAGCTGCTCCAGATCTCGGGCGTGGGCTCCTAGCCGCCGAAGCGCTCCAGCACCAGGCCCTTGTAGTCGGCGCGGAAGCCCGCCGCCTCGAAGCGGGTCCGCAGCTTCGAGGCGAGCGCCGGCACACCGTCGATGCGCTCCAGCCGCAGGCTGCGTCGGCGGCGATCGCGGAAGACCGTTCGCACGGCGTTCAACGCCACTTCCAGGTTGGCGCCGTCGGGGAAGGTGAGGGCGCGGGTCTGGCCGCGCTCCAGGAACAGCGCCGGCGCACCGTCCAGCAGGAGCACCGCCGCTCCCGCGGCCCGGCGCGGGCGACCGTCGCCCGCCGTGTCGGGCCAGGGCAGCAGCGCTCCGAACGGGTTGGCCGGATCACAGGCGGCCAGCAGCTGGGCCTGGGGGCGATCGCCGACGCTGCGAGCGGCGCGCAGCCGGTCGACGGCCCCGGCAAAGGCGAACTGGGCACTGCCCATGCCCTCCACGAAGTGCCCGCGACGCAGCTTTCCCATCTCCTCCATCGCGCGCAGCACCGGGTAGAGGGCGGCGAAGCCGCCGTCGAAGCGCTCCGCCGCGAGCGCGTCGCGACTGAGCACGCCGTAGCGCTCCAGCAGCGTCAGTGCGCGAGCGTGGGCGCGCTCGGTCGGCGTTGGCTCGTCCGTGCGAAGCTGATGGGTCGGGAACCAGCGCCCGGCTGCCGGCACCGGATCGCGCGGTCGGCGCCTGCGATGGCGCGAGGCCAGCGCGCGCAACGGCGCGAAGGTGTCGTTGCTGACGCAGCCCGCCCAGGCCAGGTCCCAGAGCGCGTCGAGGATGTCGCGTTCGCTGGCCCCCCCGGCCGCCTGGCGCAGCTCTCCGAAGAAGGATGCGCCGCGCGCGTCGAGGTGGTCGAGCAGGGCGCGCGCCAGCGGCTCGAACTCGGTCGGCTCGGGCGGATCGAGCAACAGCGCCACCCGCTCGCGCCGGAAGAGCGCGATGCGGCCGTCGCGCTCACCGAGGGCGCCGCAGCCGACCCAGACCCACTGGCCCAGCGCACCGCGTTCGTCGAGCATGCGCGGATCGAAGTCGGCGACCCGCTCCGGCAGCACCCTTTGCTCCAGATCGGCAAAGGAGAGCGGCATGCCCTCGAGCTGTTCGAGGGCGCGGTCCAGCGCACGGTCGCCGCGGGCGTCGGCGCCCACCCCATGCCACGCCGGCAGGAAGCGCGCCAGTACGCGTCCGTCCACCGGCGCGACCTCGCCGCGCAGGCCGGCCAGCGTGCGGCGCCGCACGCGCCGCAGCACCTCCGGGTGACACCACTCCGGATTGCGGCCCTGCGGCTGGAAGGCGCCGTGCAGCAGGCGGTCGCGCGCCTCGAGGCCGCGCAATGCCGCCTCGAGCTGTGCCGGCAACAGGCCGTAGCGCCGCGCCGCCGCCGCGGTCTCGAAGGGCCCCCGGGTCCGCGCAAAGCGCACCAGGAGCTGCTCGAGCGCGTCGTCCACCGGATCGAGCAGCGCCGTGGGAAGCCCCGCCGGCGGCACGGCGCCCAGCGCGTCGCGGTAGGTCGACGCGTCCTCGGCCGCGATCCAACGAAGCTCACCGCCGATGCGGAGCGACACCACGCGCCGCGCCCGATCGAGGGAGGCGAGCCAGGCGGCGGGATCCTCGGTGCAGCGCTCGCGCAGCTCTTCCAGGTCGAGGTCGCCGACCCGGCGCAGCAGATCGGTCAGCCCGTCCTCGTGCTCGGCACGATGGCCCTCGGCGCGTCCCTGGAGCTCGGCCTCCACCGTCTCGATCACCCCCGCGTCGAGCAGCTCGCGCAGCTCTTCCTGGCCGAGCAGGTCGCGCAGCATGTTGCGGTCCAGGGTGAGCGCCTGGGCGCGGCGCTCGGCCACCGGGGTGTCGCCCTGGTAGAGGTAGACGGCCGTGTAGGCGAAGACGAGCGAGCGCGCGAAGGGTGAGGCCGAGCGCGTCTCCACCTCGTCCACCCGCACCCGCCGGCTGCGGATGTCGCCGAGCAGCTCCACGAGCCCCGGTACGTCGAATACGTCCTGGAGACAGCTGCGGTAGGTCTCCAGCATGATCGGGAAGGCCGGGAAGTCGCGGGCCACCGCCAGCAGGTTCTGGGAGCGCAGGCGCTGCACCCAGAGCGGCGTGCGCGATCCGGGGCGGCGTCGCGGTAGCAGCAGCGCGCGCGCCGCGTTCTCGCGGAACTGGCTGGCGAAGAGCGCCGACCGGCCGAGCTGCTCGAGCAGCAGGTCCTCGAGCTCCTCGGGCTCGGGGATCAGCAGCTCGGCTCCCGGCGCGCTCTCGGCGTCGGCGAAGCGGAGCACGATGCCGTCGTCACTACACAATGCCTGGACCTCGAAGCCGGCCCGATCGCCCAGGCGCGCCTCGAGGGCCAGCGCCCAGGGCGCGTGGATGCGCGCGCCGAAGGGCGACAGGATGCAGACGCGCCAATCGCCGAGCTCGTCGCGGAAGCGCTCCACGGTGATGGCGCGATCGCTGGGCAGGGTGCCGGTGGCCTCGCGCTGCTCTGCCAGGTGGGCGATCAGGTTGCGCGCCGCCCAGCGGTCGAGCCGGTACTCCTTGCGCAGCAGGTCCTCGGCTTCGCTGTCCGGGCGGCCCGCGACGTCGCGCACGAAGGCGCCCAGGGCGCGTCCCAGCTCGACGGGTCTTCCCGGTCCCTCGCCGCGCCAGAACGGCAGACGCCCCACCTCGCCCGGCGCGGGCGTCACCACCACCCGGTCGCGGGTGATCTCGGCGACGCGCCAGGTGCTGGCGCCCAGCGTCAGCGTCTGGCCGGCGCGGCTCTCGTACACCATCTCCTCGTCGAGCTCGCCGATGCGAGGCCCGTCGGGGCCCAGGTGCACGGCGTACTGGCCACGGTCCGGAATCGTGCCGCCGCTCAGCAGCGCCAGCTTGGCGGAGCCGCGGCGGCCCTCCACCCGGTCGGCATCGCGGTCCCACACCAGGCGGGGCCGCAGCTCGGCGAAGTCGGTGGAGGGATAGCGGCCGGCGAGCATGTCGAGCACGCCGGCCAGCGTCTCGCGCGACAGCGCGCGGAAGGGCGCGGCGCGCCGTACCCGATCGAAGAGTTCGTCGACACCCCAGCTCCGGTTCGACGCCATCGCGACGATCTGCTGGGCGAGCACGTCGAGTGGATTGCGCGGGATGCGCAGCGGCTCCACCTCGCCCCGCTCCATGCCGTGGCAGACCACCGCCGCCTCCAGCAGATCGCCGCGGTGCTTGGGATAGAGCCGTCCGCGACTCACCTCGCCGACGCCGTGGCCGGCCCGGCCCACACGCTGCAGGCCCCGGCCCACCGCTCCGGGCGACTCCACCATCAGGACCAGGTCGACGGCGCCCATGTCGATGCCCAGCTCGAGCGAGCTGGTCGCGACGATGCCCCGCAGCGCGCCGGTCTTGAGCTGCTCCTCGATCTGGCGCCGTTGCTCGTGGGCGAGGCTGCCGTGGTGCGCGCGCACCAGGTCCTCGCCGGCCAGCTCGTTGAGGCGCTGGCTCAGCCGCTCGCACAGGCCGCGGCTGTTGACGAAGAGGATCGTGCTGCGGTGGCCGCGGATCTGCTCCAGCAGCTGCGGGTGGAGCGCGGGCCACAGGCTCGGCACCGGCGGCTCCGGCTCGAGCTCCGGCGCGCGCGGCGCAAGACCTTCGCTGGGCTTCGTCATGTCCGGGACCGGAACGCAGATCTCCAGGTCCAGGCGCGGCGGCGTGCTGCTATCGACCACCGCCACCGGGCGGTCACCGCCGAGGAAGCGCGCCACTTCGTCGAGGGGGCGAGCCGTCGCCGACAGGCCGATGCGCTGCGGCTCGCCGCTGGCGATCTCCGCCACCCGCTCCAACGACAGGGCCAGGTGCGCACCGCGCTTGGTCGGTGCCAGCGCGTGGATCTCGTCGATGATCACCGTCTCGACCGAGGCCAGCGTCTCCCGCTGGGCGGAGCCCAGGATCAGATAGAGCGACTCGGGCGTCGTCACCAGGATCTCGGCCGGGTCGCGGGCCTGCGCCCGTCGCTCGCGCTGCGGCGTGTCGCCGGTCCGCACCGCCACGCGCGGCATGTGCAGCGGCGTGCCGAGGCGCTCTCCGGCGCGCTCCACTCCGATCAGCGGTGCGCGCAGATTGCGCTCGATGTCGTAGACCAGGGCTTTCAGGGGCGAGACGTAGAGCACGCGGACCCCCGCAGCGTGCGACCCGTCTTCCTCCCGGTTCGCGAGGCGATCGATGCACCAGAGGAATGCTGCCAGGGTCTTGCCGCTGCCGGTCGGCGCGATCAACAGCGCGTGCTCGCCCGCCGCGATGCGCTCCCAGCCGTCGGTCTGCACCGGTGTAGGAGCATCGAAGCTCGCATCGAACCAGGCGCGCGCAGGGTGGGAGAACGGGAGCATCGCCGCAGAGTGTAGCTGCCGTCGCCGGCCGCTTCCTAGACGCAGAAGACCTCGGCCCGCTCCGCCACGAACTCGCGCAGGAACAGCGCCTGCGCCTCCGGGAGGGCGTCGAAGACCACGCCCATGCCGAGGGGTGCGCTGGAGGAGCGCTGCTGTTCGAGGCCATTGGAGTGGACCACCTCGGCGGAGGTTTCGATCACACGGTCGGCGAAGGTGAGCTCGAGCTCGATGCTGGTGCCCTCGGCCATGGGATTCGGCGTCTCGAGAAAGGCGCCGCGGGCGGAGAGCGTATAGATCACCGCGTCCTTGCGCGCGTCGCCCGCCCGGAAGCTCGCGAGCAGATTGGTGGGGATGCGGGGTTCGCGTCGGTCGGCGCGCTCCGCCGGCGCGCTGGCCGCAGCGTTCACCACGAAGCGCAGCGAGGCGTCGTCGTCCAGCTCCCAGAGGCCCCACTCGGCGCCGATCTCGCGCAGCGCCTTGCGGTGCTCGTCGTTCGGCGGATCGCCGATCACCACGATCCCCGGCAGCCCGTCTGCCGTCTTGCTGGCCACGCGATCGCGGAGTCGGCGCAGCTGCTCGGCGGGGAGGGTGGGCGGCGTGAGCAGCGCCCGGATCCGGGCGCCCTCCTGATCGGCCAGCAGCAGGGCCTCTTCGAAGCAGTCGGCGTAGAGGGTGTCGATGCCCATGCGCAGCAGACGCAGGGCCACTTCGCCCAGCCCGTGGCCGAGATCGTCCCAGACCAGTGTGTAGTGCTCGTTCACCGCCGAGTCTCCCGGAAGCGCAACCTCCCGGTGTATCGGTGGAAAGCCGTAGTGGCTTCAGGCGAAAAAGACCGCTCCTGGCCCGTTCCGACCCTGGCACGGTCTCTCAGGCGGCCTCGGGCGCGGTGCCCTCTCCGCCTCCCGCCCGGGCCCCGAGCGGCGAACGGCGGATCAGATACAGCAGCGGTCCCGCCGAGCCCAGGGTGACCGTCAGCAGCAGATAACCCAGCGGGGAGCGCCCCTGCAGGCGGGCGTCGCGGACCATCCAGACCGCGAAGATCGTCAGGCAGATCACCAGGTCGAAGGCCATCAGGCCGGTGGCCGCATTGGCGAAGGCGGCCTCGAAGAAGCCGATGTAGCCCATGGTGTAGATCACGTATGCGGACTCGAACAGGAAGATGGCCAGCACTGCGGCCAGAAGGAGCTGAAGCTTGGTCATGATGTCCTCCCGGGTCTGTACCCGTTGGTTACGAACCTCTACCCGCGCTCCCAGGCGTCGGGTGTTCGACGGATCGACGTTGCAACCGGCGTGCCGCTCCGCCCGGATCCCTGGGCCCGCGTCGCGATGTCCGGCGACGCCCGGATGTTGCACGCGTGCAACGTTCGAGGCCGCGCTGCAACGGCGGAGGCGTCTTCGCGCCCGCACGCCGCGTTCCGTGCGGGCACGCGCCTTGCTGTACTCTACTCGCGATGAGCTGGTCGCGAATGCGCACTCGCTGGGACTGGATCGGAGCGGTTGCCGGCGTTGCGGTGGGCGTCGCCGACTACGGCCTCTTCGTGGTACTCGGCTCACCGGATCTCTGGACGCCGTCGCCCCTCGTGGCGGGCGCCATTCTGGCCGGTGGCTTCGGGGCGCTCGGCTTCGCGGTGGGCCGGCTCGCCCTTGCGCGACAGCGGGCCGCCCGGGACGCGGCGACCATCGAAAGTCAGCTCCACCAGCTCGAGGAAGCCCAGCGTTCGTTGCTGCAGCAGGAGAAGCTGGCAGCGATCGGCCGGCTGGCGGCGGGCGTCGCCCACGAGGTGCGCAACCCGCTGGGCGTGATCCGCGCCTCGGCTTCGATGGTGCAGGAGAGCTTCGAGACGGGTTCGGATCCCTACCGGGCCTGCCAGTTCATCTGCGAGGAGAGCGACCGCCTCAACACGTTGATCATCGCGCTGCTGAACTTCTCGCGCCCCACCGAGCCGCGTCTCGAGTCGGTGGCTCCGGAGAAGCTGCTCGACCGCGCGCTCCACCTGGCCGGTGAGGAGCTGGGACGCCGACACATCACCGTGGTTCGCG
The DNA here is from genome assembly GCA_041577695.1 of Myxococcota bacterium. Taxonomy (GTDB): domain Bacteria; phylum Myxococcota_A; class UBA9160; order UBA9160; family PR03; genus JASJBO01. The sequence continues at coordinate 46,026 of JBFGIM010000001.1, read as the reverse complement.
AGGGCGACGGCGCCGGGGAGATGCAGGCCGATCCGGACCTGCTGTCGCAGGTGCTGCTGGACCTGCTGCTCAATGCTGCGGAAGCCGCGGGAGAGCGCGGGCGCGTCGTGGTGCGTCTCGGCGGCGATGCCGAGCAGGTACGGCTGGAGATCGCCGACGACGGCCCCGGGGTGCCCGCCGCGATGGTCGGGCAGATCTTCGAGCCCTTCGTCACCACCAAGGCGCGCGGCACCGGTCTGGGCCTGCCCATGGCGCTGCGCATCGTCGAGACCCACGGCGGGCGACTCGAGGCCGCCGCCGGTGCGGGCGCCGGACCTGCCGGGGCCGGGGCCTGCTTCCGGGTCGAGGTGCCTCGCCGCGGTCGGGCGACGCGGCGGCCCCGCCCGTGAGCGCGCGCATCGCGGTCGTCGATGACGAGCGGCGCATGGTGGACATCCTGACCATGGTGCTGCGACGCGAGGGCTATCGGGTGGAGGCGTTCCAGGACGGCGCCCGCGCGCTGACGGCGCTGGCCGAGCAGCCCTTCGACCTGCTGGTGACGGACCTCCGCATGCCCGAGCCGGACGGCCTCGCGGTGCTGCGCGGCGCGCAGGAGGTCGATCCGGACCTGCCCGTGATCCTGATCACCGCTCACGGTACCGTCTCCTCGGCGATCGAGGCGATCAAGCGCGGCGCCTTCGACTACGTCGAGAAGCCGTTCGACAACGACGAGCTCAAGGCGCTGGTGAAGCGCGCGCTGGACATGACCCGTCTCACGCGCGAGAACCGCTACCTGCGCAGCGAGCTGCGCAGCCGCTACTCGATCGACCAGATCGTGGCGGCGAGCGAGGCGATGCGAGAGGTGCTCGACCGGGCGCGCCGGGCGGCCCGGAGCCCGTCCACGGTGCTGTTGACCGGCGAGAGCGGCACCGGAAAGGAGCTGATCGCCCGTGCGCTCCACTATCACAGCGATCGCGTGGGCGGACCCTTCGTGGCGGTCAACTGCAAATCGCTCGCCCCGGGCGTGCTGGAGAGCGAGCTCTTCGGCCACGAACGGGGTGCCTTCACCGGCGCCGACCGCGCCCGGCGCGGGCTCTTCGAGCAGGCCCACGGGGGCACGCTCTTCCTGGACGAGATCGGCGAGATCGGACTCGACTTCCAGGCCACGCTGCTGCGCGTGCTCCAGGAGCGCAGCGTGCGTCGGGTCGGTGGCGAACGGAATCTCGCGGTGGACGTCCGCATCGTGGCCGCCACCAATCGCGACCTGCGGGCCGAGGTGGCGGCCGGCCGCTTTCGCGAGGACCTCTACTTCCGCATCGCAGTGATCCCGATCCACATCCCGCCGCTGCGCGAGCGTCCGGACGACGTGATCCCCCTGGCCCGCCACTTCCTGGGCAAGTGGAACGCGGAGCTCGGCCGCGAGATGAGCGGATGGGAGGACGCCGTGGAGAGGTACCTGCTCTCCCACGACTGGCCCGGCAACGCTCGCGAGCTCGAGAACGCCCTGGAGCGCGGCATGGTGCTGGCCCGCGGCGACCGGATCGAGCTCGACGATCTGCGCCTGGGCCCGGAGGAGACGGACGCGGCTCCGGGCGCCTCGACGGCCCAGGGTCTGCGCGAGTTCCTGGACGCCGCCGCCGCCGAGCGCATCCGGGCCGCCCTGGAAGCGACGGGCGGCCGGCGCGCCGAGGCGGCCGCCAGCCTGGGCGTGGACCGGACCACGCTCTACCGGCTGATGCGCAAGTACGAGATCGGCGGCTCCGAGGCTTGAGCTCAGCGGGCTTGCTGGCTGCCCAGCGCGTCGAGCCGTGCCACCAGTGCCTCGAGCTTGTAGCGGAGCCTCGCGTTCTCGAGGATGCCGCGCTCGACGCCCTGCACCGCATTCGCCACCGACGAGTGCTGCCGCCCGAAGAGGCGGCCGATGCGCTGGTGGGCCGCGTCCGTGTAGCGTGCACACAGGTACATCGCGAGCTGGCGCGGTACCAGGACGTCGCGGCGGCGCGAGCGCGATGCGAGGGAGTGGACCGACGTGCCGAAGAAGGAGGCCACCACCTCGGCTACCCGCTCGGGCCCCAGCGGGCTGCCGCCCCGCGGCGCGATCTTGTCGAGCGCCGCCTCGATGAGCGCCAGGTCGATCGGGCGCTTGAGCAGCGAGGCGCTCGCCACCACCTGGATCAGCACGCTCTCCAGATCGGCGACGCTGCCCGGCGTGGCTGCCAGGATCCGATCGGCGCAGGCCTCCGGGAGCCGCACGCCCCCCGCTGCGGCCTTGGATCGCAGGATCTCGCGCCGGAGCGCGGCGTCGGGCGGCTCGATGCGGGCGCACAGCCCTCCGCTCATGCGCGAGACCAGCCGCCGATCCAGGTCGGGAATCTCCCGCGGCAGACGTTCGGACGTGAGCAGCACGCGCGCGCCGGTGCGGGCCAGGTGCTCGAGGGTGTGGAACAGCTCGAGCTGGGTCGCGCGCTTTCCCTGGAGGAACTGGACGTCCTCGAGCACCAGCATCTCGCAGTCGCGATAACGCCGTTTGAAGTCATGCGTGCGCCTGGTTCGGATCGATCCCAGCAGATCGTTGGTGAAGTGCTCCGCCGACGCGTAGACCGCGCGCTGGGCGCCGCGCTGCTTCGACGCGGCCAACGTCGCGCCCGCAAGATGCGTCTTGCCGAAGCCCGGCTCCGCCACCAGGTACAGCGGACTCAGGTGCAGGTTCCGCCCCTCGGCCAGCGCCATGCACGCCTCGCGCGCGAGGGCGTTGGCGGGACCGACCGCGAAGTTGTCGAAGGTGTAGAGGAGGCTGGCCTGTTGCGGTGCCGACGCGTCAGGAGTGGTGACATCCCGCCGGGGCTCGGGATGCAGCGCGACCACCGGCGCAGCGGATCGCCGCGTCGTCGAAGCGCGGGGCGGCAGGGTAGGTCGGACCCGGGCCCGGTCCTGTATCGCCCCGACCGCCTCGGGGGACTCCGGCCCGGACGCGGCAACGGCTCGTACCACCAGGCGGACGGGAACCGGGTCACCCCGCTCGCGGCGCAGGTGTTCGCGGATCTCCGCGAGGTAGCGCTCGCGAACACGGTCTCGGTGGAAGGCGCTCGGGCAGACGAGATCCAGCCCCTCGCCGGCGGGCTCCGCGGCGAGCGGTTCGATCCACGTCTCGAAGGCGACCTCGGGCATCGCATCGGCGAGACGGCGCACAGCGCTGTTCCAGACCTGAGGGGGGCAGGTCATGGTGCCAGAATTCTCGATTTTTTTAGGTTCACCCGGAGAATCACTCCGGATGGGAACTGTCGTACACGCGCGAATTACCACAGGGGTCGTCCCGCTGCAAGCATTCCACGGGCTGCGGGCTACCCGCTACGACACAGAACCGATACGGCTCGAAACACCGGATCGCGCCGCGAAAACCGCTGTTTGCGAACCCGATCCATTTTGGATTCCGCGGAGTTCAACCCTGCTTGCCAGATTGGTTGAGCGCTCCTTTCGTGTGTCGGGGCGACGCGGAGCGAATCGCCTCCACCCGACGTGATCGATCGAAAACGTCCATTTTCTGACTTTTTCGACTATTTTCGATGCTCTCAATGAAGCCGGCTAGGAGCGCCGGAAACGCCTCCGCCGAGCTCGGCGGCGCGGAAGCGGAGCAGTGCGAGCAGGCGCTCGCAGCGCGCTCGCAGGGCGTTCTCTTCGAGCAGTCCCTGTCGTTCGAGGGGGGTGAGATCCAGGACCTGGGACAATACGTTGACGAACGAGGCATCGTCCACGCCGGAGAAGCGGCGCGGGTCGACCGATTCCGCCGCGGCCGGCGAGAGATGCCGCACCAGCTGTCCGAGCTCTTCGATCACCTCCAGGCGAAGTCCCTGGAGCGCGATCGCGTCGTCCATCTCTTCGAGATCGTCTTCGAGTCGCTCGACGCGGGCGATCCGGTACAGACGCTCGGCGTCCCGGGGGATCTCTTCGAGGATCCGGAAGCGGTGGACGCCCAGGAGCACCAGGTCGTAACGCCCGTCCTCGCGCCGTCGTGCCTGCTGAACCAGTCCCGCGCAGCCGATCTCGAACAAGGGCGGGTCGCCGGCCATCTCCTCGACGAACTCGGGGCGAACCGTCGCCATCCCGACGCGGCGGTCGCCGTCGAGGAGGGCGGAGGTCATCTGCAGATAGCGCGGCTCGAAGACGTGCAGCGGCACCAGTGCCCGCGGAAACAGCACCGGCGCCGAGAGCGGGAAGATCGGAAGGGTCTCGACGATCGCCTCGTCACTCATGGCGAAACCATAACACGCAGTGTACGGCGTCCCCGCCAGCCCTTGACGCAACCGGCTCCGGTCGAGACACTCGCCTCCGCCGCATCATGAGTCGCAAGGACGCGCGGGAATTGATGGAACGCCTGAATCGGGACGCCGAGTACCTGTCCCGGTACTTCGGTCTCCAGTTCCGGATCCTCCAGGCAGAGCGGGCCAACGTCAAACGGCGCTTCGGTGTCTGCTTCTCGGACGGCACCATCAAGATCCGGCTCTTCCACGCGACCACAGGCCGGCCGCTCAAGTACTCGAGCCTGATCGACACGCTCTGCCACGAGCTGGCGCACCTCCGTCACTTCAACCACGGCGAGCGCTTCCAGGACTTCTACCGGCACATCCTGGAGCACGCCCGGCGGCAGGGGATCTACCGACCGGCACCGCTGCGCCCGCGACCGCCCGTACAGGCTCCGGCGCGACCCAGCCGCCTGCCCGCCGGGGAGACGGGATCGCCGCCGGCCCCCGGCCGCAATTCGGGGACGGGTGGGCCCAGGCAGCTCACGCTGTTCTGATGGTGGGGCGGGGATCAGCCCGCAGCGCCCTTTTCGACCTGGTTGTCATATTCTTCGAGGGTGTTGGGGCCCTCGACGACCTTGGCTTCGATCGCGTCACACGCGATCGCCTTGTCGATCACCTCTCGAATGAGACCCTCGACGGTGAGCTCGTCGTACTCCGCCAGGGCGTCTTCCAGGCTGGTGCCCGAGACGGTGAACTCGACGGCCAGCTTGATTTTGACGTTCATCGGATCCCCGGTTCGACGGCCTGAGGTGCGCGTAAGGCCTCGATTATAAAAGCAAATTTCGATTTTGCGCGGCTAAAGATACCCCACGGAACCGCAAAGGGCTATGGCGAATCCCCGTTTTCTTCGCCTGCCTAGGGGCTCTTCATGCGTGTCTCTCGCCGCCCGGTGGGGAGGGCCCTCCCGGCGTGCAGCCCCACCAGAACGAGCAGCCCCACACCCACCACGGAGAAGATGCCGACCGAGAGCTGGTGGAGACGGGAGAATCGCTCGGCGTCGCCCGGCTGCAGATCCGAGAACTGGATCTCAGCCACTGCCGGCGATACGCCGAAATGATTGAGGAGGCACAGGACGGCGAGCAGCAGGGGGAGGCCGGTGGCCAATCGTCCCGATCCGAGGGCGATTCCCAGCGCCGCCAGGACCAGCCCGGCCGCGGCTCCGAAGAGCTGGACCGGGCCCAGGATCTGGCCCACGAGATCGCCCGCCACTTCGGGCGAAGGGAGCACACGGAAGGCCGCCGGGGCCACCACCGCCCCGAAGTAGAGCATGAGCCCCAGCCAGGCTCCGAGGATCGACCAGAGCAGGGCCAGCAGCGCAGGGTGGCGGGGGGCGGATTCGGGCACGGCGCGCGATTCTTCCCAATCGCCGTTTGCATGTAAAGCGGTGTCGAGCGGTTGGAGGCTGCAGGACGGAGAACTCATGGGCATTCGCCGCTGGCTCACCGCTCGGATCATCGACTACCTGACCGAACCGCTTCCGTACTACGAGCGGCGCGGACGCAACGATCTTGCGGCGCTGAAGGCACACGTGCGGAAGGGGGACGTGATCCTGGTCGAGGGCGATCAGCGCGTCTCGGCGATCATCCGGTACCTGACCCAGAGCTCCTGGTCCCACTCGGTGATCTACGTAGGCGACGAGTTCCTGGCCCGCGGAGGCGGGTTGGCCGACGACGTGCGCGCCCGCTTCGGCAACGAGGCGTCGCGCCTGGTGGTGGAGGCCCTCCCCGAGGGCGTGGTGGTCTCGCCGCTGGCCAAGTACGTGGACTACAACATCCGGATCTGTCGCCCCCACGGACTGCGAGCGGACCACCTGAAGCGGATCATGGACGAGTCGGTCGATGCCGTCGGCTGGCGCTACGACCTTCGCAACGTGATGGACCTGGCGCGCTACCTGATTCCCGTGCAGCTGGTTCCGAACCGCCTGCGCACCGCGGCGCTCCACTTCGGGAGCAGCGAGCCCACCGAGGTGATCTGCTCCAGTCTGATCGCGCGGATGTTCCAGCAGGTGCGCTTCCCGGTCCTTCCCAGCGTGACCTATCCAACCGACGCGGCGCCACCGGCGCCGGCGAGCAAGCTGGAGCGGGGCCTGGTGAACCGCATCCTGGGCCATCCGAGCAGCCACTACACCGGGATCTTCCGCATGCGTCACCCGACGCTGGTGACGCCGCGCGACTTCGATCTCTCGCCCTACTTCGACATCGTCAAGTTCAACGAGCTGGCCGAGGGCAACTTCGACTACACCCGGATGCAGTGGGCCAGCACGCCCAGCGAGTCGCCCGCCGAGGCGCTGGCCGAGCGCGCCGAGGAAGCCGACCGCGAGGCCGGTTAGCCCTTCGAGAGCTGCGCCGGAGCGGCCAGGCCGAGACGATCGGGCTCGCCCACCAGCGGCTCCGCAAAGTCCAGCACGGCCAGCGAGGCGACCTCGGCCTCCACAGCCGGCACGCGCGCGGCGCCCAGCGTCCGCCGCAGCATCTCGAGCGCCGCGTAACGCGCGGTGGCTTCCGGATCGGCGCGGCCTCCGACCGCCAGGTAGCTCTGCCAGGTGGCGGAGACCGCGGCGGCCGCCCGCTCCGGCCGGCCCGCGGCGACGGCCGGAAGCAGCAGGTGCGCGATCAGTGTGCCCATGTCGAAGCCCGGGTCGCCCAGGTGGGCGATCTCCGCATCGAGCAGCACGGCGCCGGCAGGGGGCAGCAGCACGTTGCCCGCCTGGACGTCGCCATGAACCAGCACTTCGCCCGCGTCCAGATAACGCCGGTAGGCGCCATCGGCGAGTTCGGCCAGGGAGCCGTCGCGCCAGATCGCTTCGGCCCGGCTGCGCAGCGCCGGGGGCAGCGGAAAGTCGTGGGTCCGGAAGGGCAGGGCGAAGATGTGGTCGCCATGGAGTCGGCGCATCTCGTCGTTGGCGAACTCCGCCGGATCGAGCCCGCCGGTGCCGGCGTGGACGCGCCCGAGAAAGCGGGCGAGCCGCTCGCCGGCGGCACGGCCGTCCGCGCCACGTGCCAGCTCGTGATCGAGGCGCGGCGCTGCGCCCAGGTCGCCCAGCACCAGCACCCGCGCCTCGGCGTCGAAGTGAAGGACCTCGGGGCAGACGCCCTCGGGATCCAGCGCGCGCGCCCGCTCGAAGTAGCGCGCCTCGAACACGATCCGTTCGGTGCTGACGCGGTACTCGGGGAAGCGCTCGAGCGCGGGCCGCGCCTGCTTGACGATCCAGGAGCCGGCCTCGCTAGACACCCGTCGCACCCAGTTGATGTTGCCGTCGCCCGCCGGCTCCACCTGCGCGTCGACCGCGGCGGGGAGCAGGCCCACACCGCGGAGGTAGTCGGGAAGCGAGTGCTCGTCGAGGCGGCGGGCGTCGGCCATGGAGGCCGGATCGTATCACGCGGCCTGCGCTAAGGTTGACGACACCATGAAGTCCCGCACGCCGTTCCTGCGCCGCACCCCCCCGGCGCGCCCTGCAATCGTCGCGATACTGCTGGCCGCGTTGGCGTGGGGCTGCGATCGCTCGATGGAGCCGTACGTGGCCGACGAGCGTCCGGAGGCACCCGACCTGGCGCGCATCTTCCCGGAGGGCGCCGAGCGTTCCGCCGAGACCGCCGGCGAGCAGCCCCCGATGGCGCGCGGGGCGCCGCCGCCCGCAGCTCCCGGGCCCGCGGAGGATGCGGCGCCGGTGCGCGGGCGCATCGAGCTGGCACCGGAGCTGGAGGGGCGCGTGCCCAGCGGCGCCATCCTCTTCCTGATCGCGCGGCGACCGGAGCCGGGCCCGCCGCTGGCGGTGCAGCGGATCCCGTCGCCGAGCCTTCCGCTCGAGTTCTCGATCGGTCCGGGCGACCGAATGATCCAGGCGCTGCCCTTCGCGGGGCCGCTGCAGCTCTCTGCACGCCTGGACGCCGACGGCAACGCCATGACCCGCGAGCCCGGTGACCTCCAGGGCTCCGCCGAAGGCACCTTCGATCCTGGCGACGCTGGCGCGCTGATCCGCATCGACGAGGTGCTCTAGTCGCCCGCGACCGCGTGGACCGCGTCGCGCTCGCCCGCGATCACCAGAACGTCGCCGGCGCGCACCCGATCGTCCGCGGAGGGCACGCGCACCTCACCCCGTATGCCGCGCAGCAGCACCACGTGCACACCGGTGCGGGCGCGCAGGTCCAGCTCGCGAAGGCTGCGATCGAAGTAGTGCGCCGGTGCTTCCACCTGGGTGAGTACGAACCCCCCACCCAGGTCCACGCTGTGGCCGCGCCCGGCCAGCCCCACGCGGCTGGTGACGCCGCCCGCCAGGTCGCGCCGCAGCATCTCGCGGTCGTAGGCCTCGAGCACGTCCTGCTCGTGGACCGCGCCCATCACGTGGCGCGAAGCGCCCTCTCCAACCACCGGGAGCTCGGAGGCGTCGGTGCGCGAGAAGAGCTGCATCACGGTGTCGAGATCGTCGTTCTCGGTCACCGTGGGACGGCCGTGCTCGATCAGGTCGGCCGCGACGACGACGTGGCGCAGGGTGTCCTGCTCGAGGATCAGCCTGCGCAGCTCGGACACCGAGATGGCGCCGAGCAGGTCGGCGGCGTCGTTCACCACGAAGAACGCGCTGTGACGACTGCTCACCACCAGGTCCAGGACCTCGGTGAAGGTGGCCGAGGCCGGCAGCAGCTCGGGCTCGCGGTCGATCACGTCGCGCACGAAGAGGGTCTTCAGCACGTTCGGATCCTTGCCAGCCAGCAGGTCGGTGCCGCGCCGCATCAGCTTCATGGTGTAGATCGAATCGCGCTTCAGGTAGGAGGAGACGATCGTCGAGATCACGCACGCGGCCATCAGCGGCGGGATGATGCTGATCGACTGGGTCATCTCGAAGATCATGATGATGGCGGTGATCGGGGCGTGGGTCGTGGCCGAGACCACCGCGCCCATCGTCACCAGCGCGTAGGCGCCCGAGCTGGCGGTCGACTCCGGGAACCACAGGTGGATCAGCGTGCCGCAGAAGCCCCCGGTCATCGCGCCCAGGAACAGCGACGGCGCGAACACGCCGCCGGATCCGCCCGAGCCGACGGTCACCGAGGTGGCGATGATCTTGGCGACCAGAAGCAGGCCCAGGATCCAGAGCGGCAGCGCCCCGGCGAGGGCAGCGCTGATGGTGCCGTAGCCGACCCCGAAGACATGGGGAAGCTGGATGCCGATGGCTCCCACGATCAACCCACCCACCGCCGCCTTCAAGGGTTCGGGCATGCGCAGACGCTCGAAGCCGTCCTCGGCCTTGTAGAGCACCGCCATGAAGACGAGCGCCACGAGGCCCGCGATCACACCGACGACCATGTAGGGCATCAGCTCGAAGGGGCTGACCAGCTCGTAGCTCGGCACCGCGAAGGCCGGTTCGTTGCCGAGGAAGAAGCGGGAGACCACGGTGGCCACCACCGACGAGATCACGATCGGGCTGAGCTGCGCCACCGCGAAGTCGCCGAGGATGACCTCCACCGCGAAGAGCGCGCCGGCGATCGGTGCGTTGAAGGTGGCCGCAATGCCCGCGGACGCGCCGCAGCCGACCAGCGTGCGAAGCTCGCGGGCCGGCATTCTCAGCAGCTGGCCCAGGGACGAGCCCAGCGCAGAGCCGATCTGGACGATGGGACCCTCGCGACCGACCGAGCCGCCCGACGCGATGGTGAGCGACGAGGCCAGGGTCTTGACCGCCACCACGCGCGGCCGGATCACGCCGCCGCGCAGCGCCACCGCCTCCATCACCTCGGGGACGCCGTGCCCCTTGGCCTCGCGCGCCAGGTAGTAGACCAGCGGTCCCACGACCAGACCGCCCAGGGCCGGCGCGATCAGCCGACGCCACCAGGGCAGGCTCTGCCCCAGGGCGATCGGATCTTCTTCGCCCAGCACCAGGGCGCCGTTGGCGAGCCCTTCCCAGAAGGGGGCCCCGCCGAAGAAGGCCTCCTGGAACAGCTGGATCAGGAAGCGGAACAGGATGGCACCGAACGCGCCGGTGACACCCACGAGGACGGCGAGGAGAACCATCTGGAAGTGTCGCGGAGCGCTGACGCGGCGGAGGGGGGCGTCGGAGCCGGCCATGGCGTGGCGGACACTAGCAGGATCGCATCGCGCCGTGAATGCGGCCTGGGCTAGCCTCATCGCGATGAGGCGCCCCCCGAAATGGACGGTTCTAGAGAGCCAGCCCCTGCACGACTGCGCCGTGTTCCGCGTGCGCCGCACCCTGGCCGTTTCGCCCCGCACGGGCGACGTGCACCCGTTCTTCTGCATCGACGCCGAGGAGTGGGTGAACGTGGTCCCGGTGACTGCCGAGGGCGAGATCGTGATGGTCCGGCAGTTCCGCCACGGCGAGGGCTCGGTGACGCTGGAGATTCCCGGGGGCATCGTGGACCCGGGTGAGTCGCCGCTCGAGGCCGGCCGGCGCGAGCTGCGTGAGGAGACCGGCTACGCCGGCGGCGAGTGGGAGCCGATCGGCCGGGTCAACCCGAACCCGGCCCTGTTCGGCAACCGCGTCCACAGCTATTGGGCGCGCGGCGTCGAGAAGGTCGGCGAGGTGGAACCCCAATCCAACGAAGAGACCGTGGTCGAGCTGGTACCGCAGGCCGATCTCGACCGGCGCCTGCGCGAGGGGGCCATCGATCACGCCCTGGTCGTGGCTGCGCTCCACTGGTTCCGGCTGGCACCGGGATCGCCGTGACCGGGCCCGCCAAGATCGATCCCGGCCGCGAGCGTTGGGAACGGATCCGCCAGGGGGGCTTGGTTCCGTACCTGGTGAGCCGCGGCGTGCTCCGCGGCCTGCCCATGGCGGCGGCGGTGATCGCGGTCGTCGAGCTGCTGAGCGGAGCGGGCGCGGAGCGCCTGCGGGACCCCGATCTCTACGTTCGGTTGCTGGTGGCGGGCGCCCTGTTCTCGGTGGGCGGCGCGGTCTCGGCCTGGGCGCGCTGGAAGGGGATGGCGGCCCGCTACGAGGACGACGGAGGCCCGTAACCGAAGGGTCGTCGTCGGCGTCGAAGGGGGCGGAACCGGGAGAGAGCATGACAGCCGATCCCAACTGGCAGGCGCTCGGGAAGCCCCCGCCCCACTCCTTGGTCGACACACGGCTCGCGCTTCACTGGGGCGCCCAGATCCCCGCCGATGCGGGGCGGACGCTGAACCCGGCGGCCGACGACGACAGCCACACCAACCTGGCGTGGTCCCACGAGCTGGGTGCCCTGGTCCGCGAGTTGCGATCGCGCGGTGTCCTGGCCCGCGTCGGGCTGCGGCTGGCCGACGCCGGGCTCCTGGTGGTGGCCGAAGACGGCAAGACCCACGAGTTTCCGCTGGACGGACGCACCCTGGAGGACGGCTACCGGTGGGCGGCGTCCCAGCTGGCGCACCTGGGTCTGGCCTCGGACGGCTCGCTGACGCGCACCCCGAACGAGCCGCCCGAGCACCCGCTGTCGGCGGGAGAGCCACTGCGTCTCGACGCCGCTGCGGCGGCGGAGCTGTCGCGCTGGTACGCCAATTCCGCCGCACTGCTCGAGCGGCTGGTCGAAGCCACGCCCGGCGCCTCCACGGTGCGATGCTGGCCCCATCACTTCGACATCGCCACGCTGATCGAGCTCGCTCCCGGCCGTACGGTGGGTGTCGGCATGACGCCCGGCGACGGTTCCTATCCCGAGCCCTACTGGTACGTGACGCCCTATCCCTACCCGGAGTCGCCCAGGCCCGGACCGCTCGACGGAGGCGGTCACTGGCATCGCGAGGGCTGGTTCGGTGCAGTCCTGGAGGGTGATGCCCTGGTCGCCACTGCCGGAGCCGAAGCGCAGCGCGAACGGACCGATCGCTTCGTGCGATCGGCCGTGACCGCCTGCCGGGCACTTCTGGAGTGCTGAGTCCGGCAGGCCTCGCGGCGGGCTATCCTCGCCGGTCATGCGCCGCCTACTCCCCTGGATCGTGCTGGTGGCTGGGCTCTTCTTCGTCGGCGACCTGGTGCGCGAGCGGATGAACCTCGACCTCACGCCGGCCGGGGTACAGGCGGCGGTCACGCAGCTGGGCTGGCGGGCGCCGGCCGGCTTCGTCGGCATGGTGACCTTCCGCCAGTTCCTGCTGATGCCCTCGGCCCTGCTGCTGTCGGCGGGCGGCGTGCTCTTCGGCGTGTGGCAGGGCACGTTGCTGGGAAGCCTCGGCATCCTGCTCTCGGCGCTGGTGCAGTACGGGCTTGCCCGCGAGGTGGCCAACCGGTGGCTGCGGCGCCGGCTCGGCTCGTCCTTCGCGTCCATCGAGCGGCGCGCCCAGCCGGCGGGGCCGATGCTGGTGGCACTCATGACCGGACACCCCGCGGGCGCCATGACGCCTGTCCATCTCGGCGCCGGACTGACGGCCGTGGCGCTGTCGGCCTTCGTGCTGGCGGTGGCGCTGACGGCGCCGCTGCGCGCCTTCGCCTATTCCCTGTTCGGATCGACCCTGCTCGCGTTCGGGACGCCACGCTTCTGGATTGCGACCGCCGTGCTGGCCGCGGCAATCCTGGTCCCGCTGGCGCACCCTGGCTTGCGCGCCTGGTACCTGGGAGTCCTGCGCGAGGCGCGTTCGGATCGCGCCGGAGACGCTTGAGATGTTGCGCTGGTCTGCGCTGTTGTTGCCCGCGTTGCTGCTGCTGGGACTCTACGTCCGCGCACTCGACTACGAGCTGGTCTGGATGGATCAGCGCGAGATAGGCGATCGCGAGATCGTGCTCGTGGACCAGCCGTTGATTGCCGCGTTCGACCGCCCGCTGCACCAGTCCCCCGGCTACGCCACGCCTGGCTCGAACCCGTACTACCGCCCGCTCCAGATCGTCGCCGCCACCGCCATCCACCGAGTCGTGGGGCCGACGCCGCGCTACTACCGGTTGTGGTCGCTCTTCCTGGGCGTGGCGCTCTGCACCGTGTTCGCGCTCTTCGCGCGCGACGTGCTCGGGAGCGTTCCAGCGGCGCTACTGGCGGCGGCCCTGACGGCGGCGCATCCGGTGGGAGTCGAGGCCTACGCCTGGATCTCGGGCGTAGCGGAACCGCTGTCCGCTCTCTTCGTGATCGCGAGCGTATGGCTCGGGCTCCGTTTCGTCCGCTCAGGGGGCGCCGCGGCCGCTGTCGTCGCCGCGCTCGCCGCTGTACTCGCGTGGCTGGCCAAGGAGAAAGGGGTGGTGGCTCCGGTGCTGCTGGTGGCGGCGACCGTCGGCGCCGCTCTCGAGAGCGCGGGCGCTGCGCGCCGCGCCCGCCTGCGGCGGGGCCTGATGCTCGCGGGCGTCCAGGCCGCCGCCGCCGGCCTCTACGTCGCGGTCTGGCGGCCGGCGGTGCTGGGCGCCACACAGCCGGCGCACGCTTGGATCGGCAATGCACCCACCAGCCATTGGGCCAGCGCCATCGCGTCCTGGCCCCAGAGCCTGGGCTGGCTGTTTGCGCCGCTGCATTCCAACACGAGCGATGCAGTGCGCGTGGTGACGTCGCTCGCCGATCCGATGCTGTGGCTCGGGCTCGCGCTCGCACTGTTCTCGCTGGTGGCCTGGGTGGCGCTGCTGAGAGCCGGGCGCACCGCGGCCGCGCTGGGGCTCGCGTGGATCTGGATCGCCTTCCTTCCTTCGGCCAACCTGACGCCCCAGCTCCACGCGCGGGCCGAGCGCTACCTCTTCCTCTCGGTGTTCGGCGCCGCGCTGCTGGTCGCCGACCTGTTGCCGCTGGCGCTGCGCGCGCTTCCGGCCCGTGCCCGCAGCGCCGGCTTCGCGGTGCTCGGTGCCGCCCTGGTGCTCGTCCTCGCCCAGCGGACCTGGGTGCGGCTGCCCGACTGGCGCTCGACCGAGATCCTCTTCGAGCGCGACCTCGCCCGCGATCCGGACTTTCGCGAGGGTCGCTATCACCTGGCGAAGACGTACTTCCTGAGCCAGCGCTATCCGCAAGCGGCCGAACACCTGGCGCGGCTCACCGCCGCCGTGACGCCCGGCTCTCCGGCGCGGGCCAGCTACGTCAACGAAGTCGGGCTGCACGAGCTGTCCTGCAACAACGCCCTGGCGTCGGGTCGTCCGCAGGATGCGGTGCGGCGTGTCACGCGGCTCCGTACCGAAGCGCCCGCCATCGCGGACCTCCCCGGCATCCAGTCGTGTCTGGGGATGGCGCTGGAGCAGCAGGGGCGCCAGCAGGAGGCGTTGACCACGTACCTGGCGTTGCTCGCGCAGCTCGAAGGAGAGCCGCCGCCCGGCTTCTCCCTCTCGTTGGCTCGAGTGTATGCGCGGCTCGGGCGCGCCGACGAGGCCCGCGAATGGTTGGAGCGCGCACGGGCCACCGGTCCGCGCGAGCCGGCCTTCGACGCCCAGCTCCGCGCGGTGGAGCGGATGTTGCGCTGACCCGATCCAGTCGCGACAGGGCGCCCTCGCTTCTCCTTCCGCGGCGCCGCATCATGCACCGGCGGACCGGCCAGCTCCGATTCGCGCCCACCAGGTTGCAGCGGCCGCGCCCGACAGATTGTGCCACACGCTGAAGAGGGCTCCCGGCAGCGCAGCCGCCGCGCCGAAGAAGTTCGTCGCCAGCGCCACGGCCAGTCCCGAGTTCTGCATGCCGACCTCGATTGCCAGCGTGCGCGCCTCGATCTCGGAGCGCCGCGCGAAGCGGGCTCCGAGGTAGCCCGCCGCCAGTCCCAGCAGGTTGTGCATCACCACCACAGCGCCGAGCATGGCGAGCGAGGCGTCGACCCGCTCCCGGTTGAGGGCCACCACGATGGCGATGATCACCGCGATCGCGGTGACCGAGAGCAGCGGGAAGATGCGCAGTGCCGGTCGCAGGCGCGCTCCCCACCAGGTATTCGCCGCGACACCCACCACCACCGGAAGGATCACGATGGTGGCGATGTCGACCAGCATGTCGCCCGCCGGAACCGGGACCCGTTGCCCGACGTAGAGCCAGGTGAGGGCGGGGGTCGCCACCACCGCCAGCAGGGTCGAGACGGCGGTGAGCGAGATCGAAAGGGCCACGTCGCCGCGCGCCAGGAAGCAGACCAGGTTCGATGCGGTGCCGCCCGGGCAGGCGCCCACCAATACCACGCCGACCGCCAGCTCGTCGGGGAGATCGAAGAGGATCGCCAGGGTCCAGCCGAGCAGCGGCATCAAACCGAACTGGAGTACCGCACCGAGTGCGATCACCCCGCTGCGCCGCACCACCCGCGCGAAATCGTCGGCGCGAAGCGTCATGCCCATGCCCAACATGATGAGCGCCAGCAGGAGCGGGATGTTCTCGCGCAGCGAAGTCAGCGGTGCCGGCCACAGGATCCCGGCCGCGGCTGCCAGCACTGCCCAGAGTGGAAAGAGCCCGACGGCCCGGTCGATCACGCGCGCTCGACCCGATCGAGCACCGCATCGACCACGCGGTCGTGGAGGCCGAGGGGTTCGCTGATACGCACGCGCACGTCCGGGTAGCGGCGCGACGCCTCGCGGACGAGGCGCGGGATGTCATCGGTGCTGTGGCGGCCCGGCGCCAGGAAGTAGGGATGCACCACGATCTCGGTGGCGCCCTCGGCTACGCAGGCGTCGAAGGCTTCGGCGAGGGTGGGAGGTGCCAGCTCCATGTGCGCCGCGTGGACGATCCACCCGGGGCGCCGCCGCCGCACGCGTTCCGCCACCCGATCGAGCACCGCGTTGGCTTCGGCGCGGCGACTGCCATGGTCGACCAACAGGACGGCGCGCGGAGCGTCCTCGCAGCCCCGCGGAGGGCCGCTCGGTTCACCAGTAGGACGCGGTGACCTCGACATCGCCCGCCACCCGCGCCTGGCACGCCAGCCGCACTTCGCTGTCCAAGTGGTTGCGCCGCTTGACGGCGACTTCGCGGGCGTCCTCGGCGGAGAGGCTCGTGTTCGGCCCGCTCACGCGTACGGCGCAGCGGGAGCAGAGGCCCGAAGCTCCACAGGCCCGCGCAATCGGAAGACCGCCGCGCTGCGCCGCCTCGAGCACCGTAATCCCCGCGGGCACCCGCAACGTCAGGCCCGAGGGCTGAAAGCAGATCCGATGCACGGCGAGAGCATACGCCAGCCTCGCCCGGCCACCAATCGGAGTGGCGGCGAGCTATCCTGCGCCCCATGTCCAAGGCCGGGATCACCATCATCGGCAACGAGATCCTCTCGGGCAAGGTGGTCGACACCAACTCGCCCTACCTGTGTCGCGAGCTCCGCCATCTGGGCGTCGAGGTGGACCGGGTCGTCGTGATTCCGGACGTCATCGAGACCATCGGCGACACCGTTCGTGAGCTCAGCGACGCATACGACTGGGTCTTCACCTCGGGAGGCGTCGGGCCGACCCACGACGACCTGACCATGGACGGTGTGGCCCACGCATTTGGTCTCAAGCTCGAGCTCAACGAATCGATCGCCGCGCGCATCGAACGGGCGCAGGGCACAGCGCCCAACGAGAGCCAGCTCAAGATGGCCCAGGTGCCGAGCGGCGCGAAGCTCGTGGACGCCGGCGATCTCTGGTTTCCGGTGGTCGTGGTGGAGAACGTCCACATCTTTCCCGGCATCCCCGAGCTGCTGCGCAAGAAGTTCGATTCGATCCGGCAGCGCTTCCGCGGCATTCCCTTCGTGCTCAAGCGCGTCTACGTGCGACAGCGGGAGAGCGACATCGCGCCCGCGCTCAACGATCTGCTGGTCGAGTTTCCGGAGCTCATGCTCGGCTCGTATCCTCGCATCGGAGAGCAGGAGTTCCACGTGATGCTGACGCTCGAGTCGCGCGACGCCGGCTACGTCCAGCGGGCGCTGGACTCCCTGCTGGGGCGGTTGCCCGCCGAAGCGATCCACAGGGTGGAGTGAGGGACCCGAGCTCCGACGACGCACTGTTGCGCGCGCTGGCCTACGTCCACCCGATCTGGATGGTGGCGACCCTGACGCTGGCGGGCGCAGCCCTGCGCAGCGGGCTTCGCATGCGGAACGCGCGCCGCCGGAACGCCCGCCGCGAACGCGGGGCCCTGCAGCGACATCTGCGTCTGGCCAAGCCAGCGGTGGTGATGGCGCTGGTCGGCTTCGCCGCCGGGCCCCTCTCGATGTTCTGGTTGCGCGGGCGCGACCCCTTCGGTACGGCACACGCCGTGGCGGGGAGCGCAGCGCTGCTGCTCTTCGTCGCGACCGGCATCCTGGGACGCCGGCTCGAGCGGGGGCGGGGACGGCCGCTCGACGCCCACGCGCTGCTCGCCACCCTTGCTCTCCTGGCTGGCGCCGTCGCTGCGATTTCCGGCTTCGTCCTGCTGCCCTGATCGGGTGGGCAGACCGCGTCAGGGAACCGGCGTCAGATCGGCGAAGAGCGACAAGAACTCGCCGTTGCGCGACACCTCGACGCCCTGGAGCTGTAGCCCCAGGAACTCCGGAAGCGGGAACTCGCCGATTCCCGCGCCCAGATCCGGCAGCACCAGGGCCAGTACGACGGGCAGCACCACGCCCAGCGTCGCCTCGTTGGTGCCCACCGGATTCTCCAGGATCGCGACGGTGATGTCCTGCGACACCACCGAGCCGATCGAAGCGACCAGCGAGCCGGTCAGATCGTCGAAGGTCAGGTCGAGCCCGGCGCGGAAGTCGATGGCGCCGCCAAGCAGCTTCTCCTCGGTGCCGTTGTCGATGATGACGTCGATCGCGTAATGCGGCATGCGGATCTCGGCCAGCTCCGATGCCGGGCCGAGATTGCCGGTGATGAACGCCGCCAGGGTGGGCGTCAGATCGATCCGCAGCAGCATGTTCGGATCGAACTGGCTGAACTCGGGCACGAAGAGCGCCAGGCTTCCGGCCGTCACCGGAATCGGACCCGTGCCGAAGTCGAGCTCCGTGATCGAGGTCTGGAGCAGCCCGCACTCGACCTGTGACTTCAAGAGCTGGTTGAACGCCGAGGTCGAGATGCAGAGTCCCAGGTCGTAGGGCAGCGCCGACACCGGTGTGGTGGCCCCGAAGCTGGGGAAGACCTCGTCCACGTGATACGAAGCGGTCAGTTCGGGCGCGTTCGCCGGCGGCGTGCACTCGCCCGGGCCGGTCCCGACGACCGACTGGATCCGGGTGTCCGAAGCCAGGGTGATGCCGTTCGTGTCCTCCACCACATCGAAGAGTGGCGCCTCGAGCGAAACCGCCAGTCCCTCGCCGATGGGTCCCGCAATGGAGATGTCGGCCAGTGCGACCTCGATGGCGTCGGCGATCGGAGAGTCGAGGGGTCCCGCGCCGTCGGGGTCGGAGAGGAAGTTCTGGAGACCGCTGAGGACGATCGGCTGCACATTGCCGATGATCAGCTGCACCAGGCTGCCGATCAGGGGGAAGTCACAGAGGCCGATGGTGAACTCCTGGTCGAAGCCGGTGAAGCCCACCGAGGGGCTGCCGTTCAGGTTCACGTCGATCGAGGTCGGGTCCACGCCGTCCGGCACCAGGAAGTAATCGCCGTCGATGTCGGTCTGGTTCGCCGTGATGCGAAGCCCGCAGCTGGGGGCGAGCCCGGAGCCGTTGATGTCCAGATCCACGCGGACGTCGAAGATGTCGATGTCGCCGTCGACGAAGTCCGTCTGGGAGTCGATCCCGAGATCGAATCCCGAGATCGTCGCCGGCGGGTTGGCAACGAAGACGTCGACACTGCCCAGGCAGCCCAGGAAGCCGCCGTCGATCGCGCAGAAGTCGTTGATCACCTGGGTACCCACCGGCAGCAGGCTCGCCACGTCCAGGTTCACCATGCTCTGGATCAGCGGCTCGACCTGGTCGAGCCCGTCGTCGGTGAGGCGGAGCGCCACGCTCTCCAGCGAGAAGTCGCCGTCCACCACCGAGTCGCTGGCCAGCACCACGATGCGCCTGCTGGCCACCCGCTCGCCGGTGCTCACCCGGAACAGCTCCGCGACGACGGGCGTCACGATCTCCACCGCATCCAGGGTCACCGACTGCGACCATGTGCCGTCGCCGGCGACGGGGACGACGACCCCGTTCACCCGGACTTCGGCATTGGGGATGTTGATGTTCTTGATCTCGCCGCTCACGATCACGCTGGCGGCGGTGCTGAAGTCGCCGTGGGCTGGGGAGAGGATGTTGATCTTCGGCGTCTTGCCGCACTGCGATCCCATCGACAACAGAGCAATCGCAGCCAGGCAGATCCGGGCGAACGAGCGACCGGGGCGCGCAAATCCCATCAAGCCTCCGCAATGGGCGCCGTGAGGCGCAGACGGCCCGCGCGCGGAGCGCTTCCCCAACGGATCACTCGCCGCACACCCATCCAGCGGAATACCCATACACCGGGAAGATCGCGCGCGTCAACGCCCGCTCGACGCGCCCGTGGTATTCGCCGGGTGGCGCGATGGGGTCCCGTCAGTTGCCGGTGATCTGCGCCTAGGGCGCGACTGCCGCGGGCGGATCTTCCGGGCTGGGCGGATTCGGTGCGGCGATGGGTGCGGGCGCCGTCTGCTCGCCGGGATCGGAGCCATCCACAGCGTCGTCCTCGGCCGACTCGTCGGCCGCGGCCAGCGCCGAATCCGGGTCCTCCTCGGGCTCGGATTCGGCGGGATCGGGAGCGTCCTCCGGCTCCTCTCCGTCGGGATCCGCGGCGGCCTCGGAGTCGTCGTCCTCGGCCGGCTCGATGTCATCGCCGGCGCGCTCCTCGGCCAGGGAGAACTCCCTCACCACCGGAAGCACCAGCGGCACAGCTCCGCCGTCCCCGTCGCCGGCGGAAGTGGCTTCCTCGCCTTCGCCCGAGGAGTCCACCACGACGCTGCCGAAGGCGCCCAGCGGCATCAGATCCACCTCGTCGACCAGCGGATGAGTCGGGCCCAGCGAGGCGACCGCGGCGCGCAGGTTGCGAAGCACCGTCACCTGCTGATCGCCGCCTACCAGCAACGCCTTCTCGTAGTGGCGTATGGCGTCCTCGTAGCGGCCCGACAGGTGGTAGGCGTAGCCGAGGTTGTTCTGGGCAGCCTGCTCGCCGCCGCCCTTCCGGAACTGCTCCAGGGCCTCTTCGTACCGTCCCTGGCGAGCCAGGACCAGCCCCAGGTCGTTGCGCAGCGCCTTGTCCTTGGGCGCCATCAGGATGCCCTGGCGGAGCGTGTGCTCGGCGCGCTCGAGGTCACCGCCGAGAAGGTATGCGACGCCCAGGTTGTTGAGGATGGCGGGATCGCGCGGATTGAGCTGGTGCGCCCGGCCCAGCGTGACCTGGGCCACCTCGTGCTGGCCCAGCCGGTCCTGGATCATCCCGAGCGCCGCGTGCGCCTGGGCCGACTCCGGCGCGACTGCCACCGCCCGCTCGGCGTGCTCGACGGCCAGGTCGTCCTTGTCGAGGCTCATCTCGGCGAGTGCCAGGCCGGCGAGCGCCGACGCGCGATTCGGGTGCTTCGTCACCAGCGAACCGAAGAGCGCCTCGGCGCGGCTCGGGTCCGATGCCAGGTGCACGTAGGCGATGCGCTCGATGGGTTCCGGCAGCTCGGGATCGCGGCGATAGGCCTGGTAGTAGGAGTAGATGGCCTGCTCGGGGCGACCGGCGGCCCGGTTCCGGTCCCCTTCCAGGAGCAGCTGGGGAACGGTCTTGGGCTCTTCCTTTTCCTGCTGATCCCGGATGGCACTCTGGGCCCGTTGCCGCTCCAGGATCTGCTGGAACTGCTTGTGGCTCTCGACGATGGCCTTCTCGTTCTCGGAGGGCCCGTCGCTGAACAGGGCGCAGCCGATCGAGGCCATGGGAAGCGCGAGCAGCAGACAAGACGCCACCGCCCGCGACGAGCGCGCACGTCGCATGACCCCCCCCCGTGTCGGACCCGTCCTTCGGGCTACCGATCGCCCTGGAAGAACTGGAACATCTGCATCATACCCGGTCCGATCGTCACCAGCAGCGTGGCGACGAAGATGATGACCATCGGGAAGAGCATCTTCAGGGGGGCTTTCTGGGCCTGCTCCTCGGCTCGCTGCATGCGCTGGACGCGCATGGAGTCGGCCTGGATGCGCAGGGTGTCCGCCAGATTGGTACCGAATCGCTCGGTCTGGACGAGCATCGCCACCAGCGAGCTGACGTCGCTGACGCCGGTGCGGCGGGCGAGCCCGCGCAGCGCCTCGGTGGTCCGCTTGCCGGCGCGGGTCTCCAGGGTGACCAGCTCGAACTCGGCGCTGAGCACCGGATTGGAGAGCGCGAACTCGTTGGCCACGCGCGCCAGGCTCGCGTTGATCCCGAGGCCCGCCTCGACGCACACGATCATCAGGTCCAGGGCGTCCGGCAAGCCCAGGATGATCTGCTCTTGCCGCTTCTGCTCGCGCTTCGTCACCCAATAGCTGGGGAACATGTAGCCGAGCAGCGACGCGCCGAGCACGAAGGCGATCTGCCGCATCTGCGAAAGCTGCATGTTCGACACGATCGGTACCGCGATCATCGGCAGCAGCAGCGCCAGCAGGATGCGGCTGCCCATGTAGTTGACCACCGCCGAGGGCTTGCGGTAGCCGGCGCGGATCAGACGGTCGTGGATCGGCCGGTTTCGTTCGGCGTCGGCGGCCGTTCGTCCGGCAAAGGAAGCGAGCAGGCGGTTCATCACCCCGCGGTCGTCACGGGTCAGCAACGAGTCCTCGTCGTCGCCTTCGCGGGTGCTGGCCGGCACGCTGGTGCCGTCCACCAGCCGTTCCAGGCGGCGGCGCTCCGCGGTGCGAAATTGCAGGCTGATGAGGCCCAGCCCGACGAAGAGCGACGTGGCGACGATGAGAAGTACTACGAGGGTCATGGAGCTGCTCTCCTCAAACCTTGATCTTGGCCATGCGCCGGCAGACGAAGTACCCGATCACCACCAGGATGAAGGCCGTGAGGGCCATGTAGGGACCGGACTCCGAAGTCCAGAGCGGCTCGATGTACTTGGGGTTCACCGCGTAGAGTGCCCCGACCATGACCAGCGGCCAGACCGCCAGCAGGTTGGCGGAGGCTCGCCCCATGGCAGTGAGGGCCCGCACCTTGCCGTACAGCTTGAAGCGCTCGCGGATCACGTAGCCGAGGTTGTCCAGGATCTCGGCCAGGTTGCCGCCGGTGGTGGTCTGGATCGACACCGCGGTCACGAAGAAGGGCAGGTCCGGCACGTTGATCCGGTATTGGAGGTTGTCCAGCGAGGCGCGCACGCTCTTGCCCAGCTTGATCTCTTCGGCCACCTGCTGGAACTCGGTGCCCACCGGGTCGGGCAGCTCCTCGCCCGCCATCTGCAGGCCGAAGGTCAGCGAGTTGCCGGCGCGCAGCGCCCGCGTCAGCAGCTCGAGCGCGCCAGGAAACTGCGCCTCGAAGGCGTTCATGCGCTTTCGCTCCAGGCGCAGCATCTGGATCGTCGGCAGCGCAGCCGCCGCCAGGAAGGGCAGGGAGCGGACCGGATCGTTCAGGAACACCGAGGCGAGCAGCCAGGCGGCCAGGCCCATCGCTCCACTCAGCAGCACGAAGCGCGGCGGTGAGATGGTGAGCCCCGCGCGGTACAGGTGGAGCCCCAGGTTGCTCCCACCCGGGATGATGTCGACCAGGTCCTCGAGGGCGCCCGCGGCCTCGTCGCGCCGCAGGATCGAGCTCTCGGCGGCGCCGGCCTGGAAGCGCGACGCCAACGTGCCGAGCCGCCGCTTGACCGTGGCCTGGTCGGCACGGCCCGCGATGAAGAGCAGGTAGATCCCCTCGAGCGCGAGCACCGTGGCTACGAAGACTGCAACGTACAGGAACATGGTCATGGGAGAGCCGCTCCGTTGTAGGCCGTTGGGGGGTTCGAGCTAGGCCGCCTTGGGCTCGAAGATGTCCTCCGGCAGGGTGACGCCTGCCAGCCGCAGCTTATCGGCGAAGCGGGGCCGGATGCCGGTGGGAACCACCTCGCCCAAGACCGAGCCGTCCGCGTCCACGCCGCGGCGCCGGAAGGTGAAGATCTCCTGCATGGTGACCACCTCGCCTTCCATGCCGGTGATCTCCTGGAGACTGATCAGTCGGCGGCGGCCGTCGGAGAGGCGGGCGAGCTGGGCAACCACCTCGATCGCCGAGGCGATCTGGTTGCGCACCGCCCGCTGCGGCAGGTCCATTCCGGCCATCGCCACCATCGTCTCGACACGGGCCAGCGCGTCGCGCGGCGTGTTGGCGTGGATGGTGGTGAGCGAGCCGTCGTGGCCCGTGTTCATCGCCTGGAGCATGTCCAGCGCTTCGCCGCCGCGGACCTCACCGACGATGATGCGATCGGGTCGCATGCGCAGGCTGTTGATCACCAGCTCGCGCTGGGTGATACGGCCCTTGCCCTCGATGTTGGCCGGGCGCGTCTCGAGGCGGACCACGTGATCCTGCTTGAGCTGGAGCTCGGCGGAATCCTCGATGGTCACGATCCGCTCGGTGGGCGGTACGAAGGCCGAGACGGCGTTGAGGAGCGTCGTCTTGCCCGAGCCGGTGCCGCCCGAGATCAGCATGTTCAGACGCGCCTTGATGCATCCCTCGAGCAGGGTGGAGACCGCCGGGGTGATGCTGCCCAGCTCGAGCAGGTCTTCGATTCGGAGCGGGTCGCTGCCGAAGCGCCGGATCGACATGCTCGGGCCGTCCAGGGCCAGCGGCGGGACGATCACGTTGACGCGCGAGCCGTCCTTGAGACGGGCGTCCACCAGCGGCGTGGTCTCGTCGATGCGCCGACCCACGCTCGAGACGATCTTCTCGACGATGCGCATCAGGTGCGCGTCGTCCTTGAAGCGGGCGACCGTCTTCTCGATGCGGCCGAAGCGCTCGACGTAGATGTCCTTGTGCCCGTTCACCAGGATGTCGGCCACGTTGGGGTCGGCCAGCAGCGGCTCCAGCGGACCGAGGCCGAATACCTCGTCCTGGATCTGGCTGACCAGAAGCTCGCGTTCCTCGAGGGTGAGCAGCACCTGCTTCTCCTCGAGCACGCGGCGCGTGGCCACGGCCACGTCCTCGCGCACGCGTTCCTCGCTCACCTTGCCCAGACGGGTCAGGTCGATCAGCTCGAAGAGCCGGTTGTGGACCAGCGACTTGAGCTCCTGGTAGGCGGCCTCCGGCCCGGCGTCGCGGGCACGGCTCGATACGGCGGCGTTCGCCTCGCCCTTGGCTGCCTTGCTCTTGTCTGCTGCGTCCTTCTCGGCGGCCTTGTCGCGGCGGAGTCGTTCAATGAGAGCCATCGGCATCTCCCTTGCTGAAGATTCTGCGGATTCGCTTGGTGAGACCCCCGCCGGTCTCGGTCTCGGCTGCCTCGACTCCGCACCACTCGCGTGTGGAATCTGCCAGGGAGCTGAAAGCCGCCTGCAGCGCGCACTTGCGCGATACCTCGGAAACCAGCTTGCCCTGGTTGATGCTGAGCGCGGCCGTCTGGTAGTCGTTCGGGATGTGGAAGTCGGGCTCGCGGGCCAGGAAGCCGACGTAGTCTCGCTCGCTGATGGCGCCGCCCTTCTCGTAGCGGTTGGCCACCAGGCGGGTCTTCGAGCCGCCGTAGCCGAGCCGCTGGAGCACACCCAGGTGCTGGCGCGCGTGGCTCAGCGTGGGCACGTCCATCAGGGTGACCAGCAGGATCACGTCGGCCAGGTCGAGGGTATGGATGCTCGCTTCGCTCCAGCTCCGCGAGACGTCCACCACGACCCAGTCGTACTCCTGGCGCAGGATGCGCAGCACCCGGTCCACGTGGTCGGCCTTGATCTGCTCGGCCTCTTCCACCTCGGTGGGAGCCGCCAGGATGCTGAGACCGCAGCGATGGGGCTGGAGGATCGAGCGCAGCGACGTCGCGTCGAGCTCGGCGTCGTTGGCCACGTGAGCCAGCGTGTAGCTGGGCTGCACGTCCAGGTGCAGCGCCACGTCGCCCAGTGGCAGGTTGAGATCCACCACCACCGTGCGGCCGCCCTGGCTCTGGAGCGAGGCGGCGAGCTGGCAGGCGACGAAGGTGGCGCCCACGCCGCCCTTGGTGCCCATCACCGCGACCAGGGGCGCCGGCCTTTCGGAGGTCAGCGCGGGCTTGTGCTCCAACACCATCCGGTCGATTGCCGCGCGCAGCTCCTGCTCGCCCGGATCGGCCGGGAAGTACTCCTTGGCGCCCAGCCGCATCGCCCGCAGGATCAGCGTGCTGTCCTGCTGGGGGCCGGCCACGAGCAGCATCGGCCGCGGGGCCGGCAGCTGCTCAAGCGCGTCGAGCACGCCCTCGGGATCGAGGCCCAGGTCGGCGAAGATGGCGTCGGGGCGCCGCGCGCGCACCGCGCCACGCAGCTCGTCCAGGTCCGCGAGGACCGCCGAGACTTCCGCGTGACCGGTCGCCGACAACCGCTCGCGCGCCGTTTCGGCAAAGCCGGGTCGGTCGGAGTAGATGAGGAAGCTCAGCTGCGACACGGGCACACGTCTCCTCTCAGTCGACCAGGACCGGCTTGCTCACCCGGATGCCGAAGTTGAGCCCGCTGCCGTCGTCGGCCAGGTCGCATTCAGTCTCGATCAGCTCGCGGTCGAAGTCGTTGTTGGGGCACAGGAAGCGGCCGCGCACCACGTGCTCCGGGGTCTTCTTGACCTCGCGCATCTCGAAGCAGATGAAGCCCACCACCCGCTTGGGGGTGCTCTTGGCGCAGTGATCGAGCTTGAGCTCGTGGGACTGGCACTCGACCACGGGCAGCGCTCGCACCCAGGAGTCGGTGCCTTCAATCGGCTCGTAGCGGTCCTTGCCCTCCGCGTCGAACTTGTCCTTCAGCGTGTCGAGCACGGCCGCGTTGGTGCCGTTGGTGACGTAGATCGAGTCGTCGGTGCTGAGCTCCACGCCGCCGCCCTGGATGACGTCGCGGATGCCCGACGTGTTGGTGGCCTGGTCCGTGGTGCTGAGCTCGGTCCAGCAGCCGACCTGGTCGGCCGTGGGCTGCGAGATGATGCAGCTCACCGTGTTCTCGCCCTCGGTCTGCGGGAATTCCAGCGAGCAGGGGTTCGGGGGCTGCGGCTCTTCGTCGGCGCAGTAGCCCTTGGTGCAGGACGAGCCGCCCATCTTGCAGCAGTCGACGGCAATCGGGATCACCAGCTGCTTGGCGAGCGCCCCGCCCTCGAAGCCGAGGAACCCGGTGGCCTGGGCCGCGATGTCATAGGTGTCGTTGCCGAGCACCCGACCGAGCAGCGCCGGGATCGGGCTGTTGAAGCCGCCCATGCCCAGATCCGCGTAGACCCGCACCCCGGTGATCACGTTGGGGTCGTCCTGGTCCACGCTGGTGTCCAGCGTGCCCTTGGTCTCGCCCAGCGTCGGATCCGGGAAGTTCCACTGGCCGAACTCCATCCTCGAGACGTCGATCCCGATCGACGCGGCGTGGAACGCCCCGTTGGCCATCCCCAGCGTGAAGGCCGCTGCCTGGGCGCTGGGCTTGTCCACCGTCTGGGAATCGAGGTCGATCATCTCCTGGGCCGCCGCCAGCGCCGCGGCATCGACGGCAGCCTGGAGCTGGGTGCGGGCCAACCAGATCGACCCGGCATCCATGGCAAAGGCGGCCGCTGCCAGGAGCGCCCCCAATGCGAAAAGGGTGGTGAGCATGCTGGTGCCACGGGTGCGGCGGTGTTGCTGCGTCTGTCGCTGCTCAAGAGCTTCCATCTCGTTCCTCCTCCCCCCTAGAGCGATCCCCCGACGATCAGTTCGTGTCGAGCGTTTCGAAGTCCACCGGCGTGGTCGTGGTCTGCCGCTTTTCCTCGGTCTTCCGATAGTTCTGCATGACCTGCTCGCCGGTCACGCCATCCAGGACCATCGGAGCCTCTCCGTCCCACTCGCCGGCGGACGGATTGGCAATCTGCTGGCTCTGGTCCGCATGTACGGCGGTGCCCCAGTTCTCGGCCACGCCCTGCGGGCCATCGAGAGCACCGCAGCCCAGAGCGCTGAGCGCCCCTATCAGAATAGCAGTCGTGAGGCGCTTCATCGGGTCTCTCCTTCGGGCGACGTGCCGACCAGGTGGCCTGCGTCGCCGATCAAGCCGATCGGGGGCTCCACCCGGGCGGAGCTGGCGCTGGACTCGGACTCCTTCTCGGCCGCGCCTTCGAGCCAGCCCATCAGGTAGAACTCGAACTCGTTGGGCTCGATGAAGTAGTCGGTCGGGAGCTGCATGTCGCCTGGGTTGACCGGCGTCACCAGCCGCGGTGTCACCAGGATCACCAGCTCGGTCTGCTCCTTCTGGAACTGAACGCTCCGGAACAGCATGCCGAGGATCGGGATCTCGCCGAGGATCGGGTACTTGGCGGCGGCCTCGGTGACCCGGTCGCTCAGCAGGCCCGCGATGGCGAAGGTCTCGCCGTCGCCCAGCTCGATGCTCGTCGAGGCGCGGCGCGTCAGGAAGCCGGGGACACGGGTGCCGCCCGACTGGGTGCCGAAGGTGAAGTCGGGCTCGCTCACCTCGGGCGCCACCTCCAGGTGGATGCGCTCCTCGCTGAGCACCGTCGGGGTGAACGCCACGCCCACGCCGAACTCCTTGAACTCGATCGTGACGGCATCGGAGTTGCCGCTCTGGACGACCGGGATCGGGATCTCGCCACCGGCCAGGAAGCTCGCCTCTTCACCGCTCCGTGCGATCAGGGTCGGCTCGGCGAGGATCTTGCCGATGCCGTTCTCCTTGAGGGCCTTGATGGCGACCGAATAGATGCCGGAGCCCGCCGAGAACTGCCCGAAGAGATTGACCGCATCCGCGAGATCGATACCGCTGGTGTTGACACCGCCGCCGAACTCGAACGCGTTCGGGGTGAGGAGCGTGTCGACGAAGCTGAAGAACTGGACATCGTCGCCGATCAGCCCGGCGATGTTGGTGCCGATCTCGCGCCGCAGCGAGCGCGACATCTCGGCCAGGGTCACCTCGATCATCACCTGCTGGCCGCCGCCGATCTCGAGCAGGTTGATCACCTCGGTGTCCTGCTTCTTCTTGTTCCTGCCCTTGCCGGAGCCCGCGTTCACCACCGCCCGCGTGATGGTCAGGGCCTGCTCGGCGGCCAGGGTGCTCGACACGCTGCCGGTGAGCACCACCGAATTGCCCGCGGAATCGACGCGGATGTCCGGGCTGCCCAGCACGCGCCGCAGATCGGCCTCCACGTGGGAGAAGGTGCTGCCGACGGAGATCTCGAGGGCCGCCTGGGGCTGCCCCTGGGGGTCCCAGAGCACCACGTTGGTGGCGCCGATGGCCTTGGGAACCAGCTGGATCTCCCGGGGGCTGAGCACCAGGACGTCCACGATGCTGGGATCGCCCACCGACACCCGCTTCACCCGGTAGTCGGTCTTGATGAATTTCGACTTGTTCCGCTCCATCCGAACCTGGCGTACCGCGTCTTCGGCCGAAGCGGCCGCGCTCAGCTGTAGGACCGATCCGTCCATCGCCCGGGCGTCGGGGGCGCCGGCCAGGAGCATCAGGGCTCCCAGCAGGGCGGCGGCCACCTGGCCCGCCCGGGCCCGGGAAGGCTTGTCGTCGAGAGTCGGCGCGTCTTGGCAGTTCATCGCGGTGATCCCCTGGTTGCGAGTTCGGTTCCGAGGAGGGACTCAGAAGCTGTTGACGGATCGGTCGGCGCCCCGGAGGACCTCGACGTTCGTGACGGCGCGACCGCCGCCACCCGTGCGGCGGGCCTTCCGGCGCCCGAAGATGTCGGCCACGCCGGCACTCTGGGTCACGACCACCTCACCGTCGCCCGGGTTGCGCAGGGCCAGCTGCAGCCGCCCCTCGTGGGCGCTGTAGATCAGCTTCTCGGCCTGTTCGGGGTTCACCTCGAGGGTCACCACGTTGACGAGCTCGGGCTTGCCGTTGTCGGCCTCCTCCATCTGCTGGTCGATGGCCAGGACCGGGATGTCCTGTAGGAACAGCTTGGAGTAGGCCTTCGAGTCGTAGTCCGTGCGGTTCAGGGTCGCGAGCACGTCCACCCGGGCCCCCGGTCGCACGAAGCCGGCCACGCCGATCACCTGGTCCACCTTCACCGAGATGGCGCGCTTCTCCTCGCTGATCACCGGAGCCAGGCCGGCCTGGGAGCCCGCCGGCAGCAGCATCGATTCGAGCACGGTCTCGCCGGCGCTGACGGCGCGTCGCAGCACGCGGCCGTTCAGATCCGAAGGACTCGCGTAGCCGTCCTTCGGCGCGTATTTCTCGGGCCACTCCACGGTGGTGAGCTGGTTCGCGTTGAGCGCGGTGCCCACGGGAACGTCCGTGCGCGCCACCACCACGTTGCGAATGGCCAGCGTCTCGTCGACCCGGACGGGTGTCCGGGATTCGATCACACGCTGCGCCGCGAGTGCGGCGGCAATGCCGAGCACCACGGCCAGTGCAAAGAAGAGAAACGCCCTTCGGTTTCGCATGGTCTCCCTCGGTCCTAGAAGAAGGTGTTCTGGCGCTCGTTGCGCATTGCGGATTCAGCACGCAGGTCGATCGCCGGGCTCACGAAATCCGTGAAGCCGCCGAGCACCTGGAAGTTGTAGGTATGTGTCACCGTGACGCGGGTGATCGCATTGGGGCCCGTGTTGCAGGATCCCGTCACGGCGACGTTCACCGTGGTCGGATTGATCCCCGCACTCTGGGCGTAGCCCTGGACCACGAACTGGATCGCCAGATCGAGCAACGCCGGGGTACAGGTATCGCGGAAGACGGCGCCGTAGCGAGCTCCTTCCCGGGCCGCGTTGCTGAGGGTCTGCCAGCGCGCCAGCACCACACCGAACTCGATCGTGGCGAAGAGCAACATCAGGAGTACGGGGAGGACGATCAGGAACTCGAACATCGCCATACCGCTGCGTCGCCGCGCCCTACGCGAGAAAAGCATCTTCAATTCCATGGCATGCCCCAAAGGTGAAAGGCCGTTGCCCCGAGAGCCATCGCAACTGCGAACGGCAAGCCCCGGGCTGCGGTCGAATCTGCAGCCGGAGCCACGTACGTCGGGCGGCGCGTCAGCACCGACAGCTTGAGGCTGCTCCACCATCGACGAAGCAGATCCAGCATCCCGCCCTGAACGACGAGGAGGGCAACGGCAAACAACCCCCCCATAAGAATCATCCACCATAGCACTGGAAACAGCAGCTCCGATCCCCAAAGCGCCCCCAGGACCATCACGGCCTTGGCATCACCGGCGCCGAGCCAGCCGATGCAATAGGGAACGAAGAGAACCGCGAAGGCGGCCCCAGCACCGAGAACGGCGGTTTGAAGTCCCCCCAAACCGCCGTTCAAGAAACCCAACCCCAGGGCGATCCCCAGGGCCGGAAAGGTCAGCAGGTTCGGGATCCGCATCCCGCGCACGTCCTGCTCGACGGCCAGGAATAGGAAGACCGCCGCCCACCCGAGGGCGGGCAGCGGTGCTTCCCATCCCGTGAGAACGAAGCCCGCGGACAGCACCAGCGCAATCCCCACAGAGATGGCGTGGGTATGGACGAGGCGTCCCGCGGAGCGCGGCAGCGAGGCCGCGGCTTCCGTCGGGACGTCTCCGTCCGTACCGGTGTTTGCCAGAGCGAGCTTCACGACTCAGCTCCGTCCTACGGGCAGTTGCTCGAGTCGGTGACGCAGTCCTCGATGTTGCCGAGGGCACTGTCGATCGCGGTGCCGAGGTCGGCCCAGAACAGCGCGGCGGCCAGGGCGAAGACCACGCCCACGATCGCCCACTCCACCATCTCCATACCGTCCTCTTCGCGGACGAAGCTCTTGATCTTCTGCAGAAGCATTGTCGTTACCTCTTCATTGTTGTCCCCGCCGGGGCCATCCCAGCGGTTGCCTTCTAAGGGCAATAGTGTCCGTAGCCAGAGCAAGGTGTCGGGGGAGCAATATTCCCCGGCTGGAAGCACCCTGCGGGGGTTCTCACGGGCCCAGAACCCTCCAGATTCCCCTGGGGGCATAGCCCCAGATCGGTTTCGAAAGGCGGCCGGGCAATCCGGGTACGAGGCCAGGCTCGAGTCTGGATCGATCGTTGCGCCACCGTCTCTCCTCGAATCATCGCTGGCTCGCTGGCCCCGTCGGGTCTATCCCGCCGTGGTGACGGACTCTCTATAGGCAATGCCCGTGCCAGCGCCCTGTGTCGCACCTCACAGACGATAGGGGTCGGCATCTTGTTCGAAGAGCTGCCGATCGGCTTCCATCGCGAGACGCGAGGATTGCCGTAACGGCTATCCATAATTCTACCACCGCTGTGGAATTTCGCGAAAGCCTCCGCAAGGATTTGCGGGGCGCGATCCCCTCGAAAGAGGCCCCCTGAGCTCAGCCCGGACCTCCAGCGCCCGCCGCCAGGGCCTGCTGGCGCATCCAGTGATCTGCAAGCACGAGGAGCACCATCGCCTCCACCATGGGCACCGCCCGGGGCAGCACGCAGGGATCGTGGCGACCCTGGGCCTCCAGGGTGACGGCCTGGCCCTTTCGATCCACCGTGTCCTGGGCCAGCCGGATGGTGGCCGTTGGCTTGAAGGCCACCCGGACCCGCAGGTCTTCCCCGTTGCTGATGCCGCCCTGGACTCCACCGGAGCGATTGCTGGTGGTTCGAGGTCTGCCGTCGGGGCCCGGTGCGAAGGGATCGTTGTGCTCGAGGCCGGTCAGGAAGGTGCCGGCGAAGCCGCTCCCGATCTCGAAGCCCTTGGAAGCCGGCAGGGACATGAGGCCCTTGGCCAGATCGGCCTCGAGCTTGTCGAAGACCGGCTCTCCTAGTCCCGCGGGGACATTACGGGCCACACACTCCACGACTCCGCCCAGCGAGTCGCCCCGTTCCCGCGCCCCGTGGATGATCCGCTCCATCTCCGCCGCCGCCTCGGCGTCGGGGCAGCGAACCGGGTTGGCGTCCACCGCTTCGAGCGAGACGTCGGCGGCATCGACCTTGGCCTCGATCTCGTGCACCCGGCTGACCCAGGCCAGCACCTCGACGCCGCAGCGGACCGCCAGCAGCTTGCGCGCCACGGCGCCGGCGGCGACGCGCCCGATGGTCTCGCGGGCGCTGGCGCGCCCACCGCCCTGCCAGTTGCGCGTGCCGTACTTGGCCTCGTAGGTCCAGTCGGCGTGGGAGGGCCGGTATACCTCGCGCAGGTGTTCGTAGGCGGAGGGGCGCGCGTCCTGGTTGCGCACCAGCACGGCCAGGGGTGTCCCCAGCGTCTCTCCCTCGAAGACTCCCGAGAGGATCTCGGCCCTGTCCAGCTCCTGGCGCGGGGTCGTCAATGCACTCTGGCCGGGCCGCCGGCGATCGAGATCGCGCTGGATCTCCTCCACCGCGAGCGGAAGTCGCGGCGGGCAGCCGTCGATCACCACGCCGACGCCGCCGCCGTGGGATTCGCCGAAGGTGGTCACACGAAAGATCTGACCGGAATGGCTTGCCACGCGGCGGAGGATACCGCTCTCAGGCCGGCGGCGATGCCGGGGCCCCTGCTTTCGATGCGCGCCGGCTGCCGTCGCGCCGGTCCGCCCGCAGCGCCAGCTCGAGGCTCCGAAGCCCCAGCGCTCCCAACGGCAGGGCGGCGAAGGCCCGCGCCGTAACCCAGCGATGGCCGGTGTAGTCGGACCGCCGCACCCGGCCGGGCTTCGCCCGGCAGCGGAACACCCGCAGCTGGAGCCGGCGGTGGGTGAAGACGTGCTCGAGCGAACCGGCCGTCTCGACCGTCTCCACCTCGAGCCCCACCCGTTCCTTCAGGGCGCGCACCAGGGCCGGGGCACCGGCCGCGCGCGCTCCCACCTCGGCGCCCGGCAGCTCCCACAGGCCGCCCAGCAGGCCGTTCTCGGGGCGCCTCACCGCCAGCAGCCGGCCGCCGCGCTCGACCAGCCCGGCGACCGCGTACACCCTGCGCGCGTCCGCCTTCGGCACGCGGATCGGAAGGTGTTCGGCGTCGCCCCGTGCCCGCGCGTCGCAGTGGCGGGCGACTGGGCAGACGTTGCAACGGGGCGAATGCGGTACGCAGACCTGCGCGCCGAGCTCCATGAGCGCCTGGTTCAGGTCTCCGGGATGGGCCCCGCGCACCAGTGCGGCGGCCTCGCTCCAGAGACGCTCGTCGGAAGCCTCGAGTGGATCGCGGATCCCCAGGATCCGCGAGAGCACTCGCGCCACGTTCCCGTCCACCACCGGCGCCGGGCGGTCGAAGGCGATCGAGGCCACCGCGCCCGCGGTATAGCGGCCGATCCCGGGAAGCGAACGCAGCTGCTCGGGGTCGTCGGGCAGGCAGCCGCCGAACCGCTCCACCAGCTGCTCCGCCGCGCGCTTCAGGTTGCGGGCGCGCGAGTAGTAGCCGAGCCCCGACCAGGATCCGAGCACCTCGTCCAGGTCGGCGGTGGCCAGCGCACGCACGTCCGGGAAGCGGGCCAGGAACCGTTCGTAGTAGGGTACCACCGTCTCGACCCGGGTCTGCTGGAGCATCGCCTCGGAGATCCAGATCGCATACGGATCCCGCGTCCTGCGCCAGGGCAGGTCGCGCCGATGGCGCCGGTACCAGCGGAGCAGGGCGGGGCGGAGCTGTCGCGCGGTGGGAGTGGGCACGAGAACCTGCCGAAGGGGTTAGCTCACAGACGGACCGGCAGCAGCCGGGTGAAGGCGAGTCGCGTCGCCGACACCGAGATGCCCATCCCATAGAGTTCGACGCCCGCGTCCGCGGCGGCGCGCAGCGCGCGGCCGTAGGCGGGATCGAGATCGTCGGCGGGCTCGATCCAGTCGCAATCGCTGCGCTGCACCACGAAGAGCAGGGCCGCGCGCGCGCCGCGGCGTCGCAGCCGGGTCAGCAGCTCGGCGTGGCGTCGGCCGCGCTCGGTGATGCTGTCCGGGAAACGCCCCGCCCGTCCCTTCGCCAGGGTCACGCTCTTCACCTCGAGCCAGAGCGGCCGCCCGTCGCCCGGGTGCCCCTCGAGCCGGAAGTCCAGACGCGAGCGCACGTCCGGATGCGAGCCGGCGGCCGGGGTCACCTCGCGGCGCACCTCGGCGTAGCCGGCCAACGGTGCCAGCGCGCCCGCGTCGAGTGCCGCGGCCGCCAGTGCGTTGGCGCGCGCGGTGTGGACGCCGACCCAGACGCGTCCCGCGCGGATCATCTCCAGGGTGTGGCGCAGCTTTCGACGGGGGTCGACGTGGGTGGAGCAGCGCACGGCGGCACCGGCTCGCGCGCAGCCTCGCATGCTGCCGGGATCGGGGCAGTGCACCGTGACGACGCGGCCGTCCGCCAACTGCACGTCGGCGAGGAAGCGCTTGTAGCGGCGCACCAGGCGCCCGCGCAGGCGGGCGTCCACCGCGACTTCTACGGCGCGGGGGTGGCCAGCCGGGACTCGACGTGATCGCTCACCCACTTGGCGTCCCACCATTCGATCGGGTCCACATAGACGCCGTGCACCAGGATGGCGAAGTGCAGATGGTCGCCACCGGCGAGCCCGGTGTCGCCCGAGGTGCCCAGGGTCTGGCGCTTCTCGACCGGGTCGCCCTCGGCCACCGTCAGGCTCGACAGGTGGCCGTAGAGCGAGGCGAGGCCCATCCCGTGGTCGAGGATGACGCACTGACCGTAGATCCCGAGGTCGCCGGCGAAGAGTACCCGCCCGCGGTTCGCAGCGGTGACCGGAGCCCCGGCCGTGGAAGCGAGGTCGTAGCCGTAGTGGACGGCGCGCGACACGATCTCGCCATCGACGAGATAGCTGCGGCGCTCCGCGAAGCGACTGGTGACCTTCGAGTTGGCCCATTGCTCGAAGCGCCCCTCGAAGAGACGCTCGGGCTCCGCGCCGGCCAGCAGCTCCCCGATGCGGGCCTCGTCGCGCGCGCGGATCCGCGTGTTGACCTCCTGGAAGGCCGCGATCGGATCGGAGGCCTCCACGCCCACGGCCTCCGCCAGCCGCGTGGCCTTGCCGTCGAGAAAGCGTTGCGAGAGTCGGATCGGCTCGTCCGGGAAGCTCCGCTCCTGCACCCGCACACCCGCTCCCGAGGACGTCTGGTTCCCCGCCCGATCTTCGGCTACCAGCCGCACCTCGATGTCGGGGTCCGCGTCCACCGGGATGGCGAACAGGGCGGCGCGGCGCGGGTCGCCCGGGCCGATCGGCGCGCCGGGGAAGAAGCGCTCGCCCACCTGGACACCGTCCCGGCTCGTCTCCTCCAGCACTTCGTAGACCAGCAGGCCGGCACCGCCGGGCTTGACGTAGGTCAGGCCGGCACTCGCCCGCAGGCGCGGCGGGCGCAGATCGATGGTCACCGGGATCTCGACGCTGGCCAGGTTGCCCCGCAGCAGATCGTTCCAGCTCCAATCGCGGGCGATCACCCGCAAGCGCGCATCGCCCTCCTCGAGGTCGAGCGCCTTCGCATCTACCGTCACCTCGAGCGTCTCGCGCGCGATCGTCGGATCCAGGAAGGGGATGGGGCCCCCAGGGAAGTCGCGCGCTTCCAGGGCCGTCTCTCCCTTGGCATGGACGAGCACGACCCGGGCCTGGCGCAGGCCGCTGCCCTCGTCGCTCAACTCCAACACGAGCGGGCGCGGCGCGCGTCCCACCAGCCAGGCTTCCGGAGCCTCGACGCGGGGCGGGTCTCCCTCGCAGCGGAACACGGCCCCGGCGCCGACCAGCAGCGCTCCCAGCGCAAAGAGCAACAGGACGAGCCCCCGAACGGACATGCGGCGAGATCCTTCCTTGGCGGCGCCGGCGCGGGATTCGCGAGATCGCGCACGGAACATCGCATCGTGGAACCGGGGGGCCGCGGCATTGTAACACCCGCCGCGCGTTGACGCGGCGACGCCCGTTCCCGATGATCGCCCCTTCTTTCCAGCTGGAGGATGGTCGATGTCTGAGCTACGCCGCCTCGTCCTGGTGCGTCACGGCGAGAGCAACGGGCGCTCGAGCGAGCGCATGATCGGGAGCGGAGATCCCGAGCTCTCGCCCGAAGGTCGCGAGCAGATGCGCGCCGCTCGCGCGGCGCTGTCGGGACAGGTGCTCGACTGCGTGGCCTCGAGCCCCAAACGGCGAGCCTGGCAGTCCGCGGCGGTGCTGGTGGGCGAGGCCCCGATCCAGATCGAGCCCGACTTCCGGGAGATCCACTTCGGGCGCTGGGAGGGCTTGACCCCGGCGGAGATCGAAGCCGCGGACCCGGTGCTCTACGCGGAGTGGCGCAGTGGCAGCGAGAGCTTCGAGTTCCCGGGCGGTGAGCTGCGCGCCGACTTCCGGGCGCGCGTCGAGCGCGGTTTGGAGCGGCTGCTCGCCAGCGGGGTCACCGGCGCCCTGGTGGTCGCGCACAAGGGAGTCGTCCGCGCCATCCAGCAGCGGCTGACTGGCGAGAAGCCCGAGCCCGATCGACCCGGTCTCGGCGAGGCAGGGCTGCTCACGCGGAGCGAAGGGGGCGACTGGTTCGTGGGACAACGCTCGAGCAACCCGCCCTCGCTCGAGGCCTAGGGCAGGTTCGTCGCTAGGAGGCCTCGCCCTCGGCGCTGGCGGCGGGCTCCGGCTTGGCCGCGGGCGCGCGCACCGAGATCTCGTCGATCACTTCGACCACGCCCGGGGTCTCGCTGGCCACCTCGAGGGCGCGCTTGCGGAGCCGCTCGCTGGCGACCTGTCCGCGCAGGGTCACGCGTCCCCGCGCCACCTGGGCGGATACGGCCGTGCCCTTCAGCGAGCCGTCCTCCAGCAGCCGCTGCTGCACCGCGCGGAACAGCAGGGCGTCGGTGTCACCGCTGTAGATGCGTTCCTCCGCCTGGGCCAAGGCACGCTCGTCCTCGGCCAGCTCGGTGCGGGCTTCCTGGAGCTCGGCGCGCGCCGCGTCCAGCTTCGCCTTCGCCTCGGTGACGGCATTCTCCTTGTCGAGCACCGCCTTGCGCGACTCCTCGAGCTGGGCGCGAGATTCGCTCACCGCGTGGCTGGCGCGTTCGAGCTGCTCCTCGAGGTCGTCGCCGCCACAGCCCAGGGGCAGCGCGATCGCCGTGGCAAGCGCGGCGGTTCGGATCGATCGGAAGATATGGGGGGTCATGTTTTCGACTCCATGGAAGAGGCCGCGGCGCCGCGGTCGAAACCGGGCGCGCGGACATTAGCACCCCTGTTCGGGTCGGCTCACTCGTCGCTGGCGCGAAGCCGGGCCAGCACGCTGTAATCTTCCAGCGTGCTGGTATCGCCCACCTCCGCCACGCCCGCCGCGATGTCGCGCAGGAGACGGCGCATGATCTTGCCCGAGCGCGTCTTGGGCAGGGCATCGGTGAAGCGCACCTCGGCTGGCTTGGCGATGGCGCCGATCTCGCGCGCGACCTGGGCGCGAACGCTCTTCGCCAGCTCGTCGTCGGCATTCGTGCCGCGGAGCGGCGTGACGAAGGCGACGAGCGCGGTGCCGGTGATCTCGTCGGGTCGACCCACCACCGCTGCCTCGGCGACCTTGGGATGGGAGACGATGGCGCTCTCGACCTCCATGGTTCCGATCCGGTGGCCCGAGACGTTCATCACGTTGTACACCCGGCCCAGGACCCAGAAGTAGCCGCGCCGATCGCGGTGGGCGCCGTCGCCGGCGAAGTACGTGTTCTTCCACTTGCCCCAATAGGTCTCGCGGTAGCGTTTGGGGTCGCCCCAGATGCCGCGCAGCATGCCCGGCCATGGCTTGAGGATCGCCAGGTAACCGCCCTGGGGCGGACGCACCGGCGCGCCCTCCTCGGAGAGGATGGCCGCCTCGATGCCGGGAAAGGGCAGCGTGGCCGAACCGGGTACGGTGTTCACCGCGGCCGGAAGCGGCGTGATCATGATTCCGCCGGTCTCGGTCTGCCACCAGGTGTCGACGATCGGACAGCGCCCGCCGCCGATCACGCGGTGGTACCACATCCAGGCTTCCGGGTTGATCGGTTCGCCGACCGTGCCGAGCAGCCGCAACGAAGAGAGGTCGCGGCTCTTGGGATGCTCGTCGCCCAGCCGGATGAAGGTCCGGATTGCGGTGGGCGCGGTGTAGAGGATGGTCACGCCCCACTTCTCGATGATCGACCACCAGCGGTCCGGGCCCGGATGGGTGGGCACACCTTCGTACATCAACGAGGTCGCGCCGTTGGCCAGGATGCCGTAGATCACGTAGGAGTGGCCGGTGATCCAGCCCACGTCCGCCGTGCACCAGTAGACGTCCTCGTCCTTCAGGTCGAAGATCGCGCGGGCGGTCGTGGTGACGTGGGTCAGGTAGCCGCCGGTGGTGTGGAGGATCCCCTTGGGCTTGCCGGTCGTCCCGCTGGTGTAGAGGATGAAGAGCGGGTGCTCCGAGTCGAGTTTGGCCGGCGCGCACTTGGCACTCGCACCCTCGATGAGATCGTGCCACCACTGGTCCCGGCCGGACTTCATCGCCGTCTTCTCGCCGGTGCGGCGCACCACGACGACGTGCTCGACGCCCGGCGCGCCATCCACGGCCTCGTCCACCGCGGGCTTCAGCGAGAACGGGCTGCCGCGGCGGTAGCCGCCGTCGGCGGTCACGACGACCTTGGCTCCGGCATCGTTGATGCGATCGCGCAGCGACTCGGCCGAGAAGCCGCCGAACACCACGCTGTGCGGCGCGCCGATGCGCGCGCAGGCCAGCGTGGCGATCGCGAGCTCGGGGATCATCGGCATGTAGAGCGCGACGCGATCGCCCTTCTTGACCCCCAGGCTCTTCAACACGTTGGCGAACCGGCACACTTCCCGGTGCAGCTCGCCGTAGGTGATCACACGACTGTCGCCGGGCTCGCCCTCCCAGATGATGGCGGCCTTGTTGCGGCGCCAGGCGTTCTCGCCCTCGAGGTGGCGATCGATGCAGTTGTAGGAGACGTTGAGCTTGCCGCCGACGAACCACTTGGCGAACGGGGGCTTCCAGTCGAGGACCTTCTTCCAGGGCGTGAACCAGGTGAGATTCTCGCGGGCCATGCGGGCCCAGAAACGCTGCGGGTTCTTCTCGCCGGCCTCGCGCAGCTGCTTCACCGTGCTGCGAGACCAGTTGGCTCCACGAGCGAATTCGGGCGACGGCTTGAAGATGCGCTTCTCGTCGAGCAGGGATTCGATGTCGGGCATGACGGCTGGCGTTCCTCTCTGTCAGCGTCCGGAGCGGACCAGGGCTTCGAGGGCGTCGATCCGCTTCGGGATCGACGCACTGAGATTCTCGTGTCCGTCCTCGGTGACGACGACGTCGTCCTCGATGCGGATGCCGATGCCGCGGAACCGCTCCGGCGCTTCCTCGTCCGAGGCTGGGACGTAGAGGCCGGGCTCCACGGTGAAGACCATGCCGGGCTCGAGCGGGCGCGGCTTGCCGCCCTTCGAGTAGTCACCCACGTCGTGGACGTCGAGCCCCAACCAGTGCGAGGTGCGGTGCATGTAGTAGCGCCGGTAGCGACCGTCGCGGACGATCTCGTCGACGTCGCCGGACAGCAGTCCGAGGGCGACCATGCCCTGCACCAGCCGCCGCAGTGCAGCCTGGTGGATGTCTTCGAGGGTGGCGCCGGGCCGGGCCAGATCGAGTGCGTCGGCCTGGGCGTCGAGCACCACCTGGTAGAGATCGCGCGCGGGCCCGGTGAACACGCCGCCCACGGGATAGGTGCGGGTCACGTCGGAGGCGTAGCCCGCCACCTCGCAGCCGGCGTCGATCAGGACGAGGTCGCCGTCGCGCAGGGGCTGGTCGTTGGCGATGTAGTGCAACACGGTGGCGTTGGCGCCGCCGCCGACGATCGAAGCGTAGGCGGGGCCCCAGGCGCCGCGGCGCCGGAACTCGTAGTCGAGCGTCGCCTGGAGCTCGTACTCGTGGGCTCCCTGGTGTGCCTGGCGCGCGGCCGCTTCGTGGGCCTCGCGGCTGATCTCCGCCGCCCGCCGCATCAGGTCGATCTCTTCCGGCTCCTTGTGCAGCCGCATCTCGTGCAGCGCCACGCGCGGGTCGAGCACGGCGCCCGGCGCGATCACGCCGGTGCGCGATCGCAGCCGGGCGTCTTCGATGGATTCGCTGAGCCGGGCGTCGATCGCCGCGTCGCGCCCCAACACGTGGTAGACGTGGCGGGCGCGCTCGAGGAATTCGGGCAATCGCGCCACCAGCTCTTCGATGGGGTGCGCCGCGTCGGCACCGAAGTCCGCGACCGCCCCTTCGACGCCGGGCCGGTAGCCGGTCCAGATCTCCGCGTCGCGGTCGCGCGGCTCGACGAAGAGCGTGAACGGGGGGCCGCCGTCGGTGCGGAGGAGCGCGGCGGCGTGGGGATGGTCGAACCCGGTCAGGTAATGGAAGTCGCTGTCCTGCCGGAACGGATAGTGCGTGTCGCGCGACCGGAGGGCGAGTCGAGCACCCAGCAGCAGCGCCACCGAGTCGGGCTCCATGAGTTCGAGCATCTGGCGGCGGCGCTGGGCGAACACGGCGCTGGAGCATAACACCATCTCTGCGCCCTGAGCCGTGGCTACGGCGATGGAGCGCAGACGATGCGGATCCCCGCGCAGTAGGTGGCGCAGACGCGGCCGGCCCGGAGGAAGGCGCTGTAGTAGAGGCCACCGTCGCCGTCTCGCGGCAGGTCCACGCGATGCACCGCACCGCTCGGGTCGACCCGCTGGACCACGCCGCTCCAGCGCGTGACCAGGGCGCCACCGTCGGGCGTGGCGCGGGCCTCCTGGACGAAATCGTGGCGGGCATCGAAGTCGAGGTCCAGCACGATCTCCCGCCCGGCGGCGGCGCCCGTGGCCCGTCCGGGTTCGACCAGGCGCAGCGTCAGTCGGGCTCCGTCGCGCCAGGCGAAGACTCCTCGGCCGCGGGCGTCGAAGTCGACGAAGTGCAGCTCCGGGTGGTCGATGCGGAGTCGTTCGGCTCCGCCGCCAACCTCGAGGACGCGGGCGTCGTGACCGATCGGCTCGCCGGCGTCATCGATCCGATCCGTGTTGACCCACAGGGTTCGCCGCACCGGGTCGAAGGACACGCTCTTGGCCAGCGCCCGCACGCCGGGCTCGTCCGCGAGCCGGAATTCCGCGCGCAGCTCGCCGTCCGGACCAAAGTGGACGACGGAGCCTCCGCCTCCGCCCTCGGAGGCGTAGCGGGTCGCCACCAGGTCGCCGTCCGGGCCGGCGGCCAGCTCGTTCAGACCCGTACCCAGGGCAGGGAAGCGGACCGCGCGGCCGCTGGCGGGCTCCACGTAGCCGGCCAGGTCGAAGAAGGTCGAGAAGT
Organism: Myxococcota bacterium; assembly: GCA_041577695.1. Taxonomy (GTDB): domain Bacteria; phylum Myxococcota_A; class UBA9160; order UBA9160; family PR03; genus JASJBO01. The sequence goes on along the minus strand of JBFGIM010000001.1, from coordinate 4,833 downwards.
AGACCCGTCCGTTGGCATGGGCGAAGACGTCCCACGTGCCCGAGGCGTTGCCGGCTCCGACCTCGAGGGGCGCGAGGAAGCGCTCGCGGGCCAGGTCGAAGCGCCCCACCCGCTGGGGACCGGACGTCTCCAGGTGTGCGCGCGGATCGCCGCCGCCGCGGCGAAAGCTGTGCCAGAAGGCGGCTTGGCCGAAGTAGAGCACGTCGCCCCGGGCGTCCCCGAACCAGGCGCAGCCCCGATCCGATGCGTCCGCGAAGGCCGCGTGGACGCTCAGCCCGCCGCCGCGGTCGGAGCGATCGATGCTGCCCGCGCAGCCCACCACGAGCGCCGCCAACACGACGACGCGAACGGCTGCACCGCCGCCTCTGGCGGCATTCGGAGCAGCAGCCAGAAGTCTCATGAAATCGATGACCTGTAGCCCGGGACGGTCATGGACCCATTATCGGGGCACCAGGACCTGCCACCGATGTTTGCATCCAGGGTAGAGTCGTGCCCGGCCGCCCGATTCGAGGAAAGCTCCATGAATGCAGGGAGTTGGAAGGTGTCCACCAGCTCGTACCGGAACTGGCACGATCTCTGCTTTTGCCTATCGGTGGAGACGTTCTGGATCGATCGCGGCAGGTGGCATCGGGCGCGCTCACCGGTCGCGATCGGAATCTCGGAGGCCTCGGGATCGCACCCACGAAGAGGCGCTTTCCCCCAAGAAAACAGGCACCCCGCCTTTCTCGGGGCCTCCGGGGTACCAGAACGAACAGCCCCCCGACCAGGTTGGTCGGGGGGCTTTGTTCGATGGGGATGATCCACACGCCCGGCGCGACGCTCAGGCCTGTTCGTCGTCGGCGAGGGTTTCCAGCACCTCGCGGCCGAACTCCTTCGCGAACCAGCCCTTCAACTCGGGCAGCTCGCGCAGCTCCGCCACCTTGCCGGGCTTGGCCCAGGCGATGGCTTCGAGCGCGCTGTTGGGGCACAGCACACCGGGATCGATCGACAGCTCCTTGGCGCGGGCCGAGCGCCAGCGCTTGAGTCGGGTCAGACGGCGCTCGGTGCGGCGGTCCATGCGCCGGCGACCAGTGCCGTTGGCCTTCTTGACCGGTCCATGCGGCTTCTTCGCGCCCCGTTCCACCGCCGCCATGATCTCGCGGCCCAGCCGGCGCATGATCAGGTCGGTCACGCCCTTGATCTCGCTGAGCTGCGCCATCGAGGTGGGCTGGCGCTGGGCGATCTCGATCAACGCGCGATTCCCAAGCACCTTGAACGGGGGCCGGTCCACCTCGCGGGCGCGCGCATCGCAGGTCAGGAACAGCTCGCGCAGGATCCCCAGGGCCGTGGGGTCGAGCCCTCGGGCGCCCTTGATGCGCAGGTAGCCCTGCTCGTCGAAGGTGCGGGCCGGCCACTCGCGCTTCACGAGGGTCTCGAACTCCTCCTGGGCCCAGCCCGTCCGGTCGTGCTCGGCGAGCTCGGCCTCGAGCGCATCCGCCAGTCGGATCAGGTAGATCACGTCGGCCGCGGCGTAGGTCATCTGGGTCTCGCGCAGCGGACGCGCCGACCAGTCCGAGCGCTGCTCGTCCTTGGGAAGCGTCACTTTGAAGTGTCGCTTCGCCAGCGCCGCCAGTCCGACGGCGGGATAACCCAGCAGCTGCGCGGAGATCATGGTGTCGAAGAGGTTGGCGAACTCGAAGCCACAGTCGCGCTTGAGTACGAAGAGGTCGTACTCGGCGGCGTGGAACACCTTCCGGATCTTCTTCGACGCGAACACGGGTGCCAGCGGCCGCAACTCGGCCGGCCCCCCGAGGGCGAGGGGATCCACCAGGAAGATCCCTTTGCTCGAGGCGATCTGTACCAAGCAGGTCTTGTCGAAGTAGTGGTAGAAGCTGTCGGCCTCGGTATCGACCGCGACTACCTTCTCCCGCAACAAGTCCTTGGCCAGGGCCTTGAGCTCATCCTCATGTTCGATGCGCTCGTAGTCCGCCAAATGTCCATCCCGGCCTAGGGGCGTGGTTTTCCCAGCTTCTTTCGGGAGGCACCTCGCCGAGGAGGGTGAAACGGCGAAGAGACGCATGCTAGCCGAAGGCAGGCCCGGAGGGAACCACGCCCCAACGGCAGTGGTGATTTCACCCCCTTCGTGCCATTCGAGAGCAGCTCTTGCGCCGGGTCGGCACCCGTGGGCTTCGCCGGTGCTGCGGCACCCCTATGCTCCCACCCGATGCTGCGAGCCGGAGCTGCCCTCTCGACCGCAACCGACACCGTCACTGCGGTCGTCGAGGCCGCCTCCGCGGCACTCGAGGCCTGCGGCGGCTCTCGCGCCGACGCAGCGCTGGTCTTTGCGACTCCCCACCACGAGGGCGCGGCCACGTCGCTGGCGCGGACTGCCACGGAGATCCTCGGGACCTCAGCCGTCGCCGGAGCGATCGGAGGCGGCGTCGTGGCCGGCTCGCGCCAGGAGGAGGCGACCGCCGCCATCGCCGTCCTGGCGCTCGACGGCATCGAGGCGACGCCGGTCTGGATGCCCGAGCTCGCGGGCATCGAAGACGCGACGGGCGTGGAGCTGGAGGCCCAGCTCGGCGGATCGGCCGACGCAAACGACCTGGTACTGGTCTGGGTGGATCCGCTGGCGTGCGATGCTCCGCGACTGGTTCGCAGCCTGGCCGACACGCTGGCGCCGGCCACGCTCACCGGTGGGGGGGCCGTGCTCGGGCGCGGCAGCGCCGCCGCGCAGTGGAGCGGCGGGCACGCCATGCGCGGCGGGCTGAGCGGGCTGGTGCTGCGCGGTGCGGCGCCACCGCGCCTGGTCGTCACCCAGGGCTGTCGCCCCATCACCGAGCCCTGGATCGCGACGCGCTGCGAGGGGCACTGGGTGCTCGAGCTGAACCACCGCCCGGCTCTCGACGTGTATCGGGAGGTGGCGCGCGACCCCCTGGCCGCAGACCTGCGGCGCGCATCGGGCCGGCTGCTGGTCGCGCTGCCGCGCACCGCCAGGGCGCGGCCCGACTCCGGCGACTTCGTCGTGCGCAACGTGTCGGGGTTCGACGAGGAGCGGGGAGCCTTCGCCGTTTCCCAGGCTTTGCGGGCCGGAACGCGTCTGACCCTGGCCTTGCGCGATGCCGACCTCGCGCGCGAGGAGCTCAAGCGCTCGCTCGACGTCGCCGCCGCCAGCGACGCCCGGGCGGCGGTCTACTTGAGCTGCGCGGGCCGCGGTCTCGGCCTGTTCGGCCACGAAGGACTCGAGGCCGGCTACCTGGACCAGGCGCTCGGACGGCCGTTCGCGGGCCTCTTCGGCTCGTTCCAGATCGGACCGATCGCGGGGCGCACGGAGCTGCTCACCTACGCGGGCGTGCTCGCGTTGCTGGACGGCGGGGGTTAGCCTCCCCATCCCGTGCACTGGTCCCAGGCCTTCATACCCACGCTGCGCGACGATCCGGCCGACGCCGAAGCGATCAGCCACAAGCTGTTGGTGCGCGCCGGCCTGATCCGCCAGCTGATGTCGGGGGTCTACTCGATCCTTCCGCTCGGCTGGCGCGTGTGTCGCAAGATCGAAGCCATCGTCCGCGAGGAGATGGAGCGGATCGGGGGCCAGGAGTTCCGGCTGCCCGCGCTCCAGCCCGCCGAGATCTGGCAGCGTTCGGGTCGCTGGGAGGTGATGGGCGAGGAGATGTTCCGCCTGCGCGACCGGCGCCAGAGCGAGCTCTGCCTGGGCATGACCCACGAGGAGATCTTCGCGACGCTGGCCACCGAGATCCGCAGCTACCGGGCGCTGCCGCAGATCTGGTTCCAGCTCCAGAACAAGTTCCGCGACGAGCCCCGGCCCAAGTCCGGCCTGCTGCGCGTGCGCGAGTTCACCATGAAGGACTCCTACTCGTTCGACGTGGGCGCGGACGGACTCGACCGCGCCTTCCAGCAGCACTTCGAGGCCTACCGGCGCATCTTCGACCGCTGCGGCCTCGAGCCGCTGGCGGTCGAGGCCTCGTCGGGCTCGATGGGCGGCAGCGAGTCGATCGAGTTCATGGTGCCGAGCGACGCCGGCGAGGACTGGGTGGCTTCGTGCGCCGCCTGCGGCTACGCGGCGAACGTGGAGAAGGCCTGCTCCGCGCTGCCGGCGCTGGAGGACCCCGTCGGCGCTGCCGCGCCCGAGGCGTTCCCGACGCCGGGCGTCCGCACCATCGAGGACCTGGCCGCCTTCGAGGGTGGCGCGCCCGCCGACCGCCAGATCAAGACCCTGGTCTACGTGCTCGACGGCGCCGCAGCACTGGTGCTGCTGCGCGGCGACCATCCGCTCTCGGAGCAGAAGCTGGCCGACGCGACCGGAGCGCGCGAGCTGCGCCCCGCCGGCGCCGAGGAGATCCGCGCCGCGTTGGGCGCATCGGCGGGCAGCCTGGGCGCAGTCGGCGTCTCCGGTCCGCGCGTGCTGGCCGACGAGGCGCTGCGCGGCCGCCGCGCCATGACCACCGGCGCCAACCGCGACGACCACCACCTGCGCGGCGTGGACGTGGAGCGCGACATCGCGGTGGACGCGTGGTGCGACCTTCGCGAGGTGCGCGACGGCGAGGGATGTCCCGCGTGCGACGCACCGCTGGCGGTGCAGAAGACCATCGAAGTCGGCCACATCTTCAAGCTCGGCACCAAGTACAGCGAGGCGCTCGCCGCCAGCGTGCTCGACGAGAACGGCAAGGCGCGCCCGATCGTGATCCGCCACGGGATGCCGATCAGCTCGACGTCCTTGAACTTGACGCCGGGCCGCTCGTCGCGGTCGTCGAGCAGCGCGTCGATGCCCTCGCCCACCAGCGCCTCGTAGATGCGCGTGCCGGTCTCGAGCGTCTCGACGTCCTTCGGGTTCAG